>NZ_JBVISM010000003.1:0-328914 GCF_055575515.1 Streptomyces sp. NPDC034086 | reverse complement strand
GCTGCGCCGCCGGGCCGCGTCCGCAGCTGCGGCCCGCTGCGCGGAGCTGCTCCCCTCCCCGCCCTTCCACCGTTCCCCGGGGCTCCCGCCCCGGACTACGCTTCCGGGCTGCGCCCGGGGACCCAGTTCCCAGCTGCGCCGGACTTCGCGTCCGGGCTGCGCGCGGGGTGCCGGTTTGGGGCTGCGCCCCGGGCCCCGGTTTGGGGGCTGCGCCGCCGGGCCGCGTCCGCAGCTGCGGCCCGCTGCGCGGAGCTGCTCCCCTCCCCGCCCTTCCACCGTTCCCCGGGGCTCCCGCCCCGGACCCCGCTTCCGGGCTGCGCCCGGGGCCCCGGTTCCCGGCTGCGCGCCGGACTCCGCTTCCGGGCTGCGCCTCCAACCCCGCTTCCGGGCTGCGCCCGGGGACCCGGTTCCCGGCTGCGCGCCGGACTCCGCTTCCGGGCTGCGCCCCCCACCCCGCTTCGGGGCTGCGCCCGGGGACCCGGTTCGGAGACTGCGCGGGCCGGGCCCCGGGTCCGGGGCTGCCCCCGCCCCCGCCCCGGGCCCCGGGTCCGGGGCTGTGCCCCCGCCCGCCGGCGCCCGGGCTTCCCCGTCGGTGCACGCGCCCCCGGGGCGGGCTCGCGTACGACCCCCGTGCCACCGCGCGACCGCGCGGCCCCCCTTGACGGGGGAATGCGCCGGGGAGACGCTCCCCGGGCTCATGACCGAGGTTGCAGCTGGGGGGCCGGGGATGCCGGAGGAGTCTGTCCAGACGGCGGGGGAGCTGCGGGCGCGGCTCGCGCGGCTCGGGGCGCGCTGGAGCGTCATCGAGCGCCTGTCGGACGGCGACCCCGTACCGAGGCCCGCGCTCGGGCTGGAGCCGGGGCCGAACCTGACGCCCGCCGCGCAGGCGGGTCCGGTGGACCTGCGGGCGCTGGTGGGGAGGCCGAGCGGCAACCCGCACCTGACCCGGCGCCGCGCCGCCCACGGGTTGCTACCGGGAACGGCCGGCGGCGGTCGCGGCGGCACCGCCCGCCCCACCGCCGTCGACTGGCGTGACCGGTGGGGCCGGCCCTGGCTGACGAAGGTCAAGGACCAGAACCCCTGCGCCGCCTGCTGGGCCTTCGCCGCGGCCGGGCTCGTCGAGTCGATGGCCCGGATCGAGCACGACGTGTGGGCGGCGCGCTCCGAGGGCGACGTCCACGGCGGCCTGAAGTCCGCCTGCGGGCAGGGCGGCGACCCGGAGACCGCCCTCGACTGGATCAGGGACAACGGCGGCCTCGCCGACCCGGACTGCCGGCCGTACAGCCCCCCGCCCCCCGGTCTGCCGGCCGAGCGGCGCGACGCCTGGCGTGCCGAGTACACGCCCGGCTGGGACCGCTCGGGCCGCACCGTCCGCATCACCGACTACGTACGCCTCGGCGACGTCGAGCAGCAGAAGGTGTGGCTGGACACGGTCGGCCCGCTCACGGCCTGCTTCGACGTCTACGACGACTTCTTCGGGCTCGGCTCCGGCGTCTACCACCGCACCAGCGAGCGGCTCGCGGGCGGCCACTGCGTTCTGGTGGTCGGCTACGACGACGCGGCCGGCTGCTGGCTGTTCAGGAACTCCTGGGGGACCGGCCACCACGTCGGCGGCTACGGCCGGATCGCCTACGGCGAGGCCGACATCGACCACTGGGCCAAGTGCGGCCTGCGCGACACCAACGTGGACCCCTGGAGCAAGCGCCGCCTGCATACGGGCAGCGTCTACGAGAGCGGCAACGGCCGGGCCCACCGCAACTTCGAGATGGCGGCCACCGCGGGCGGCGGCCGGCTCCAGCACTGGTGGCGCGAGGGCGAGACCCCCTTCGCCTGGTCCCGGGGCCGGACCTTCGCCTGCGACGCCTCCGGCCAGCCCGCCTTCACCGGCAGCACCTACAACCGCAACATGGAGTCCCTGCACGTCACCACCGGCGGCCGGCTGCGCCACTGGTACTACGAGCAGGCCTTCGGCGTCTGGCGCGACGGCGGCGCCTTCGGCCCGGGGGACGCGGCCATCGGCTCCACCCCGGCGTTCATCCAGAGCGACTACGGCAGTCCCGGCAACTTCGAGGTGGTCGTCCGCACCGCCGACGGCCGCCTCAACCACTGGTGGCGGATCAACGGCGCCCCCTGGACCTGGCACGACGGCGGCCGCTTCGCCTCCGGCATCGCGCACTACGGCCCCGCCCTCGTCCAGACCCGCTCCCGGACCCTCGACCTGGTGGCCGCCCGCACCGACGGCCGGATGCAGCTGTGGTGGCGCGACGATCCGAACGGCTTCGTCTGGCGGGCCGGGGAGGTCTTCGGCGGCGGCGCCGGCTCGGCGCCCTGCCTGATCGAGGGCCCGTGCGGCGCCGCCGACGAGGACACCGCCGGGAACTACGAGCTGTGCGTGGCCCGCACCGACGGCCGGGTCGAGCACTGGTGGCGGGGGAACGAGGCCGGCGCCCCCTGGACCCGCGGCGCCGTCTTCGGGCACGACGCGCTCGCGGTCACCGGGATGCTCCAGGGCAGCTTCGGGTTCAACCTGGAGGTCGTCGTCCTGCGCACCGACCGTCTGCTCCAGCACTACTGGCGCGACGGGGCGGGCTGGCACGAGGGCGCGGTGATCGGCCCGGCGTGACGGCCCGGCGTGACGGCCCGGGGAGCCGGCCGGTGGAAGCCGTTCGTGCCGGAGGCCGGGGTCACCGGCGCCGGGTGAGCGCCCCGCCCCGTACGACCCCGGCCACGGGTCCCCGGCGTCCACATCGCGGACGGGGCAGATCGTTGTGTCCCTCATGTATCTATCCTGTGCGCATGCCATCAGCCACCCCTGTCACCACGGCCGCGGACCGGGTCTACCGCCACGTCAAGCAGGGCGTGCTCGACCGCCGTTACGAGGGCGGGATCCTGCTGACCGAGGGGGAGCTCGCCGGGGCGGTGGGCGTCTCCCGCACCCCGGTCCGCGAGGCCCTGCTCAGGCTGGAGACGGAGGGCCTGCTCCGGCTCTACCCGAAGAAGGGCGCGCTGGTGCTGCCGGTCTCCGCGCAGGAGATCGCCGACGTGGTCGAGACCCGGATGCTCGTCGAGGAGTTCACCGTACGCAGGGCCGTGCCGGCCCCGCCCGCCCTGCTGGAGCGGCTCGCGGAGCTGCTGGAGGAGCTGCGCCGGTGCGCGGCCCGGGGAGACCTGGCCGCGATGACCACCGCCGACCGGTGCTTCCACGCCGAGATCGTCCGCAACGCCGGGAACGAGATCCTCAGCCGGCTCTACGACCAGCTCCGCGACCGGCAGCTGCGGATGGGCGTGGCCCTGCTGCACGCGCACCCCGAGCGGGTGGAGCGTACCCTCGACGAGCACGCGGAGGTCCTGGACGCCCTGCGCGCCGGGGACGCGGAGGCCGCCGCCGCGGCGGTGCGCCGCCACGTGGCCCGGGCCGGGGCGCTGGCGCGGGGCTCCGGCGCCGGCGACGGCCGCGACACCCGCGACACCCGCGACGCCCGCGACGGCGGTGGGGAACGATGACCGCCGATCCGCGCGGCGGCCGCACGGCCGTCGCCGTCTGGTGCGTCGGCGTCGCCGTCTACTTCGTCGCCGTCATCTTCCGCACCAGCCTCGGCGTGGCCGGCCTGGAGGCGGCGGACCGCTTCCACGTTAACGCCTCCGCGCTCTCCACGTTCTCCCTGCTCCAGCTGCTGCTCTACGCGGGCATGCAGGTCCCCGTCGGCCTGCTGGTGGACCGGCTCGGCACCAAGAAGGTGCTGACGCTGGGCGCCGTCCTCTTCACCGCCGGACAGCTCTGCTTCGCCCTCTCCCCCTCGTACGGCATGGCGCTGGCCGCCCGCGCCCTGCTGGGCTGCGGCGACGCGATGACCTTCATCTCCGTGCTGCGGCTCGGCACCCGCTGGTTCCCCGCCCGGCGCGCCCCGGTGATGGGGCAGCTGGCCGGGCTGGTGGGGATGGCGGGCAACCTGGTCTCCACCCTGGTGCTGGCGCCCGTCCTGCACGGCTTCGGCTGGGTGCCCGCCTTCGCGGGCAGCGCGGTGGCGGGCCTGATCGTCCTCGTCCCCCTCGTCCTGTTCCTGCGCGACGAGCCCGAGGGGCACGGGCCCGCGCCCGCCGGCCCCGGCACGGGGGGCTTCGTACGCCGCCAGATCCGGGAGTCCTGGCGGGAGCCGGGCACCCGCCTCGGCCTGTGGGTGCACTTCACCACGCAGTTCCCCGCCATGGTGTTCCTGCTGCTGTGGGGCATGCCGTTCCTGGTCGAGGCGCAGGGGCTGTCGCGGACCACCGCGGGCGGGCTGCTGACCCTGGTCGTCGCCTCGAACATGGCCTTCGGCCTGGTCTACGGCCAGCTCATCGGACGCCGTCCGGCCGCGCGCCTCCCGCTGGCGCTGGGCACCGTCGGCGTCACGGCGCTGCTGTGGGCGTCGGTCCTGGCGTACCCCGGCGACCGGGCGCCGATGTGGCTGCTGGTCACCCTGTGCGCGGTGCTCGGCACCTGCGGGCCCGCCTCGATGATCGGCTTCGACTTCGCCCGGCCCGCGAACCCGGCCGACCGCCAGGGCACCGCGTCGGGGATCACCAACATGGGCGGCTTCCTCGCCTCGATGACCACCCTGCTGGCGGTCGGCGTCCTGCTCGACGCCACCGGGGACGACTACCGGACGGCCTTCTCGTCGGTGTTCGTGGTGGAGCTGCTCGGCCTCACCCAGATCCTGCGCCTGTACCGGCGGGCCCTGGCCCGGGAACGCGAAGCCTCCGCGCCGGAACGCGACGCCCCCCGCCCCGAACGCGACGCCCACGGCTCCGCCGCGCCGCCGGCCGGGGAGGGCTGCCGGAAGTCCGTCCGGCCGGCGCCCCGCTGACTTACGGGGTCACGGCGAACGCCCGGAGGATGGCGGCGGCCAGCTCGGCGTCGCCCTCCACCTTGACCCGGTCGGCGACCGCGCGCGGCCGGACCCGGCCCGCGGCCAGCCGTACGTACGTCTCCCAGTCCATGGCCAGCGACACCGCCGGGCCCAGCGAGGGGGTCTGGTCGAGGGTGGCGCGGCCCGCCGCGTCGACCCGTACCGTCCGCAGGAACTCCACCGGCCCGTGCACGTCGATGACGACCGCAGAGTTCGGCGGCGCGCCCGCGCCCTTCGCGACGACCTTCGGCAGCCCCGCCAGCAGGATGTCCCGCGCCACGAACGCGCCCGGCGAGTCCCAGTTCCCCGGCACGCCCAGCGCGGCGCGCAGGTCCTGCTCGTGGATCCAGGTGTCGAAGGCCCGCAGCCGCAGCGCGAACTCCAGCGTGATCTGGTTCCCCTGCGGCCCGCGCACCATCGTCGTGGCCGGATCCCGCTTCTCGTTCCGCAGCTGGCGTTGGCGCCGGATGACCGTGTACTCCAGCTCCGAGGTCATCTCCGGGGCGGTGTGGTGGCGGCGGACGTCGACCGGTACCTCCATGTACCGGGTGAACTCGTCCACCACGTGTCGCAGGTCGCGCGGCAGCGTGTGGATCGGCCGGGGATCGCCGAGCATTTCCAGCTCGAGGCCGATGATGTGGGACACGACGTCGCGCACGGACCATCCCGGGCAGGGCGTCGGAAGGTTCCACCGGGCCTCCGGGAGGGGGAGGACCAGCTCGGTTATCGCCTCGATGGAGTGGGTCCACGCGTCGGCGTAGGGCTCAAGGCTGGGATGGACGGTCAACGGGACCCCTCGCTGGCTGTTCAGTGGCGCGTTGTGGACTATTCCCAAAACTACGCTGCCGATGAGCACCCCGGCAGCGCTTTCGTGTGACGATCGTAGGCCTTGAGTTGACCGGCTGACATGCCAGGACGGTGGTAGCGTGCGCGCCTCGCTGATTCAAATCGCGGTGAACGAAGCGGAGTCGGTGGCGTCCCGCCGCCAGCGGGCCGCCGGACTCGTACGGGAGCAGAGCGGCTCCGATCTCGTGGTGCTGCCGGAGCTGTGGACCGTCGGCGCCTTCGCCTACGAGCAGTTCGAGACGGAGGCCGAACCGCTGGACGGCCCGACGTACGAGGCGATGTCCAAGGCGGCGCGCGACGCGGGGGTGTGGCTGCACGCCGGGTCGGTGGTGGAGCGCGCCGGTGACGGCTCGCTCTACAACACCGCCCTGGTGCTGTCCCCGTCCGGTGAGCTCGCCGCCACCTACCGCAAGATCCACCGCTTCGGCTTCGACCAGGGCGAGGCGGTCCTGATGTCCGCCGGTGACACCCTGACCACGGTGACCCTGCCGGAGCAGACCCTCGGCCTCGCCACCTGCTACGACCTGCGCTTCCCGGAACTGTTCCGCGGCCTCGTCGACGCCGGTGCCACGACGATGGTCGTCGCCGCGGGCTGGCCGGCCCGGCGGCGCGAGCACTGGACCCTGCTGAACCGGGCGCGGGCGGTGGAGGACCAGGCGTACGTACTGGCCTGTGCGACGGCCGGTACGCACGCGGGCGTGGAACAGGCCGGGCACAGCCTCGTCGTCGACCCGTGGGGCGAGGTGCTGGCCGAGGCGGGCCCGGGAGAGGCCGTGCTGACGGTGGACCTGGACCCGGCGAAGGTGGCCGCCACCCGGGAGCAGTTCCCCGCCCTGAAGGACCGCGCCCTGGGCCTCCACCCCCCGGTCCGCCCGTAGCCCGCCGGGGGCGGGGGCGGAGCTCCGGAACACCCGGCTCAGCCGTCGGAGTCCCCGTCCCCGCCGTCCTCCTCCCGTTCCTTCTCGGCCATCCTGATCACGCACACGGCGAGCGCCACCAGCAGCGCCGCGTCCGCGTCCTCCCGGACCACGTCGACGGCGTACGTCTCGCGGATCCGGTACCACTGGCGGGAGACCAGCGCGAGCAGCTCGCCCTCGTACTCGACCTTGAACTCGCGGTCCAGGATCCGTCCGCTGACGTCGAGTTCCGTGCCCTCGGCCATGGTCACGCGGAAGTGGTTGCGCAACAGGGACAGCCGCTTGCGCCGGATCACCGCGAGGCGCCGGCCGTCCCGCTCCAGGGTCATCGCGTCCCGCAGGGCGAAGAGCTTCTCCCGCAGGGTGAGCAGGATCCGCCCGTCGGGGTCCTTCAGCTCCAGGGTGTCGCGGAAGCGCAGCGCCTTCCCGTCGACGAGGAAGGCGTGCCGGCCGTCCTCGTCCTCGATCCGGTAGTCGTCCCCAATGGCCAGCATTTTGTCCCGAACGAGGTATTTCATGCGGTCATCGCTGCCCGGGATAGCGTGACCCCATGCCCCTCACGCGTCTCCTCTACGTGACCGACCTGGCGTACCCGGCGCGCGGCCGCCGCTACGGCGACGAGGACGTCTTCCTCACCGCCCGCCTGCGCGAACACTTCCGCCTGGCCCTGTGCCACCCACTGGACGCGCAGGCCCTGATGCCCGCCTTCGACGCCGTCGTCATCCGCAACAGCGGTCCGGTCCTGGGGCACCGGGAGGCCCACGACGCGTTCCGCGCGGCCGCCCTCGCCACCGGGACCCCCGTGTACAACCCGCTCACCGGCCGGGGCGACATGGCCGGCAAGCAGTACCTCCTCGACCTCACGGCCGCCGGGTTCCCGGTCATCCCGACCGTGGACGACCCCGCGCACCTGGACCGCCTGCCGAGCACCGGCACGTACGCGGTCAAGCCCAAGCAGGGCGCCGACTCCATCGGCCTCGTCTTCACGGCCACCCCGTCCGGCCCGCCGGGGGAGATCCTCATCCAGCCGCGGATCGACTTCGCGTACGAGGTGTCCTTCTACTTCGTCGACGACGCCTTCCAGTACGCCCTCCACGCCCCGGACCCCGCCCGCCGCTGGGAGCTCACCCCCTACGAACCGACCCGCGAGGACCTGGCCTTCGCCCGCCGCTTCATCGACTGGAACACCCTCGACCACGGCATCCAGCGCGTGGACGCCTGCCGGGCCCCGTCCGGCGAACTGCTGCTGGTCGAACTGGAGGACCTGAACCCGTACCTCTCCCTGGACCTGCTGCCCCGCCCCGTCCGCGACTCCTTCGTGCGGTCGCTGGTCACCTCCCTGGACTCCTTCCTCACGAGCCGCTGACCCGTCCCGCCGGGCTCGGCCGCGGTGGCCGGCGGGCAGCTGGCAAGCTTGAAGGATGAACGATGCTGCCCCGGCGCCCACCCCCGCGCCCGCACCCCGCAAGCGTGCCCGTGTCCGTGCCCCCGAGCTGATCGGCAAGGGGGGCTGGCTGAACACCGGCGGCAAAGAGCTGACCCTCGCCGACCTGCGGGGCAAGGTGGTCGTTGTCGACTTCTGGACGTTCTGCTGCATCAACTGCCTCCACGTCCTCGACGAGCTGCGCGAGCTGGAGGAGAAGCACCGGGACACCGTGGTGATCATCGGCGTGCACTCGCCGAAGTTCGTCCACGAGGCCGATCACGCCGCCGTCGTCGACGCCGTCGAGCGGTACGAGGTCCACCACCCCGTGCTCGACGACCCCGAGCTCGCCACCTGGAAGCAGTACGCCGTGCGGGCCTGGCCCACGCTCGTGGTGATCGACCCCGAGGGGTACGTCGTCGCGCAGCACGCCGGTGAGGGGCACGCGCACGCCATCGCGCGGCTCGTCGAGGAACTGGAGGCCGAGCACGGGGCGAAGGGCACCCTGCGGCGCGGGGACGGGCCGTACGTGGCGCCCGAGCCCGTGGCCACCGACCTGCGGTTCCCCGGCAAGGCGCTGGTGCTGCCCTCGGGGAACCTGCTGGTCTCCGACTCGACGCGGCACCAGCTCGTGGAACTGGCCCCCGACGGGGAGAGCGTCGTACGCCGCATCGGCAGCGGTGAGCGCGGTTTCGGGCCGGACGCCTTCAGCGAGCCGCAGGGACTCGCCCTGCTGCCCGACGGGCGGGTCGTGGTCGCCGACACCGTCAACCACGCGCTGCGGGTCTTCGACCCCGGGACGGGGGCCGTCGAGACCGTCGCCGGGACCGGACGCCAGTGGTGGCAGGGGTCCCCGGCCTCCGGGCCGGCGCTGGAGGTGGACCTGTCCTCGCCGTGGGACGTCGCCTGGTGGCAGGGCAGGGTCTGGATCGCCATGGCCGGCGTGCACCAGCTGTGGACCTGGGACCCCGAGGCGGGGACCGTCGCCGTCGCCGCCGGGACGACGAACGAGGGGCTCGTCGACGGGCCCGCCGCCGAGGCCTGGTTCGCGCAGCCGTCCGGGCTCGCGGCCGCCGGGGACCGGCTGTGGATCGCCGACTCGGAGACCAGCGCCCTGCGGTACGTGGAGCGCGAGGGGGACGGCTACGCGGTCCGGTCCGCCGTCGGCACCGGCCTGTTCGACTTCGGGCACCGGGACGGGGACGCCGGGCAGGCACTGCTCCAGCACCCGCTCGGGGTGACCGCCCTGCCGGACGGCTCGGTCGCGGTGTGCGACACGTACAACCACGCGCTGCGCCGCTACGACCCCGCGACCGGGCAGGTCTCCACCCTCGCCACCGACCTGCGCGAGCCCAGCGACGCCGTCCTGGTGGGCGAGGACATCGTGGTGGTGGAGTCCGCCCGCCACCGGCTGACGCGGCTGCGGCTCCCGGAGGAGGCCGTACGGGTCGACGCCGTCGCGCACCGCACGCGGCGCGCCGCGACCGAGGTGGCCCCCGGCACGCTCCGCCTCGACGTGGTGTTCCAGGCCCCGGCCGGCCAGAAGCTGGACACCCGCTACGGGCCGTCCACCCGGCTGCTGGTGTCCTCGACCCCGCCGGAGCTGCTGGCGGAGGGCGGGGGCGCGGGCACGGACCTGTTCCGCGACCTGGTGCTGGACCCCGCCGTCACCGAAGGGGTGCTGCACGTCTCGGCGATGGCCGCGTCCTGCGACGACGACCCGGAGAACGAGTACCCGGCCTGCCACGTCCACCAGCAGGACTGGGGCGTCCCGGTCGTCGTCACGGCCGCTGGCGCCGCCCGCCTGCCGCTGGTGCTGGCGGGCATGGACGCCTGACGGCGCGTCGGCCGGCGGGCGCTTCCTGGAGGGCTCAGCCCTCCAGGAAGACCAGCAGGGCGTTGGCGAGGAGGAACGGGTCGTCGGAGCCGCAGAGTTCGCGGGCCGAGTGCATCGACAGGATCGCGACGCCGATGTCCACGGTCTGGATCCCGTGGCGGGCGGCGGTGATCGGGCCGATCGTGGTGCCGCACGGCATGGAGTTGTTGGAGACGAACGTCTGCCACGGCACCCCGGCCCGCTCGCAGGCGGCGGCGAACACCGCGCGCCCGCTGCCGTCGGTGGCGTAGCGCTGGTTGACGTTGACCTTCAGGATGGGGCCGCCGTTGGCGCGCGGGTGGTGCGAAGGGTCGTGCCGCTCGCCGTAGTTGGGGTGGACCGCGTGCCCGGTGTCCGAGGAGAGGCAGATGGTGCCGGCGAAGGCCCGGGCCCTGTCCTCGTACGAACCGCCGCGCGCGAAGACTGAACGTTCCAGCACGTTGCCCAGCAGGGGGCCGTCGGCGCCGGTGTCCGACTGGGAGCCGTTCTCCTCGTGGTCGAAGGCGGCCAGGACCGGGATGTGGTCCAGGCCCTCGGAGGCGGAGACGGCGGCGAGCGCCGCGACGCCCGCGTGCACCGACAGCAGGTTGTCCATGCGCGGACCGGCCAGCAGTTCGCGGTCGCGGCCCAGGTAGGCGGGCGGCTCGATCGAGTGGACCATCAGGTCCCAGCCGGCCACGGAGCCCTGGGGCAGTTCCTCTTCCTCCTCCAGGAAGGAGATGAGGTCGCCCTCGCGGGCCTCGCCCAGCCCCCAGACCGGCTGCATGTGCCGCTGCTTGTCGAGCTTGAGGCCGTCCGTGTTGACCGACCGGTCGAGGTGCACGGCGAGCTGCGGGACGCGCAGCAGCGCGCGGTCCACGTTCACCAGCCGCTCGGTGCCGTCGCGCAGGGTCAGCCGCCCGGCGAGGCCGAGGTCGCGGTCCAGCCAGGTGTTGAGCAGGGTGCCGCCGTAGATCTCCACCGCGACCTGCCGCCAGCCCTGCGAGCCGGTGTCGGGGACGGGCTTGACCCGCAGGTTGGGGGAGTCGGTGTGCGCGCCGATGATCCGGAAGGGGGTGTGCGCGGCCGCGCCCTCCGGCACGTACCAGGCGATGATCGCGCCGCCGCGCAGGACGAACCGGCCTCCCGTGCCCGAGTCCCAGGCGTCCGATTCCGACAACTGCCTGAAGCCCGCCTTTTCCAGCCGCTCCGCCGCGTTCGCCACGGCGTGGTACGGCGACGGACTGGCCGTCAGGAAGGTCATCAGATCGTCGGTGTGGCCGCGGTCGAAGCGGGCGGGAGAGCTCATGTGGTTCACCTTAACGACGGTCGTGTTCGTCATGGCCGGGCAGCGGCGGATCGCCGAAAGGACGAGGACCGCGGGGGGATTGCCCCGTGGTCCCGTCGTTCTCAGCCCGGCGGACGCTCGAATCTGCGCTGCAGTTGTCTGCGCTCGCCCCGGCGGATGCGCGGAAGCATCTCGGGGGTCTGCGGCGGGCGCTGCGCGCGTCTTTTGCGTCCGGCGCAGAAGATACAGGCCTCACCGGGAGGGGCATCGGGGTCGATGGGCGCGCCGGGGTGCTCGGAGCATCCGGAGGCGTTGCGCGGCCGGGACAGTTCGCGGGCCACGATGAAGGCCCGGTGGAGGTCGTCGGCGATGCGGACGAAGTCCCGGTCGGGGGAGCCGAGGGTGAGGTGGAAGCGCTGCTCGTCGATCACGCGCAGGTAGTGGCGCAGGACGTCGAGGGTGTACGGGGGCTCGGGGACCGGGTACCCGAGGCGCCGCTGTTCGCCGGCGGGGGCGGGCCCGGCGGCCCGGCCGCCCTGGAGGCGCCGGCCGAGGCGGCGGCGGTCGTTGCAGATGAGGCAGCGGCCCCAGCCCTCGGGCGCCTCGGGGTCGAGGGCGCCGTTGGGGTGCTCGGGGCAGCCGGTGTAGCTCTTGGCGGGGGCCAGGCCGGCGGCCGTCTGGAAGGCGACGTAGAGGGCGTCGGCCACGGGGTCGTACTCGGCGGGGTGGGCGCCGTCGTAGAGGTCCTTGATCCGGTCGCCGAGCGCGCCCACGTTCGCCTGCAGCTCCTTGAGGGCGTACGGCCGCCCGGTGGGGACGGAATACCCCCTGCTGCTGTGCTGCTCCTGTGGACTCATGTCTACGAGCGTCCCATGAACCGCCGACAACGGCCGAAACGGCCGGACGGCAGTGGCCGGACCCTCCGCGGGGAGGGTCCGGCCACGGGGCGTACGTACACCGCGTACGGCTGTGTCCGGCGGGGCGGTGTGCCTTAGAAGGCGGCCTCGTCGAGCTCCATGAGGGAGTTGTCGACGGCCTCGGCCAGCGCGCGCTGGACCGAGACGCCGGGCAGGACCTGGCCGGCGAAGAACTTCGCGGCGGCGATCTTGCCGGTGTAGAAGGGGACGTCCTTGGCGGAGGCGCCCTCGAGCTTCTCGGCGGCCACGGCCGCGCCCTTGAGCAGCAGGTATCCGACGACGACGTCGCCGGAGGCCATCAGCAGGCGGGTGGTGTTCTGGCCGACCTTGTAGATGTTCTTGACGTCCTCGCCGGTGGCGGTGAGGTCGACGATCATCTGGCCGACGATGGCCTCGAGGTCGACGGCGGCCTTGGCGAGGGCGTCGCGGGCGGGGGCGAGGTCCTCGCCGCCGGGGCCCTCGGCGAGGAACTTCTTGATCGTCTCGGAGAGGATGTTCAGCGAGGCGCCCTGGTCGCGGACGATCTTCCGGAAGAAGAAGTCCTGGCCCTGGATGGCCGTGGTGCCCTCGTAGAGGGTGTCGATCTTCGCGTCGCGGATGTACTGCTCGATCGGGTACTCCTGCAGGTAGCCGGAGCCGCCGAAGGTCTGCAGGGACTGGGCGAGCTGCTCGTAGGACTTCTCCGAGCCGTAGCCCTTGACGATCGGCAGGAGCAGGTCGTTCAGACCGATCTCGGCGGAGGCGTCCTCACCGGCGGCCTGCTTGACGGCGATCTCGTCCTGGACGGAGGCCGTGTAGAGCACCAGGGCGCGCATGCCCTCGGCGTAGGCCTTCTGCGTCATGAGCGAGCGGCGCACGTCGGGGTGGTGCGTGATGGTGACCTTGGGCGCGGTCTTGTCCATGAAGTTCGCGAGGTCCGGGCCCTGCACGCGCTCCTTGGCGTACTCCAGGGCGTTCAGGTAACCCGTCGAGAGCGTCGCGATGGCCTTCGTGCCGACCATCATGCGGGCGAACTCGATGATCATGAACATCTGGCGGATGCCGTCGTGCTTGTCGCCGATCAGCCAGCCCTTGGCGGGGTGCTGGTCGCCGAAGGTCATCTCGCACGTGTTGGAGGCCTTGAGGCCCATCTTGTGCTCGACGTTGGTGGCGTAGACGCCGTTGCGCTCGCCCAGCTCGCCGGTCTCCCAGTCGAAGTGGAACTTCGGGACGAGGAAGAGCGACAGGCCCTTGGTGCCGGGGCCGTGACCCTCGGGGCGGGCGAGGACGTAGTGGAGGATGTTCTCCTCCATGTCGTGCTCACCGGACGTGATGAAGCGCTTCACGCCCTCGATGTGCCAGGAGCCGTCCTCCTGCGGCACGGCCTTGGTGCGGCCGGCGCCCACGTCCGAGCCGGCGTCCGGCTCGGTGAGGACCATGGTGGAGCCCCAGCGCTTCTCGACGGCGATCTGCGCGATGCGCTTCTGGGCCTCGTTGCCCTCCTCGTGGAGGACGCCCGCGAAGGCCGGGCCGGAGGAGTACATCCACACGGCGGGGTTGGAGCCGAGGAGCAGCTCCGCGTACGCCCAGATGAGGGAGCGGGGCGAGGTGGTGCCGCCGATCTCCTCGGGCAGGCCCAGGCGCCAGTACTCCGAGTCCATGAAGGCCTCGTAGCTCTTCTTGAACGAGGCCGGCACGGGGGCGGTGTGGGTGGCCGGGTCGAAGACCGGCGGGTTGCGGTCGGCGTCCGCGAAGGACTCCGCGAGCTCGTTCTCCGCGAGGCGGGCGATCTCGGACAGGATGCTCTTGGCGGTCTCGGTGTCCATCTCGCCGAACGGGCCGGTGCCGTACAGCTTGTCGCGGCCGAGCACCTCGAAGAGGTTGAACTCGATGTCGCGGAGATTCGACTTGTAGTGCCCCATGGCGACGGCTCCGTTAAGGCTCGGGGAGACAGGTTCCTCGTACATACCAATCGGTAACGTAATGATGCTACCCGCGAGTAATAAGGCGCAACCCCTACGGCGTGGAGTGTGACGGCTCTCTCGGCAGCTCGCACCACACCGTCTTGCCGTCACGCCCCCGGCTCACCCCCCACCGCAGCGACACGGCGGCCAGCAGGGCCAGGCCGCGTCCGGACTCCGCCGTGTCGCAGGCCTGCCGCGGCAGGGGCCGGGTGCGCGGATCGGGGTCGGTGAGCTCGACCCGCGTACGGGTTGCCCTTCCGCTCCCGCTGATCCGCAGGGTGACCGGGGTGCCCTCGCCGAGGTGGGCGATCACGTTGGCCAGCAGCTCGGTGACGCAGAGCTCCGCGTCGGGGGACGCCCCAGACCCGAGGTGCTCGCGCACGGCGTGCCGGAGCATGCCGGCGGCCTTGGGGACGGCGAGCAGCCGGATGGTCAGGTCGCTCACCGCTCGTCCAGCGCGGCCGTCAGGAGCCGGGCGGTGGCGACGTTGCAGTTGCCGAGGCTGATGAGGGGTGGGGTGCAGTGGCTACTGGCGTAGGAGGGGAGGTGGAGGTCGAGGGAGGGGAGGGTGATCCCGCGGGCCGCGAGGGCCTGCCGGAGGTGGTGGAGGGCGTCGATGGCTTCGCGGTCGTGGGCGTGGTTGCTCATGGGGGAATCCGTTCCGGTGCGACTGGCTGTGACGAACTGCTCACAGCGTGACGTCGCGCGGCGTAGCGTGGGAAGGGTTTCCGATTGCGCTGGGCAAGTGGCAAATGGCGGTGGTGGGTTGTGCCCTCTCGTAAGGACCCCGACGCGTCGGCGAACGTGCCGTCCTTCTACGGTGCCGAGCTGCGCTACAAGCGGGAGTCGGCCGGGCTGACGCTGGAACAACTGGCCGAGGGCAGCTTCCGGGGTGTCCCATTCCTGAGCCAGATCGAGCGCGGCGAGCGCCGCATGCCGGTGGATCTGGCCCGGCACGTGGACGGGAAGCTGGGGACGGACGGCTTTTTCGAGCGCCGCTGTGAAGATGCGCGCAAGGCGAAGCAGTCGGGGCATGCGGAGTACTTCGCGGACGTGGCGGAGATGGAGCCGTTCGCGGAGACCATCGAGGAGTGGGCCCCGATGCTGGTGCCGGGGCTGTTGCAGACAGCCGCGTACGCGCGGGCGCTCACGCGAGCAGCGATGCCCCGAGCCCTCGACAGCGAGGTCGAGGAGAAGGTGCGAGCCCGCATCTCGCGGGCTCACCTGTTCAAAGAGGAGAGGCCTCCGGCCTACTGGGTGATCCTGGACGAGTCGCTGATCCGTCGGCGGGTACTCGATGCGGAGCCGATGGCCGAGTTGTTGGAGCACATCGCGAACCTGGTCAGGGACACCCGCTCCATTCTGCAGATCGTTCCGGAAACCGCCGCCGCTCACCCATTCATGATGGGCATGGCAAAGGTGATGACCTTCATGGACGCACCCCCCGTCGTGTACACCGAGAGCCTGCACAGCGGCCAACTCATCGACTATCCGGCGCTCGTGCAGGAGTACCGCAGGTCGTACGATCTGCTCAGGGCTGCCGCGTTGTCACCGGAGGCGTCCCTCGCGATGATCGACGCAGCTGCAGAGGACTTCCGACATGGCAAGCACCGACATTGACTTGACGTCCGCCCTGTGGCGCAAGAGCAGCTACAGCAACGGCACTGGTGGGGACTGCGTCGAAGTCGCCGAGGCGTTCCCCGGCGCTGCCCGGTGGCGGACGAGCAGCTACACCAATGGCGACAACGGCGACTGCGTCGAGGTGGCCGACGGGCTCCCCGGGCTCGTCCCCGTACGGGACTCCAAGCGGCCCGACGGGCCCGTGCTCGTACTGTCGGCCACGGCGTGGGCCCCCTTCGTGGCGGAGCTCAGGGCGGGGCTCTGACCGGAACTCGGCGCCCTGGGCCCCCCGGGCCTCGGTAGGCTTCGCCTCATGTACGGCTACGACCAGAACCCGGGCGCCCAGCAGCAGTACGCCCCGCAGCAGCCCCCGCAGGGCTACGCGCCGCCGCTGTACCCCGAGCCGTCCCCGCCCTCCCTCGCCGACGCGGTCCGGGCCTTCACCACCGGGTCGCTGTCCGCCGAGGACTTCCAGCAGATCTTCGCCACCTCCAAGGTCTACTGCCCCCGCGGCGACACCCCCGGGTTCCTCGCGCTGCACAACACGCAGCAGCCGGTCATCCCGATGTTCACCACGCTCAAGGAGCTGCGCCGGTACGCCGGCAAGGAGTCCAAGTACTTCGTGATCACCGGCGCCGAGGTGATCGACCTGCTGCCGACCGGCTACGGCTTCGTCCTCGACATGGAGGGCGACCACCGGATGGTGTTCGACGCGAAGGCCGTCGAGCAGATGGTCGACTACGCCATGCGCCGGATGTACGGCTAGGAAAGTCCGGCGGGCCGCGGCCCGTCTCACCGTCCCCGGGCCGCCGAACCGCGCCGCCGCCACAGGACGATGCCCGCGGCCGCCACGGCCAGCGCCGCCGCTCCGTACGCGTACAGCAGCGCGGGGTCGGGGCGGTGCGCCAGGGAGAGGCGGATCCCGGCGAAGGCCGGGAGGGCGACCAGGCTCCAGCGGCCGTCGTAGTCGATCCCCGAGGTCGCCCACTGCAGGAGCAGGGAGGCGAGGAAGGTCAGCGCCGCCCACGCGCCGAGGTAGGGCCAGGGCGAGCCCGGCAGGGGTTCCATCGGCAGCCCGGTGGCCGCCCAGCGGTGGACGGCGTACCCGGCGGCCGTCATCGCCGCGCTCATGGCCGCCGCCAGGGCGAGGGCGCGCAGCCGCGGCGGCGGGCTCCACCGCTGTCGGCCGGGGGCGGTCTGCTCGGTTTCGGGGTGGACGTCGCTGCTCTCCATGTCCTCTCAGACGGCCCGGACGGCCCCGCTGGTTGTCAGGTACGGGGAAATGGCCCCCGGGAATGCCCCGGCCCGGCGCGCCGTTCCTCCTGGCGTGGCAGAAAGTTCGAGTTTCAACTAAACTCGAAGCAGAAGGAGGTCCTGACCATGCCCGCAGTGACTGTTGAGAACCCGTTGACCCTTCCGCGCGTGGCCGAGCCGCAGGCGGCCGCCGCCCGCAAGGTGCTCGCCGTGACCACGGCCCCGGGGGGATTCGAGGGCGAGGGCTTCCCGGTGCGCCGCGCCTTCGCGGGGATCAACTACCAGTACCTCGACCCGTTCATCATGATGGACCAGATGGGCGAGGTGGAGTACGCGCCGGGCGAGCCCAAGGGCACCCCCTGGCACCCCCACCGCGGCTTCGAGACCGTCACCTACCTGCTCGACGGGACCTTCGTCCACCAGGACAGCAACGGCGGCGGCGGAGTCATCAACGACGGCGACACCCAGTGGATGACCGCCGGTTCGGGCCTCCTGCACATCGAGGCCCCGCCGGAGCACCTCGTCGTCAGCGGCGGGCTCTTCCACGGCCTCCAGCTGTGGGTGAACCTCCCGGCCTCCGACAAGATGATGCCCCCGCGCTACCAGGACATCGGCGGCGGCAAGGTCAAGCTGCTGACCACCCCCGACGGCGGCGCGCTGCTCCGCGTCATCGCCGGGGAGCTCGGCGGGCACGAGGGCCCGGGCATCACCCACACGCCGATCACGATGGTCCACGCGACCGTCACCCCGGGCGCGCAGCTCACCCTGCCGTGGCGCGAGGACTTCAACGCCCTCGCGTACGTCATGGCCGGGCGCGGATCGGTGGGCACCGACCGCAGGCCGGTCCACACCGGGCAGACGGCCGTCTTCGGCGAGGGCGGCTCCCTCACCGTCCGGGCGGACGAGTCCCAGGACTCCCACACCCCGGACCTGGAGATCGTCCTGCTCGGCGGCCGGCCGATCCGGGAGCCGATGGCGCACTACGGACCGTTCGTCATGAACACCCGGCACGAACTCCAGCAGGCGTTCGACGACTTCCAGGCGGGCCGGCTGGGCCGGATCCCCACCACCGCCCGGGCCGGCCTGGGCCACCGCGGGGCGGGCGCGGCCGACCCGGAGGAGACGGCCTGAGGCCCTCCGGCCTCCGGAGGAGCCGTAGCGGCCGGGACCTACCCGGCCGCCGCGGCGCCGTCCCCGCCCGGGACGCCGTCGGCGGGCTTGGAACGCTCGTACAGCTCGAACCAGATCGACTTGCCGGCGCCCCTGGGGTCGACGCCCCAGGTGTCGGCCAGCATCTCCATCAGCAGGACCCCGCGCCCGCTGGAGGCCATCTCGCCGGGGTGCCGCTTGTGCGGCAGCTCGTCGCTGCCGTCGGCGACCTCCACGCGCAGCCGCCGGGTGCCCAGCTCGCCGGCCGCCTCCGCGACCAGCAGCGCGTCGCCGTCGGTGTGCACCAGCACGTTCGTCACCATCTCCGAGACCATCAGCTCGGCCGCGTCCACCTGCTCCGGGTCCGCCCAGTCGTGCAGCAGCTCCCGGACCTGCCGGCGGGCGCCCGCGATCCGCTCCGGCTCCGCCTGCGCCACGGTCAGCACCGTGCGCCGGGCGGGCCGTACCGGGTGCGGCACGTCCGTCCCGCAGCCGCGGCCCGCGCCCTCGCGGCAGAGCAGCACCACGGCTATGTCGTCCTCGCGGCGGTCGGCCAGCGGTCCGGTGGTGTGGTGCGAGGACGGCCCGTGCACGGCCTGGACCAGCAGGTCGGCGAGGCGCTCCAGGTGGCCGGAGGTGAGTCCGGCGCCGCCGGACGCGCCGGCCCCGTACGTCTCCGCGTCGGCCTCCAGGACCGCCCGCAGCCGCGCCCAGCCGGTGTCGAGGTCGTGTCCGCCGGTCTCGATGAGCCCGTCGGTGCACAGCATCATCGTCTCGCCGGGCTCCAGGGTGAACCGGGTCGTCGGATAGTCGGTGTCGGGGACGATCCCGAGCGGCAGCCCGCCGGCCGTGGGCCGCATCAGGACGGTGCCGTCCGTCATCCGGACCACCGGGTCGGGGTGTCCGGCGCGGGCCACCTCCAGCGTGCCGGTCGCCGGGTCGCACTCGACGTACAGGCAGGTCGCGAAGCGGGGGCTGAGGTAGTCGGACTCGCCGCCCGGGCCGCGTCCGCCGGCCTCCGCCTCCGCCTCCCCCTCCTGCTCCTGCGAGGAGCAGAGCCCGGCCAGGAAACGGGACGCCCGGGAGAGCACCGCGTCCGGCCGGTGGCCCTCCGACGCGTAGGCCCGTACGGCGATCCGCAGCTGGCCCATCAGCCCGGCGGCCCGTACGTCGTGCCCCTGGACGTCGCCGATGACCAGCGCGAACCGGCCCGAGGGCAGCGGGATCATGTCGTACCAGTCGCCCCCGACCTGGAGCCCGCCGCCGGTGGGCACGTAGCGCGCGGCGAGCGTCATACCGGGGATCTCCGGCCCGAGCTGCGGCATCATCGACCGCTGCAGCCCGGTGGTGAGCTCCCGCTCGGACTCGGCGACGCCGGCCCGCTGGAGGGCCTGGGCCAGCATCCGGGCCACCGTCGTCAGCACGGACCGTTCGTCGGGGGAGAAGGTCACCGGCTGCTTGAACGCGGCCATCCAGGCCCCCATGGTCCGCCCGGCCACGATCAGCGGGAGGAAGGCCCAGGAGCTCCGGCCGAAGGGCCGGGCCAGCGGCCAGGTGACCGGGAAGCGCCGCTCGTAGTCTTCCGGTGTGGGCAGGTAGATCGCCCGGCCGGTGCGGACGACCTCCGCGGCCGGGTAGTCGGTCGCCAGTCCCATGTCGGTGAAGGGGGCCTCGTCGCCGGGGTCGTGCCCGTGGTGGCCGATGACCGACAGCCGGTCGCCCGCCACCCCGAAGACGGCCAGCCCGTCGGGGCTGAAGCCGGGCATGGACAGCGAGGCCGCCACCCGCAGCACCTCGGCCGTGGACCGCGCCTCGGCGAGCGCCCGGCCGGCGTCGAGGAGGAAGGCCTCGCGGGAGCGCCGCCAGTCGCCCGTGATCGGGGTGTGGGCGGCGGTGGTGCCGGGCTGCGGCTCGGCGATCTCCTGGATGGTGCCGATCAGCTCGTAGTCGAGGCGGCCGTCGGCCGTACGGTTCTCCACCGGTTTGGAGCGGCTGCGTACGGTGCGCAGCACCCGCCCGTCCTCGTCCATGATCCGCAGCCGCGCCTCGGCGAGGGTGCCCTCGGCGACGGCGAGGTTCACGATGCCGTTGATCTCGTTCCAGTCGACCGGGTGGAAGCGCGAGCGCGCGGCGGCCTCGGGCAGGACGACGGGCTCGGCGGGCAGCCCGAGCAGCCGGGCGGCCTCGCTGTCGAGGGTGACCGTCCCGGAGGCGTTGTCCCATCGCCACAGGCCCGTCGCGATGGCGGCCAGGACGTCCTCGGTGCGCACCCGGTCATCTTTACAGGTCATCGCACGGGGCTGCCTGTTCAGGATCCCCTCGCGACCCCCGCAGGACCCTCTCCGGGCCCTCTCCGGGCGCGCCCGCGCGGTGCCCGGCCCGGGCGGTAACCTTGGGAGGGTTGAATCCACCCTGGTATCGCGTAGAACTGGATGACTGATGCATCGGTACAGGTCCCACACGTGCGGCGAGCTCCGTGCCTCTGACGTCGGCACCGACGTCCGGCTGAGCGGCTGGCTGCACAATCGTCGAGACCTGGGCGGCATCCTCTTCATCGATCTGCGCGACCACTACGGCATCACGCAGCTCGTCGCCCGCCCCGGCACCGCCGCCGCCGACGTCCTGGACAAGCTGTCCAAGGAGACGGTTGTCCGCGTCGACGGCAAGGTCGTCTCCCGCGGCACCGAGAACGTCAACCCCGACCTGCCGACCGGTGAGATCGAGATCGAGGCCGCCGAGGTCGAGGTGCTCGGCGCGGCCGGCCCGCTGCCCTTCACGATCAACACCGACGACGGTGTGAACGAGGAGCGCCGCCTGGAGTACCGCTTCCTCGACCTGCGCCGCGAGCGCATGCACCGCAACATCATGCTGCGCTCGGCGGTCATCGCGTCCATCCGCTCGAAGATGGTGGCCCTCGGCTTCAACGAGATGGCGACCCCGATCCTCACCGCGACCTCCCCCGAGGGCGCCCGTGACTTCGTCGTCCCGTCCCGCCTCAACCCGGGCAAGTTCTACGCCCTGCCGCAGGCGCCGCAGCAGTTCAAGCAGCTGCTGATGATCTCCGGCTTCGACCGCTACTTCCAGATCGCGCCCTGCTTCCGCGACGAGGACGCCCGCGCGGACCGCTCGCCGGGCGAGTTCTACCAGCTCGACGTGGAGATGTCCTTCGTCGAGCAGGAGGACGTCTTCCAGCCGATCGAGAAGCTGATGACCGAGCTCTTCACCGAGTTCGGCGGCGGCCGCCCGGTCACCTCGCCGTTCCCGCGGATCCCGTTCCGCGAGTCGATGCTGAAGTACGGCAACGACAAGCCCGACCTGCGCGCCAAGCTGGAGCTCGTCGACATCACCGACGTGTTCGAGGGCTCGGAGTTCAAGGCGTTCGCCGGCAAGCACGTGCGGGCGCTGGCCGTCCCGGACACCGCGGGCCAGCCGCGCAAGTTCTTCGACGGTCTCGGCGAGTACGCGATCTCGCTGGGCGCCAAGGGCCTGGCGTGGGTCCGCGTGGGCGAGGACGGTTCGCTGACCGGCCCGATCGCCAAGTTCCTCACCGAGGAGAACGTCAAGGTCCTCGGCGAGCGTCTGGGCCTGGCGCCCGGGCACGCGGTGTTCTTCGGCGCGGGCGAGTTCGACGAGGTCTCCAAGATCATGGGCCCGGTCCGGGTCGAGGCCGCCAAGCGCGCCGGCCAGTTCGAGGAGAACGTCTTCCGCTTCTGCTGGATCGTCGACTTCCCGATGTACGAGAAGGACGAGGAGACCGGCAAGATCGACTTCTCGCACAACCCCTTCTCCATGCCGCAGGGCGGCATGAAGGACCTGGAGGAGAAGGACCCGCTCGACATCCTGGCCTGGCAGTACGACATCGTCTGCAACGGCATCGAGCTGTCCTCCGGCGCCATCCGCAACCACGAGCCCGAGGTCATGCTGAAGGCCTTCGAGATCGCCGGTTACGAGGCCGAGACCGTCGAGCGCGAGTTCGCCGGCATGCTGCGCGCCTTCCGCCTCGGCGCCCCGCCGCACGGTGGCATCGCCCCGGGCGTCGACCGCATCGTGATGCTGCTGGCCGACGAGCCGAACATCCGCGAGACCATCGCCTTCCCGCTCAACGGCAACGCCCAGGACCTGATGATGGGCGCGCCGACGGTGCTGGAGGAGGCCCGCCTGCGCGAGCTGAACATCGCCCTGCGCAAGCCGGTCGAGACGAAGGCCGCCGACGCCAAGCCGGTCGCGGAGGCCGTCCACCCGGACGCCGCGCGCTAGTCGCGTCCGCTCCCGTAGCGGGAAGGGCCCGGGATCCGAGGATCCCGGGCCCTTCGTCCTGTCCTGCCGTCGTCCTGCCGTCGTCCTGCCCTGGTTCGGCCCGCCGGGATCAGAACCGCTCGAGGACGCCCTTGAGGAGGGCGGCGGAGGTCAGCTCCGCGGGGGCCGGGCCGGCGTGGAAGAAGCCGGCGTTCTCGGCGTCCAGCTTGCGCAGGAAGTCGAAGGCCTTCGCGTCGTGGTCGCCGAACGCGACGAACTGCCAGTGGATGCCGGGCGCGGTGGCCGCCGCGTCGGCGAGCGCCTGGCGGGCGGGACGGACGTTGTCGGGCGCGCCGTCGGTCTGGAACACGACCAGGGCCGGGCCCGTGCCGCCGTCCTTCCGGTAGCGCTCGACCACGGCCTCGACGGCGACGTGGTAGCTGGTGCGGCCCATCCGTCCGAGCTCGGCGTGACGGGCCTCCACCCAGGTCGCGTCGTGCGCGTCGAGGGTCAGCTCGGCGGTGCCGTCCAGCTCGGTGGAGAAGAACACCGTGTGGACGGTGGCCTCCTCGTCGAGGTGCGCGGCCAGGGCGAGGGCGTGGTCGGCGAGGTACTGGGCGCTGCCGTCCTTGTAGAAGCCGCGCATGGAGCCGGACCGGTCCAGTACGAGGTACACCTTCGCGCGGGCCCCGGCCTTCCCCTTGGCCCGCAGCACCTGCCCGGCGGCCTTGTACGCCCCGGAGATCCCGGCGGCCCGCCGCCGTACCGCTGCCGCGGCGATGGCGGGCCCCTGCGCCGGGTCCGCCTGCTCGGGCCCGGCCTGCTCGGGCTCGGCCTGCTCGGGCCCGGCCTGCTCCGGCTCCGGCTCGGCGGCGACGGCCGCTTCGGGCTCGGCGGCTGCGGCGACCGGCTGCGGCGCCTCGGCGACGGGCTCCGCGGCGGGCTCCGGCTCCGGCTCGGCGGCGGGTGCCTCCTGGGCCTGCGGCTCGGCGTCCTGCGGCTCGGGCTCCGGCTCGGTGGCGGGCTCGGCCTCGGGCTCCGCTTCGGCGGCGGCCGGCTCGGCCTCGGCCTTGGCCCCGGGCTCCGGTTCGGCGGCCGGCTCGGGCTCGGCCTCGGCGGCGGCGGCGGCCTCGGCGGCGGCCGGCTCGGGCTCGGCCTGGGCCTCGGGTTCCGCTTCGGGCTCGGCCTGCGGCTCGGCCTCGGCCTCGGCTTCGGCGGCGGCCGGCTCGGGCTCAGGCTCCGCCCCGGCGGCGGGCTCGGCGTCGGCGGACGCGGCCGGCCCGGCGGGGGTGCCCGGGGCCGCGGGGCCCCCGGCACCTTCCGCAGCCGCCGGCGGCACGGGGCGGCGGGCTTCCGGGACCGTGGGGTCCGCCGTCGGCGCCGGGGCGGCGGTGAGCAGCGTGCCCGGTTCGCGGTCCCGGGGCGCGGACTGCGGCGGGACGGTCGGGTTGTCGAAGGACGCCGCCACCAGATCGGCCGCCACGTCCAGGGGGGTGCGTTCGGCCTGGCTCGGGACGGCCGCCGAAGGGGCGTCGGACGTCTCGGGGACCGGCTCCTCGGTCCGTCCGAACACCTTGCGCAACAAGCTCCGAATACCCATGGGCCAGGCCTTTCGCATGAGTGCGTGCGTCATTTGTCCGTGCTGCGCGGTTGATCCCTGCCCAGAGTGGACACGTAAGGTTATCGGCCGCTCGGCTGGAACTTCGGCAGGGGCGCCTTTCGTGGCGCCCGGCCGTCCACCCAACCGTGGCCCTTACCCGAACTTCCCCTCCGCCGTGCCGGGTTCATCCACCGTTCATCCCCGCGCCGCCGCACCGGCGCCACCCGCGCCTAGCGTCACCGCTGATTCGTACCGACACCGGAGGACACCCTCGTGCGCAAGCTCCTGCCGTTCCTCGGCAATCCGCATGGCAGCGGCCGTTCCGCTCTCACCTGCCGCTACCGCTGCGGCGACGCATGCTTCCACGAGGTGCCCAACACCAGTGACAACGAGTACGCCGGCGACATCATGGCCCGTGCCTACTCCCGCCGCTCGATGCTGCGCTCCGCCGCGGTCGTCACGGTCGCCACCGCCGCCGGCACCGCCGTCACCCTCGGCGCGGGCGGCGGCCAGAGCGCCAGCGCCGCCCCGGTGCCCGGGGACGAGGCCAGGCGCGCGGGCGAGGCCGCCCGCGGCCTCCGCTTCAAGCCCGTCGCCCCGAACACCGACGACAAGGTCACCGTCCCGGAGGGCCACGAGCAGAACGTGGTGATCCGCTGGGGCGACCCGATCCTGAAGGGCGCCCCCGGCTTCAACCCGGACAAGCAGACCGCCGCCGCCCAGGCCGGTCAGTTCGGCTACAACAACGACTTCCTGAGCCTGCTCCCGCTCGGCGGCGACTACGAGCGCCGGCAGCTGCTGGTGGCCAACCACGAGTACACCGACGAGAACCTCATGTTCAAGGGGTACGACCCGGCCAACCCGACCCGCGAGCAGGTCGAGATCGCCTGGGCCGCGCACGGCCTGTCCGTGGTCGTCGTCCAGGAGGACCACCGCGGCGGCAAGCTGACCGCCGTCGCCCGCCACCAGCTCAACCGCCGCCTGACCGCCACCAGCGAGTTCAGGATGGCCGGCCCGGCCGCGGGCGGCGCCCTGCTGAAGACCTCGGCCGACCCCACCGGCACCAAGGTGCTCGGCACCCTCAACAACTGCGCCGGCGGCACCACTCCGTGGGGCACCACCCTCCACGGCGAGGAGAACTTCAACCAGTACTTCGGCAACGCCGGGCAGGTCACCGACCCCACGCAGGCCGCCCGCCTGAAGCGCTACGGCGTGACCTCCGGCGCCACCGAGCGCAAGTGGGAGTGGTTCGACAAGCGCTTCGACGTCGCGCAGGAGCCCAACGAGCCGCACCGCTTCGGCTGGGTCGTCGAGCTCGACCCGTACGACCCGGACTCCGTCCCGCGCAAGCGCACCGCGCTCGGCCGCTTCAAGCACGAGGCCGCGCAGCCCCGCCTGACCGAGGACGGCCGTCCGGTCGTCTACATGGGCGACGACGAGCGCTTCGACTACTTCTACAAGTTCGTCTCGTCGAAGCGGATGAAGAAGGGCGACTCGCGCGCGGCGAAGGAGCACAACCTCACGCTCCTCGACGAGGGCACCCTGTACGTCGCCAAGCTGACCGGTGACTCCCCCGCGGCCCAGATGGACGGCTCCGGGAAGCTGCCCGCCGACGGCGAGTTCGACGGTTCCGGCGTGTGGATCAAGCTCGCGACCGGCAACGTCTCGCACGTCGAGGGCATGACCGCCGAGGAGGTGTACGTCTTCACGCGCCAGGCCGCCGACAAGGTGGGCGCCACGAAGATGGACCGCCCGGAGGACGTCGAGCCCTCCCCGCGCACCGGCCGCGTGTACGTCGCGCTGACCAACAACACCGACCGCGGCAAGCCCGGCAAGGCCGAGGGCGCGACCGAGGCCAACCCGCGCAACCTGAACAAGCACGGCCAGATCCTGGAACTCGCCGAGAACTTCGACGACCCGGCCGGCGACGGGTTCGCCTGGCGGCTGTTCCTGGTCGCCGGTGACCCGAACGACCCGGCGACCTACTTCGCCGGCTTCCCGAAGGACAGGGTCAGTCCGATCTCCTGCCCGGACAACGTGGCCTTCGACCCGCACGGCAACCTGTGGATCTCCACCGACGGCAACCAGCTCGGCTCCCACGACGGCCTGTTCGGCGTCGCGACCACGGGTGAGCGCCGCGGCGAGCTGAAGCAGTTCCTGACCGTCCCGCGCGGGGCCGAGACCTGCGGCCCGGTCATCCAGGACAAGCGCGTCCTCGTCTCGGTGCAGCACCCGGGCGAGATCGACGGCGCGTCCGTGGAGAAGCCGCAGTCGGTGTGGCCCGACGGCCCGGGCAAGATCGTCCGGCCGGCGGTGGTGTCCGTGTGGCGCAAGGACGGGAAGAACATCGGCGTCTGACGTCCCGGTGAGGGGGCTGACCGCCCGGCCGCCACCCCCGGCCGGTCAGCCCGGCTCCGGCAGCCGTCCGACCGGCAGCCGGAGCGTCGTCAGCGCACCCCCGTCCGGGGCGTTGGCGAAGCTCAGCCCGATCTCCAGCACCGCCGCCTGGCCCGCCGCGATCGTCAGGCCCAGGCCGTGGCCGCGCCCGCGTCCGGGGTCCCCGGTGCGGAACCGCTTGGGACCCCGCTCGATCAGCTCGGCGGGATAGCCGGAACCGTGGTCGCGGATCACCACCACCGGGCCGTCGACGGTCACCTCCACCGGCGGCCGCCCGTGCTTGTGGGCGTTGACCAGCAGGTTGGCCAGGATCCGGTCGAAGCGCCGGCGGTCGGTGCAGACCACCGCGTCCCGCACGATCCGTACCTCGGCGGGTAGTCCGGTCCCGGCGACGGCCCGTTCCACGGCCCGGCCCAGCTCCAGCCGGGCCAGGTCGGCGCGTTCCACCCCGGAGTCCAGGCGGGAGATCTCCAGCAGGTCCTCGGTGAGCAGGTGCAGGGCCTTGAGCCGGTCGTTGATCATCTCCTTCGGCCGGCCCTCCGGCAGCAGCGAGGCGGCGGCCAGCGAACCGGTCAGGGGAGTGCGCAGCTCGTGCGCCACATCGGCGGTGAACCGTTTCTCGGCGTCCAGCCGCTCCTGGAGCGAGGCGGCCATCGAGTCCAGGGCCAGCGCGACGTCCCGTACCTCGTCGCGGTAGCGGCGCCGGCCGGACCCGGTGTCCACGGCGAGGCCCACCCGGGCGTCCAGGTCCCCGGCGCTGATCCGGCGGGCCACGGCGGCGACCGTCGCGAGGCGGCGGCTGATCCGGTCGGCGAGGAACACGCCCGCCAGGGCCACCACCCCGGCCGCGAGTGCCGAGGAGGCGAGGATGGCGGTGTCGATGTCGCGCAGCCGGTCGCGGGTGGCCCCGTACGGGATCCACACCGCCAGGGCCTTCCGGTCGGCGGGCGCGGCGGCCCACATGACGGGCTCGCCGTCGTGCGCGCCGACCATGCTGCCGGTCCGCCCGCGGGCGACGAGCTCGCGCAGCGGGCGGGGCAGGCCGGGCGGGTCCAGGGCCACGTTCACGTCCCCGTGCGAGGTGCCGTACTCGTAGTGGCCGAGGGCGTGGTCGAGGTCGCGTTCGACGTCCTTGCGGACCTCGCCGACCACCTGCCGCGAGACCACGTTGTGCACCAGGATCCCCAGGGCGGCGGCCACCGCGCAGCACACCAGGGTGGTGGTGAGGGCAATCTTCCAGCGCAGGCTGCTCAGCGGGCGCATCGGAACCGTCCCTCGCCCAGCGGGACGTCCGAGATGGCCGGGCACTCGTCGAGGGTGAGCTGGGACAGGCTCATGCTGCGGGCCCCGGGGTCCCACACGTAGTCGGAGACGGAGATGTAGGCGGGGTTCGAGGTCGGCTCGCGGACCGCCAGGTGCTCGGCGGCGACCTCCACCCCTTCGAGCACCGCGCGCCGGGACAGGATCCGGACGATCCGGCCGTCGCCCCGGACGGTGTAGACGCGCAGCTCGCTGACCCGGCCGTCCACGTCGAGGGCGGTGATCAGCTCCTGCTTGCCGTCCCCGGTCAGGTCGTGGAGGACTCCGGGGCGGACGGGGCAGTACGGACCGCCGTCCACAGCCTGTGTGCAGAGCGTGAGCCGCTGGACGGCGCGGGGATCCACGAGCCGGCCCGTGCCGGCGTCGGCGGCGGCGGAGGAGGTGATGTCGGCCCGTACGACGGCCAGCGCGTCCACCCCGCGCATGTCCGGCCCCTCCGGCGCGGGCAGCCCGGGCACCACGGCGGCCGCGCCGGGCTGCTGGCCGGGACCGGGCGGGTCGGGCCGGTAGGCCTTCCACAGGCTCCGCGGGGCGTGTGCGGTGCCCAGGTCGCCGGCGCTGCGCAGCCCTTCCGCGTCGGCGCAGCCGGCCGTGGCCGTCAGGAGGGCGGCGAGGGCGGCCAGGCCGTGGGGGCTGCGCATGTACCCGATGCTGCCCCGCCACCGGCCTCCCGGCCCGGTCACTGCTCCATCCGGGCGGCCTCGGCGGGCGTGCGGAGGCCCAGTGCGACGGACGCGTCAGGACGGGCGGTGGGAGAGGGCGCGGGCCGCCGCCAGTTCGTGCCGTACGGGGGCCAGGACGCCGGTCTCGTCGTCCTCCTCCGGGGGCGTGTCCACGCGGACGGGTACGGGGCTGCTGCGGACGGCCCCGGCCAGTTCGCGGAGCTGCCGCGCGATCCGGCCGACCTCGTCCGCCGAGGGCGTGGCGGCGCCGTGGTTGACGCGGACCCGCGCGGCGGTGGTGGCGTCCACGATGCGTTCCAGGGCCACCACCAGCGGCCACCAGGCCGCGGCCCTGGCCCCGGTGGGCGGGGGCTCGGTCAGGGCCCGCTGGAACTCGGTGCGGACCCCGGAGAGGTCGCGGTAGATGCGGCGCCGGGCCTGGAGGCGGGACTGCCGGGCGGCCCGCAGCGCGGTTTCGTCCGCGACGGGGGCGAAGGCGTGCTCCACGTAGCGGGCGGCGTCGTCGACGGCGTCGGCGAGCCGGTCACCGATCCGGGTGTGCCAGCTCTCGGGCCACAGCAGGTAGCCGGCGACCAGGGCGATGGCGCAGCCGATCATGCTGTCGAGGAGCCGGGGCAGGATGAGGTCGAAGCCCTCGTGGTTGAGCTGGTCCGACAGCAGCAGGATCACCGGGGTGATGGCCGCGGTCTGGAAGGCGTACCCCTTGACGGAGAACACCGGGATCAGCGCCGCGAGCGCCACCATCACCGGCACGTCCCACCCGCCGCGCGGCACCTCGGAGAGGACGGCGGCGGCGAGGACGAGCCCGGCGGCCGTGCCCAGGGCGCGCAGGACCGCCCGGGAGAAGACCGAGCCGAAGTCGGGCTTGAGGACGAAGGTGACGGTCAGGGCCACCCAGTAGGAGCGTTCCACTTCGATCAGGGAGACGAGGGACTGGGCGAGGCCGATGCACAGGGCCAGGCGCAGCCCGTACCGCCAGGAGGCCTCGGACAGCATCATGTCGCGCACCCCGCGCCGCGCCCGCACGCGCAGGGAGGCCGGCCGGCCGAGGCGGTCGTCGACGTTGTACGGGTCGGGCTCGGCGAGGTGCACGATGACCGCCGCGTGCCGCAGCGCGGAGTCGATGGCCCGCTCGGACGGGGTGTGCGGGGCGGGCAGGTCCAGGACGGGGGTGCCGGTGCGGCCCTCCTCGACGGCCACGGCCAGGTCCCGTACGGCCGCCGGGATGCGGGGTGCCGGCGGGCGGCCCCGCAGGTGCGCGGCGGGCGCGGCCTCGACGAGCGGGATCAGCACGTTCAGCTGGGCCAGCATCCGCACCAGGGAGGGGCTGCGCCCGTGCACCCGGGCGCGGCGGCCCAGGACGAGGTCGTAGGCGTGGTCGAGGGCCTGTGTGACCTGTCGGCGGCGTTCGTCGTAGGCGTCCTGGGGTCCGCCGCCGGCTTCGAGGGCGTCGGCCAGCGCCCGGTACGCGGCGGCGACGGCGGCCCGTTCGGGCTGCCGGCCGCGTACGGGCCAGCCCAGCAGGGTCAGCGCGAGCACGAACAGGCCGCCGGTGGTGAGCAGCAGCGGCGCGGTCCACCAGGGCTGGGGCATCGGCAGACCGGCCCCGACGACGGCGTTGAGCAGGAGCAGCAGCCCGGACACGGAGGCGACCGAGCCGATCGAGGAGATCATCCCGGAGAGCAGGGCGATCAGGGTGAGGACGGCGACGGCCAGCCAGCCGCGCCCGTAGACGAGGGTGCCGAGGGCGACCCCGACGGCGCCGAGTGCCTGCGGGACGGCGATGTTCAGGACCCGCATCCGGTAGGCGTCGGCCGTGTCGCCGATCACCCCGGCGAGGGCGCCCATGGACACGAGGGCCCCGTACTCGGGTTCGTCGAGGGCGAAGCCGACGGCGAGGGGGGCGGCCATCGCGATCCCGGCGCGGGCGGCCGCGGCCCAGGGGATGCGGCCGCTGCTGGGCCGCAGTCCGGCGAGCAGCCAGGCGGGCGGAGCCAGGGGACGGGGCCGGGGGCGTCCGGGCGGTATGTGCTCGCTGCGTCGTTGGGTGGTCATTCCGCTTCCGTGTCGCCGCTCTTCCGTGTCGCCGCTCGCGAATCGGTCGTTCTGGGGTGTTCTGCGGAGGATGGGTGTCTTCCGAGCTTATGGGGTGCGGCGTAGCCGGCCCATCAGCCATGCGGTCAGCGCGGTGGCCAGCCCGAGGGCGAGGACCACCCACGCGGTGGTCCGCAGGAAGGCGGTGAGCGCGTCGTACACGGCCGCGGCGGCGGGCCGGTCGATGTCGGCGGGCAGGTCGTCGAGGGTGACGCGGCGGCACACGCCCACCGCCGCCCACAGCAGCAGGGATCCGGCCGCGAGCCCGGCACCGGTGGCGAGGAGGGCCCGCCGGCGCCGGACGGCGACGGCCACGGCGGCCACGGCCAGCAGCACCGTGAGGACGGGCAGCCAGACTCCGGCGATCTGGAGCACGTGGAACCCCTCCCGGAGCGCGCCGAGGTTGTCGTACTCCATGACCTTCACGGAGAGGTGGGTCTCCGGGATGCGGTCCGCGAAGGGCACGTCGTCCGCCACCAGTTCCTCCTTGACCTGTGCGATCACGGGTGCGAGGTCGACGGTGACGGCGTCACCGCGGCCGGTCTGGAGGGCGTCGAGGAAGGCGGTGTGCGCGGCCCGGTTCGCGGTCTCCCACGCCGTCCGGTAGGCGGGGGTACCGGTGAAGGAGTGCAGGGCCTCGCCGATCAGGGCGTCGACGGCGCCCTGGAAGGGGCCGGCGTCGATCTGCCCGGAGAGGGCCCGGGTGGCCTGGGCGGTGACCACCTCCCGCACGGCCGGGTCCTGGGCGAGCGGGGCCATGGCGGCGGTGTAGTGGTCGGCGTCACCCAGCCGGCGGTCGCCCCAGTACGCGACCGCGCTCGCGGGCACGAGCAGGGCCACGAGCACGATCAGGGCCGCCGACAGATAGGTGCGCACGTCACCAGGGAAAGCGGACGCGGCGTACGGCGCTACCCCCGCTGCTGCGTCCGGGGGCCCCGATTCCCTCCCCGGTCCGGGCGGGAACCGCCCGGACGGGTGATCCACTTGCCGGTCCCGGGTGCCGGGTGTGCCCTTGAGGGTGGAAGAGAGGAGCCCCGCCATGGCACATGCGGCACCCACCGCCCCCCGGCGGCACCGCCCGATGACGTCGGCGGACGCGCAGCGGCACACCGACCGCGGCGCCCTGATCCGCGCGCTGCTCATGGGCCTCGTCTACGGGGTCTGGGCGGCCTTCATCCAGCGTCAGACGGGCCCGGTCGACGCGGGGAACGTGTTCTACGGGATCCTGTGCGGCGCGCTGTTCGCCGCCTGCATGTTCGCGCTCGCGCGGGTCGGCCCCAGGCTGGGGCGGGAGGTGCACGCCACCGCGTACGGGGTGTTCGGCGGCATCGCCGTCGGCTACCTCCACAGCCTGACCCACGCGTCCGTGCTCCGCTCGACCGTGATCGGCCTGTTCGTGGCGCTGGGCGTCGGGCTCACGGCGTTCTACCGGTACTACACGCACGAGGACTGAGCCCGGCGCCGGTTCCCGCACCCGCTGGGAGGGTGCGGGAACCGGCGCCGTCATGTGGCGTTACGCCGCCGAACCGGCGGTGTCCGGCCGTGGCTCGCTCCCGGCGACGGCCGCCGCCGCGGCGCCGGACTTCGGCGCGCCGGGGCTCGCGGGCTGCGGGACGGTCGGATCGGCGGCGGCCCGGTCGGAGGCGACCCGGCCCGGGGCCCGGCGGTCGGCGAGCGGGCGTTCGGTGCTCCGGAGGTCGGCGCTCCGGAGGTCGGCGCTGGGGCGGTCGGCGCGCGGGCGGTCCGAGAGGGCTTCCTCCTGCCGGGCCGGCGGCGAGAAACGGGCGACCTCGGCGCGGAGCATGGCGTTCAGGGCGGCGTACGGGTCGATGGGCATGACGGAACCTCACGGTGGCTCGAGGGTGTGGGGGGTCGTTCACGCTGCTCGGCCCGCTCAGCAGCGCAGGACCATGCTCCGCACCGTCCGCCGGGGCAGGGCCGGTGCGGCCGTCCCGTACGAGGCCGCACGGGCGACCTGACCCGCGTGTTTCACGTGAAACATCCGCTGCGGCAGCCGCCGTACCGCCGGGGCAGCGCGCACGGCCGTCCGCAGCGCGGCCCGGCCGACGGCGTCCCCTGCCGGATCCGACTGTCCCTCGGTGGGGTCGGCCGGTGCCGAGGAGACGGGGCGGGGCTCACCGCCGGCCGTGGCCGTCGTCGCCGGACCGGCGCCGAACAGACACAGCAGAGCCACGCAGACCACCGTCAGGGCCCGCGCCAGTGGCGCCCGCGCGTCCCGCGCACCGTTCATGGGGCCTGCATGCCCCGACACGCCGTACGGCTCTCCGCGGAACCCCGAGAAGCCGCCGACCGGGGGACGAAGACGCCCCCCAACGGCCGACTCAGCCGGTACGCCGGGGACCCGTCAGCCGGGCCAGCACGGAGGTCTCGCCGCTGACCAGCCGCAGCCGGGCGAGACCGGCGTCCCCGGCCGGCGCCGCGACCGGGTGCGGGGAGACCCGCTCGACGGTGAACACCGCCGTACGGTGGTCCGCGCGCGGGATCTCGATCACGCGGCCCCTCCGCAGCCCGGCGAGCGGGAGCCCGTCGCCGGTGACCACGGCGGTGCCGGCGGATCCGGGAGCCGGGCCGTCGGCGTCCCAGCCGGCCCTGCCCTCACCGTCCTGCGGACCCGCGGCCAGCGGGACGTCCACCCCCAGAGCGGGGATGCGCAGCCGCAGCGGCCGTGAGGCCCGCATCGGCGGGGCGGACACCGTCCGGCGTTCCGCGCCGGGACCGCGCGCACCGGCGTGTTCCAGCCCGCGTACCAGCCGGCGGTGCCCGGACAGGCCCAGGGCCCGGGAGGGCAGGGCGTCGGTGACGCTCGCGGTGGCGGGCTCCGCGCCCGCGCTGCCGCGCAACAGGCCGATCCCGGTGCAGAGCAGAGTGACCGTCAGGGCGGCGGCGGCCCACCGGGCGCGGGACATGGCATTCCTCCTGTCCGGCTCGGGCGGCCGGTCCTGGGAGCAGTGGACCGCTCCCGGCCCGCCCGCACATCACCGCCCCCCGCGGAAATGACGGCGCGTCACGGGGCGTTCGCGGCCCGGACCCCCCGTCCTCCCAGCTGGCGGCGGGTGTGCCGGCCGTACACGGCCGGCCGGGCTGCTACGCCCGAAGGGGTGAGGGGTGAAGACGGTTACAGCGGGCGGGCCGGCCAGTCCAGCAGCCGGGCTCCGATGACGGCCGTCTGGAGGGTGTACCGCTGCACGGGGTCCCCCGGGTCGGTGCCCGTCAGTCGGTGGATCCGCTCCAGCCGGTAGGTCAGCGCCCGCACGCTCAGGTTGAGCCGCCGGGCCGCCTCCGCCGCCACGCACCCGGAGTCGAAGTACGCGGTCAGGGTGTCCAGCAGCGGCGCCGCCCCGCCCCGCCCGGCCCGCAGCGGTCCGAGGGCGGTCAGCACCAGCTCGGCCATCGCCGCCCGGTCGCGGGTCAGCACCGGGAAGACCAGCAGGTCGGCGGCGCGCAGCAGCGGGCCCTCGAGGCCGAGCCGGTCCGCGAGCTCCAGTGCGTCCAGGGCCTCCGCGTACGAGACCGCGACCCCGCCCGGGCCCGGCTGCGGGCGCCCCACCGCGACGATCCCCCGGCCCGCGGACTCGTCGTGCAGGAGCTGTGCGAAGTGGGCCAGTACCGCGTCCTGGTCGCCCGGCGCCACGCAGACCAGCCGGCCGTCCTTGGTGGTGAGGAGGAAGGCGCGGTCCCCGGAGCGCCGGGCCAGGGCCGACTCCAGCCGGTGCTGTTCCGGGCTCCCGTCCTCGTACGGCCCGGGGCCGCGCGCGACGGCCACCGCGTGCGTCCGTGCCGGGCGCAGTCCGAAGCGGGCGGCGCGTTCGCCGAGGCGGACGGGGTCGCCGCCGGCGAGGAGCAGGTCGTCGACGAACTCACGGCGGGCCGCCGTCTCCCGGTGCGCGGCCGGCCCGTGGGCCCGTTCGTACCCTTCGGCGAAGGCGTCCACCGCCTCTTCGACCGCCGCCAGCAGGTGGTCGGGGGCCGCGCGTCCGGCGAGTACGGTGCGGGTCGCGATGAGGTGGGCGCCGATGAGGTGCCGCAGGCCGTAACCGGCCCCGGCGGCCTGCTCGCCGAGTGCCCGGCGGGCGTCGAGTTCCGCGCGGTCCGGGCTCCGGCCGGTGGCCGAGACGCCGGCGAGCATGCGCACGTACCCGTCCAGATACTCCTCGGGTATGTCCCGCCCTGACCCCACACCAGCTCCCCGGTTCGTCCGAACCCCCATTCTCACCCGGACCAAGATCAACTACTGGCCGGGGAGGAAGCGGGGGTGCTCAGACCACCACCAGCGCCACTGCCGCCGCCCCCATGAGGGCGGCGGCGAGGTGCATCGCGGAGTGGCCGTAGTCCCCGAACCAGAGCTGGCGGGCCAGGCCCCCGAGGGCGGCCAGGGCGCCGATCACGCCGATCTGGGCGAGGAGGGTGGCGGCGGTGAAGGGTGCCAGGATCAGCAGGACCGAGTTCAGCCAGAACGGCGCGGCGCCGGTCCAGCCCCGCCATTCCCGGATCGCGGACTGCACGCCGGCTCCCACCTCCACACCCGTCACACGCGCAACAGGCGTGTCTCGCTCAACTCGTCGGCTGTACAGCCTCCTTGGGTGCGGCTGCCGGGGCAAGTGCGCGTTCGGCTAGAAAGCCGGGGGGCCAGGCCGAAAGTCGTCCCCGGCGCCCCAGGCGTCCCCGGCGCCCCCGGCCTCCCCGGCGTCCCGGGACAGCGCGGGACGCGCGAGAGCACGCTCCCGCCCCGGGCGTGCGCCTACGCTCCCCGCATGTCATCGGTACGCGTGCACCTCACCACCCCGCCGCTCGACGCCGCCGCCCGCGAGGGGCGGTTCGGGTACGGGGAGCCCTGCCCGGGCCACGACGGCCTGGCCGCTCCGTCCATGGGGGACTGGGCGGGCCGGACGCTGGAGGAGGTGGCCGCCGAGGACCCCGAGGGCATCCGCCGCTGGCTCACCGACCCGCGGTACGCGCCCCCGGGCGGCGGGGAGCCACTGGCCGCGCTCCTCGTCCGGACGGGCGCCTACCTGAGGGGCCTGGGCCCCGGCCGGCACCACGCGGTGGTCGCGCAGGCCGTCGTGCGCGCGGCCGTGGTGGCCGCACTGGAGCTGCCGGCCGCGGCCTTCTGGCGGCTCGACGTACGGCCGGACACCGTGACGGTCCTCAGCGGGCGGGCGGGCCGCTGGAACCTTCTGGTGGGGCGGCCCGCGGCGGAGGACCAGGAGTGAGCCGCGGCGGGCAGCAGGACGGCCCGGACCCCGCGACGCGGTCCGGGCCGGCTGGACGGCACGGGGGGCCGGAGACCGGTCAGGCGACGATCCAGTCGGAGGTCGCGATCACCGGCTGCACGCCGTCACGGTGGACGGTGCCCTCGATCAGGCCGTACATGCGGTCCGCCGCGAAATACACCTCGTTGTCGTTCTTGAGGCCGAAGGGCTCCAGGTCGACGAGGAAGTGGTGCTTGTTGGGCAGGTTGAGGCGCACCTCGTTGACCTTGGGGCAGTTGTCCAGCACCCGCTCGGCCATCTGGTTCAGGGTCTGCTGGAGCGAGTAGGAGTACGTCTCCGCGAAGGCCTCGAGCAGGTGCTTGCGGACCTTCTTGTACGACTGGTCCCAGTCGTACCCCGCGTCGTCGCCCGCCAGCGCCGAGTGCGCCCAGCGGGCGGTGACCTTGGTCGCGAGGATGCGGTCGTACGCCTCCTTGAGCGTCGTGTACTTGTCCTTGATGTAGCCGTGGAACTCGGAGTTGGTCGAGTTCATCACGGTCAGGTCCTTCAGACCCGAGATCACCTGGAGGCCGGTGGTCTCGCTGTAGGTGACCTGCGCGGTACGCACCTCCTGGCCCTTGCGGACGAAGGAGTGCTGCTCCTTGCGGGTCGGGACGGGGATCCGCTCCCAGGCGTACTCCTCGATGCGGATCTGCGCCTCGCGGATCGGGGCCTGGGAGGAGACGAAGTGCTTCGCGAGGAGGATGCCGAAGGCCTCGGGAGAGGCGATGCCGTGCTCCTTGCCGAAGGCGTACACCGTGTTCTTGGTGGTGTCGGTCGGCAGGCAGTTGGCGTTGTCACCGGTCAGGTGGACGTCGCGGAACTCGCCGCGCAGGGCCACCGAGACGTTCAGGTCGCGGATCTCGTGCCAGGAGCCGTCGTTGCCCTTGCGGGTGACCACGACGATGCGGTTCTCGGCCTTGCCGTACTGGTTCTGGCCCAGGACGTGCTTGCTCATGCTGTCTTCCTTCGGGTACTCGGGAACACGGAGTCCGTTGGTCTGGATCCCGTACGCCCGGCGTCCAGCGCCCGCCCTCCTCGAAGGACGTCCCGCTCCCCGCCGTTCGGCCCCGCAGGACCGCCCCGGGACTGACGTGCATCCCGGTCCGTAGGTGCTGAGTCGTACTGAAGTACTGACGGGATTGCACCATGTGCGCGGCCCCTTCACCACCGCACGGAACATCCCAACACCAGCACCCACGGATTGGGCGACCGCACAAGCTCGCAGGTCAGGCCATGTGCGCATCCGCGACGGACAGGGCCTCGTCGATGATCGCCAGCCCCTTGGCCACGTCCTGCTCCGCGATGTTGCAGGGCGGTGCGACGTGGATGCGGTTCCCGGCGAGGAGGGGCCACAGGCCGGCCTTCTTCAGGGCCGCGCCGAAGGCGGCCATCGGGGCGTTGTCGGCACCGGAGGCGTTGTACGGGACGAGCGGCTCGCGCGTCCGCCCGTCGCGCACGAGTTCCAGCGCCCAGAAGGTGCCCATGCCGCGGACCTCGCCGACGGAGGGGTGCCGGCCGGCGATCTCGCGCAGACCGGGCCCCAGCAGCTCGGCGCCCGTGCGGGCCGACTGCTCGACGACGCCCTCCTCGGCCATGGTGTTGACCGTCGCCACGGCGGCGGCGCAGGCCAGCACGTGCCCCGAGTACGTCAGCCCGCCCGGGTACGGCCGGCGCGCGAAGGTCTCGGCGATGGCGGCGGAGATGGCGACGCCGCCGAGCGGCACGTAGCCGCTGGTGATGCCCTTGGCGAAGCAGAGGAGGTCCGGGGTGACGTCCCAGTGGTCGGCGGCGAACCAGGCGCCCGTGCGGCCGAACCCGACCATGACCTCGTCCAGGATGAAGACGATGCCGAAGCGGTCGCAGAGCTCGCGCACGCCCGCCAGGTAGCCGGCGGGGGGCACGAGCACGCCGGGGGCGCCGCCGACGGTCTCCAGGATGATCGCGGCGATGGACTGCGGCCCCTCGAAGACGATCGTGTCCTCCAGGTGGCGCAGGGCGCGCTCGCACTCCTCGGCCTCGGTGGTGGCGTGGAAGGGCGAGCGGTAGAGGAACGGTCCCCAGAAGTGGACGACGCCCGCGGTCGCGGAGTCGTTGCCGAAGCGGCGGGCATCACCGGTGAGGTTGATCGCGGTGCTGGTCGCCCCGTGGTACGAGCGGTACGCGGCCATCACCTTGGGCCGGCCGGTGTGCAGCCGGGCCATGCGGACGGCGTTCTCCACGGCCTCGGCGCCGGCGTTGGTGAAGAAGATCTTGTCGAGGTCGCCCGGGGTGCGCTCGGCGATGAGGCGTGCGGCCTCGGAGCGGACGTCCACGGCGAAGCCCGGCGCCAGGGTGCAGAGCCGGTGGGCCTGCTCGGCGATGGCGGCGGCCACCTTGGGGTGCTGGTAGCCGATGTTGGTGTAGACGAGGGAGCTGGAGAAGTCGAGGTAGCGGTTGCCGTCGTAGTCCCAGAAGTACGAGCCCTCGGCGCCGGCCACGGCCAGCGGGTCGATGAGCTCCTGCGCCGACCAGGAATGGAAAACGTGCTTCCGGTCTGCTTCCTTGACTGCGTCTTTCACGGCGGCGGTGGCATCGGCTTCTGCGTTCATATATCGAGGGTAGTTGTCCATGATGTGGACTCCGGGGTGCCTCGGTCCCGACACCCCGCGCCGACGACTTGACGGATCGCGGACCGGGTTCTCGACGCGCCCGGGCAGCGCGCATAGCGTCCCCCGGACCGGCCGCTCCACGGGGGAGAACGGCGGGACACTCATGGCGGGAGCCCTTCGCGGTTCCGCCTGAAGCCGGGGGCGCGTCCAGGGCCGCCGCGCGGCCGCCCTGGACGCGCCGTCCAGGCGCCCTCGACGGGCCCTCGAGGCCCCTTCGCGACCGCCCCACCGCCCGGCCGCGTGCCTGTGGGCGTGCGGCCCGGGGGCCGGGCGGCGGAGGGCCCCGCCGTGACCTCTCCCTGCCGCGTGCCGTGCTTCCCCGTACACACTCGGCAGTAGCGTGGTGCCCGTGCGGGATTTGTCCGTCCCGGCCGGGGGTAGGTGCGGCGCCGGGGGAGCGGTGTCGGAGACAGGAGAGCCTGTGGCGGAGCAGACGCGGCGGCTGGTCCTGGGCGGCGCCACGACCGGGGTCGTAGCCCGGTGCCGGGACTTCACGCGACGGGCCCTCACCGACTGGGCGTGGCCCGAGGGCTCGGAGGCCGAGGAGGACGTGCTCCTGCTGGTCTCCGAGGTGGTGACCAATGCCTGTCTGCACGCGGGCGGCCCGCGCGAGCTGGTGCTGCGGCACAGCCCCGGCCTGCTGCGGGCCGAGGTCAGTGACGACAGCCCCGAACCGCCCGTGCGCCGGGCGACCCGCGACCGCTCCCGGCCGGGTGGGCACGGGCTGGTCCTGATGGAGCGCCTCGCCAAGAGCTGGGGCTCCGTGCCCGCCGCGGACGGCCGTGCCGGCAAGACGGTCTGGCTGGAGATGACGGCCCCCGGGGCCGCGGTCGCCGCTCCCACGCCCGAGGAAGGCTCCGGCCCCACGCCCGAGGAAGGCCCTGTTCCCACGCCCGAGGAAGGCTCCGGCCGGGCCTGAGTCCCTGCCGCCCGAGCGGCGGCGGGCACCCCGGCCCTGGCGGCCGGGGGCGACCCGGCCGCGCCAGGGGTGCACCGTCATGCGGCCCCGGGGTCAGGCGTCGGTGAGGAGGCCGCCGCGCAGGCGGGTCAGGGTGCGGTTCAGCAGCCGGGACACGTGCATCTGGGACAGGCCCAGCCGGGCGCCGATCTCGGACTGGGTCAGCTCCTGCCCGAACCGCAGCGACAGCAGCTCCCGCTCCCGGGCGGGCAGCTCGGCCAGCATGGGCTTGAGGGACTCCAGGCACTCGATCCGGTCGTACGCGGGCTCCTCCTCGCCGATCGAGGACCGCTCCGCGGCCGGGTCCCGCTCCGAGTCCTCCTGCACGGGTGCGTCCAGGGAGCGTGCGGAGTACGCGCTCGCCGCCTTGCGGCCCTCGCTGAACTCCTCCGGTGTGACGTTCAGCTGCTCGGCCATCTCGGCGTCGGTCGGCTCGCGCCCGAGGTCCTGCTCCAGCGCGTCATGGGCCTTCGCGCTGTCGATCCGCAGTTCCTGGAGGCGGCGGGGGACCTTGACCGCCCAGCTGGTGTCACGGAAGAACCTCTTGATCTCCCCGCTGATCGTGGGCATCGCGAAGGTGGTGAACTCCACCCCCCGCCCGGGGTCGAACCGGTTGATGGCCTTGATCAGGCCGATCGTGCCGACCTGGACGATGTCCTCCATCGGCTCACTGCGGCCGCGGAAACGCCTCGCCGCGTACTTCACCAGGCTGAGGTTCAGCTCGACCAAGGTGTTGCGGACGTACGAGTAGTCGGCCGTTCCCTCGTTCAGCTCCGCGAGGCGGTGGAACAGGGCGGTGGACAGTGCCCTGGCCTCGAGGGTGGCCGCGTCCATGCGGTCGGTGCTTTCGGTGTGGTCGCGCTCGGTACGGTCCATTGTTCTGCGCTCCTCCGACGGGCGGTCCCGGGTCGCGGGGCCGAGTCATGCGCTGTGGGCCCTCACCATCCAGGTGGATATACCCGGTCAAAGCGGGCGATACCCTCCCTTTTTTCGGTCCCACGTGGGTTCCCGCCTCGTTCCGGCGTTTCACGTGAAACCACGCCCGGACGAAGTGCCTGGTCACCGCGGCAGCGGCGGCCCCGGGAGGGGCCCCGGATCGACACCGCCGCGGGACCTGACGCGACCGGCCGGTCGGGGGCCGCGTGCGAGGAGCTCCCCCGTGGCTCCCCGCACGCGACTCCGGACCGGCCGGGTGGCGTTTCCCGTCCCTGGACGCCCTACGCCGCCAGCTCGTGCTCCACCCGGGCCGCGACCCGGTGGCGCAGCAGGACGAGCGCCACCGCGCAGAGCAGGCCGCCCGCCAGGGCCGTCCACCACAGGGCCGCGGGGCCGACGCCCGCGTACAGCGTCACGCCCAGCGTCAGCGCGGCGAAGCGGGCGACGCCCCAGGTCCAGCTGAAGGCGCCCTGGTAGCGGCCGCGGGCTTCGGCGGGGGCGAGGCCGGCGATCACCGAGGCCGCGATCCCGGCGACGACCACCTCGCCGAGCGACCAGACGACCACCGAGGCCGTGTACCCCGCCAGGGTGTCGGCGAGCCCGGTCGCCGCCACTCCGGCGGCGATCAGGGCGCTGCCGGCCGCGTGCACCGGGAGCTGCGGCAGCTTCGCGAGACGGGCGGTCACCAGCGGCTGCAGGCCCACCACGAGGACCGCGTTGACGGCGGCCATGGCCCCGTAGGCGGCGGGAGTCAGGCCGCTGTCGCGCATGGACAGCGGCAGGGCCACCTCGGTCAGCGAGTACACGAACAGCTGGACGCCGAAGACCGGCAGCAGCGCCATCATCAGCCGGTCGCGCAGCACGACCCCGTAGCCCAGGGTCCGTGCGGTCCCGTCCGCCGGGGCCTCCCGGCGCGGCTCGCGCAGCCGGGCCACGACGACGGCCGCGTACACCAGCAGCGTCCCGGCGTCGACGGCGAAGAGCAGCCAGTAGCCGTGGGCGGCGAGGAAGCCGCCGAGCACTCCGGCGACGGCGGTCCCGATGTTGACGCCCCACCCGAACAGCGCGTAGGCCCGCTGCCGGCGCTCCCCGTCGACGGTGTCGGCCATCAGCGCGTACGTGGCCGGGCCGACCGTCGCCGAGGCCGCGCTGAGCAGGAGCGCGGCCGCGCCCATCGTCAGCACGCCCGGCGCGAGGAAGAGCGCGCCCTGTGCCGCCGCGGCCCCCAGCAGCCCGATGAGCATCGTCGGCCGGCGCCCGATCCGGTCGGCGAGCATGCCGCCGAGCGCGGGCCCGAGCAGGTTGCCCGCGCCGAGCGCGCCGAGGACGTACGAGGTCTCGGTGCCGGTGATCCCCCGGTCGGCCAGCAGGAACACCAGGAACGGGGTGACCAGGTGGCCGAGCCGGTTGACCACGGTGCCGGCGAACAGGGTCCAGACGGTGGGCGGGAGTCCGCGGAAGGAGGAGAGCATGCGAGGAGCCTGCACGCCCGGCTCCGCCGGCCGAACTGATTAAGCTCAGACCGAATCCACGGGGCGGGACGAGGGGGCGGGGCCGTGCGGACGGGCTTGAGTTTTTCGGCGGGTGACCTGGCGCAGACCCGGTTCGCGGTCTCCCCGATGTGGGAGGTCGTCACCAGCTTCCGGCGGCTGCTGGACCCGGCCCCGCCGCACCTGCACGGGAGCTGGGCCGCGCAGGTGCGGCCCCGGATCGCGCGGGCGGGTCTGGGGCGGGGCTGGCTGGCCGAGCTGGTCCCGGCGCGCGGCTACCTGGCGGACTTCCTGAACCCGACCCCGCCCGGGCCCTTCCCCGATCTGTCGGCGGAGCTGCGGGCGGTCCGCGCGACCCGGCCGGAGCAGGTGCGCACCGACCTCGCCGGGCTGGGCGCGGGGGCGGACTCCTCGCCCCGGCTGAGGCAGCTGCTGGAGGAGCCGGAGACGGCGCTGGAGAAGGTCGCGGCGGAGATCGAGGTGTACTGGGAGCTGGCGCTGGCGCCCTACTGGGCGCGGATCCGCCAGGTGCTGGAGGCGGACGTCTTCCACCGGGCCCGCCAGGTCGCCGAGCACGGGGCGGCGTCCGTACTGAACGAGCTGCACGAGTCCGTGTGGTGGGACGCGGACACCCTGCGCCTGGTCCGGGCGCACTGCGGGCTGAGCCGCGAGCAGTCCGGGGCCGGCCTGCTGCTGGTGCCGTCGGCCTTCGCCTGGCCGCGCGTCCTGACCCGGACGGTGGCCCCGGACCCGCCCCAGCTGGCCTATCCGGCGCGCGGCGTCGGCACGCTGTGGGAGCCGCGGGCCTGTTCCTCCGCCGACGCGGTGGCCGGGGTGCTGGGCCGCTCCCGGGCGCTGCTGCTGGCCGAGCTGGACACCCCGGCGTCGACCACGCAGCTCGCGCGGCAGTGCGGGCTGTCCGCGGCCGGGGTGTCGCAGCACCTGACGGCCCTGCGCAACGCGGGTCTGGTCACCGCCCACCGGGCGGGCCGTTCGGTGCTGTACGCGCGCACGGCGATCGCGGACGCCCTCCTCACGGCCTGAACGGGCACCGCCTACGCTGCGGTGCATGGAGTCGTACACGATCGGCCAGGCGGCCCGGCTGCTCGGCGTCAGCAGTGACACCGCCCGCCGCTGGGCGGACGCCGAGCGCTTCCCGACGCGGCGCGAGGGGAACCGCAGGATCGTCGACGGGCCGGACCTGGCGGCGTTCTGCGTCGAGGTGGCGCAGGAGGCCGGGGAGGACGGGGAAGGCCCGTACACCTCGGCCCGCAACGCCTTCCCCGGCATCGTGACGGGCATCAGGCTGGGCTCGGTCGCGGCGCAGGTGGAGATCCAGGCGGGCCCGCACCGGGTGGTGTCGCTGCTGACCCGGGAGGCGGTGGAGGAGCTGGGCCTGGAGGTCGGCATGCGGGCCACGGCCCGGGTGAAGTCCACCAGCGTCTTCGTCGACCGCGCCTGATCCCCGCGCGGGCCGGGTGAGGGGCCGGCCTCAGGGGCTCCGTACGAAGGCCCCCGCGCGGGCCGCCGCCACCGCCGCCGTGGCCGCCCGCCGGGCCGCGGCCTCGTCCAGCGGGGCGTCGCTGGTCAGCAGCCGGTAGTACAGCGGGGCGGAGACGGCGCGGACCACCTCGGCGGCGTCGGTGCCGGGGGGCAGTTCGCCCCGCGCGACGGCCTCCTGGACGCAGGGCGCCCACTCCGCGACCCGGACCGCGTAGAAGCGGTGCAGGGCCTCGGCGGTCCGGGCGTCGCCCGTGGCGGCGGCGATGACGGCCTGGAACAGGGGGCTCTGGCGCGGGTCGGACAGGGTCCGCCGGACGAGTGCGGCGTTGGCCAGCAGGTCCTCCTCCAGCGAGCCGGTCTCGGTGCGCGGCAGCGACTGTTCGGCCATGTCCGTCAGCAGGTCGGCGACCAGCCCGGCCACGGTGCCCCAGCGCCGGTAGACGGTGGTCTTGCCGACCCCGGCCCGCCGGGCGACCTCGGCCAGGTCCAGCCCGTGGAAGCCCTGCTCGGCCAGCATGTCCCCGGCCGCCTCCAGTACGGCGGCCCGTACCCGGGCGGTCCGGCCCCCGGGGCGCACGGTCCCCGGCCCGGTGGACGCGTCCCCGGCGTCGGCCGCGTCCCCGGCGTCGGCCGCCCCCACCGCGTCGGCCGCGTCCGCCGCGTCTCCGGCGTCCCCCGGGGCAGCACTCGGCAGTGTCATAACGGGTCCTCGGTTCCATTAGTGGTGTCCAGCTGTTACGTTGGGACCACCTTAAAGGGTCTGCGGTGCCATTACCGCTCGTGCCCGCTCACGGGGAGGACTCCGTCATGGAATACAGGCAGCTCGGTGCGTCCGGTCTCAAGGTCCCCGCCCTCGGTTTCGGGGCCGGCACCTTCGGCGGCCGGGGCCCCGTCTTCGGCGCCTGGGGCAGCACCGACGCCCAGGAGGCGCGCCGGCTGGTGGACATCTGCCTGGAGGCGGGCATCAGCCTGTTCGACACCGCCGACGTCTACTCGGCGGGCGCCTCCGAGGAGGTCCTCGGACGGGCCGTCAAGGGACGCCGGGACCAGGTGCTGATCTCCACCAAGGCGGGCCTGCCCACCGGCGACGGCCCGGGCGAGTACGGAACCTCCCGCTCCCGCCTCATCGGGGCGGTCGAGGACGCCCTGCGCCGGCTCGGCACCGACCGGATCGACCTCTTCCAGCTGCACGGCTTCGACGCCGCCACCCCCGTCGAGGAGGTGCTCTCCACCCTCGACCAGCTCGTCCGGTCCGGCAAGGTCCGCTACGCCGGCGTCTCCAACTTCGCCGGCTGGCAGCTGATGAAGTCCCTGTCCGCGGCCGAGAAGCACGGATTCCCCCGCTACGCGGCCCACCAGGTGTACTACTCCCTCGTCGGCCGGGACTACGAGTGGGAGCTGATGCCGCTCGCCCACGACCAGGGCGTCGGCGCGATGGTGTGGAGCCCCCTCGGCTGGGGCCGCCTCACCGGCAAGCTGCGCCGCGGCAGCCCGCTGCCGGCCGGCAGCCGGCTGCACGAGACCGCCGACTACGGGCCGCCGGTGGACGAGGAACACCTCTACGACGTGGTCGACGCCCTCGACGGGATCGCGGAGGAGACCGGCCGGACCGTCCCCCAGGTGGCCATCAACTGGCTGCTGCGCCGCCCGACCGTCTCCACCGTGCTCGTCGGCGCCCGCGACGAGGAGCAGCTGCGGCAGAACATCGGCGCCGTCGGCTGGGAGCTGACCCCCGAGCAGGTGGCCCGGCTCGATGCCGCCAGCCACCGGCCGGCGCCGTACCCGTACTTCCCGTACGAGCGCCAGGAGGGCTTCGCCCGCCTCAACCCCTCGCTGCTGGCGCGCGGGTGACGCGGTGCGCCCCGCGCGGGCGAACCGGGCGAACGTGATCGCCTGCGAGGCCACGTCCGCCGCACCCCGCCGCAGCAGCTTCCCGCCGTCGGAGCGGGCCACCACCTCGGGGCCCAGAACGGCGACGAGGGCGTCGGGCTCCCCGCCCCGGGCGGCCGTCAGGAACGCGTCGACGACCTCCTGGCGCCGGACCGGGCCGGAGCCGGGGGCCGGTGCGGCCCCCTGGACCCGGCGCCGCGCCCGGCTGGCGAGCCGGCGCGCGGAGGCCGGCGTCCGGCCGAGGACGGGGGCGATCTCCTCGAAGGGCACGGCGAACATCCCACCGGCTCCACCAGCCCCACCAGCCCCGTCCGCATCGGAGCGGCTCAGCCTGAACAGGCCTCCTGGACGGCGTCGTCGGCGTCGCTGAGCGAGCCCAGCATCCGGTAGCCCACCGCGCGCAGGTGCGGCCGGTGCTCGTCGAACCGCCGTGCCGGATCGTCCTTCGCGTTCATCCGTCCGGTCCCCCCGTAGTGGTCTCCACCCGTTCCGGGGGACGTCAACCCCTCGCCGGCGTGCGGCTGAAGGCCCTGCGGTAGGACCGGGGCGGCACCCCGCGGCGCCGTACGAACTGCTCCCGCAGGACCGCCGCGCTGCCGAAGCCGACCAGCCGGGCTATCTCCTCGACCGGCAGGTCCGTGGTCTCCAGCAGCTCCTCGGCACGGCTGAGCCGCAGCCCGAGCAGCCAGGCGTGCGGGGTGGTGCCGGTCGAGGCCGCGAAGCGGCGCGCGAAGGAACGCCTGCTCATCAGGGCCCGGCGGGCCAGTTCGGCCACCGGCAGCGACTCGTGGAGGTGGGCACGGGCCCACGCCAGCACCTCGGCGAGCTTCTCGTCCCGGCAGTCCTCGGGGACCGGCGTCGCCAGGTACTGGGCCTGTCCCCCGTCGCGGTGGGACGGCAGCACCAGGTCCCGGGCGATGGCGTTGGCCGTGGCGGCGCCGTACTCGCGCCGCAGCAGGTGCAGGCACAGGTCGAAGCCGGCGGCGGCACCCGCGCCCGTGACGATCCGGCCCTCGTCCACGTACAGGGAGTCGGGTTCGACGCCGACCCCCGGATGCCGCTCGGCCAGCAGGCCGGCGAACCGCCAATGGGTGGTGGCCCGGCGCCCGTCGAGCAGTCCGGCCGCGGCGAGCGCGAACGCCCCGACGCAGTGCGCGGCCACCAGCGCGCCCCGCGCGTACGCCGTGGCCAGCGCGTCCAGCACCGCGGGCGGCGGAGGCGTACGGAAGCCGGCCCAGGGCAGGGCGATCACCAGGTCGGCCGAGGCCAGCCGGTCCAGGCCGTGTTCGACCATCAGCGGCAGCCCGACGTCACTGCGCACCGCTCCGGGCCGGTCCGTGCAGAGGGCGAAGTCGAACCGGGGCAGGCCCTGGCCGCGCTCGTCGAACACCTCGGAGACGATCCCGGCGCCGAGCATGCCGACCCCCGGCGGGGCGTACGCGGCGACGGACACGAAGGGCGGCATGCGGGCAGTCTGGCACGCGCGGCGTGAACGGCACCCCGCGCGCCCGGGGCGCACGCCCCCGCCCGCGTGGCACGATTCCCGCGATCAGTGGCAGTGCGGCCACTCGTGAAGTACCGCGGCCCCGAGAAGACTTGGGGGCATGACGAACGCACCGCTCGGCCGCAGCGCCCGCTTCCGCATCCTGACCACCGGCTACACCCTCTCCACCGGCCCCGGGGTGGCCGCCACGGTCTCCTACGCCCGGGACGGGGACCGCCACGTGATCGTGGACCCCGGCATGGTGGCGGGCCGGGACCGGATCCTCGGCCCGCTCGCGGAGATGGGGCTCGGCCCCGAGGACATCACCGACGTGGTGCTGAGCCACCACCACCCCGACAACACGATGAACGTCGGACTGTTCGGCCACGCCCGCGTCCACGACCACAAGGCGATCTACGAGAACGACCAGTGGACCGACCGCGACGCCGAGGGCTACGAACTGACCCCCGCGCTCCGGCTGATCCGCACCCCGGGCCACAGCCGCGAGGACATCACGCTGCTGGCCGGCACGGACGAGGGCGTCGTGGCCTTCGTGGGCGACCTGTGGTGGCGCCCCAACGGCCCGGTCGACGACCCGGTCGCCCCGGACCACGACGTCCTGCGGGCCTCCCGGGAACGGGTGCTCGCGGCCGCGGACGTGATCGTCCCCGGCCACGGCCCCGCCTTCCCGGCGGACGACAGCGCGCCCCTGTAGGGGTGCCCGCCGGATCAGCCGGCCGCCTCCGCGCGGGCGGCGGCGCGGCGCGCGGTCAGGTAGGCGTACGGCGACCGGCCGTAGGCGCGCTCGAACTCGCGGCCGAGCCGCCCGGCCGGCATGTCCACGGCCCGCGCGAGGGCCAGGAGGTCCAGCGGCCGCGCGTGGTCCCGGTCGATCAGGTCACGGACCCGGCGCAGCCGCGCGAGTCCCCCCAGGTGCTGTGCCTCGGTGAGCGCGCGCGCCCATCCGGGGCGGCACATCAGGCCAGTTCCTGGATCCGGACCAGGTTGCCCGCGGGGTCGCGGAAGGCGCAGTCGCGCACGCCGTACGGCTGGTCGGTGGGTTCCTGGACCACGTCGGCGCCGGCGGCCAGCACCTTCTCGAAGGTGGCGTCCAGGTCGCGGGTGGCCAGCAGGATCCAGCCGTAGGTGCCCTTGGCCATCATCTCCAGGATGGTGCGGCGCTCGGCCTCGGTGATCCCCGGGTCGACGGCCGGCGGCGCCAGCAGGATCGACGTACCGGGCTGGCCGACGGGGCCGACGGTGATCCAGCGCATCGTGCCCTGGCCGACGTCGCTGCGGACCTCGAAGCCGAGGACGTCCCGGTAGAAGGCCGCGGAGGCGTCCGGGTCGGTGTGCGGGAGGGCGGTGGTGTGAATGCTGATGTCCATGCCCGCAACGGTAGGCGCGGGGTCCGGGGCGGCGCTTCTCGAATCCTGACCGGTCCTGCCGCGTCCGCCCGTCCGGCGCGGCCCGTCCGGCCCGGTTCAGTTCCTCCTGGCCGCGGCCGCGGCCCTGGCGTGCATCCGGCGGCGCCCCCACGAGCAGGCCAGCCCGAGCAGCCGGACCGCGGTGAGCACCCACACCGCGGCGAAGAGCCACAGCAGGACCGGCGAACCCGTCGCCACGGCCCGTACGAACAGGGACGCGCAGGCGACGGCCAGCAGGGACGTCCACACGCCCCGCCGGCCCCACGTGCCGCTCCACGGTCCGATCCCGCGGCGCAGCGTACGGAGCCTGCGGTCGAGGCGCGCGTCCGCACGCAGGCCGCCCTCGATGCCGTCGAGGATCATCCGCTCGCGTTCCGAGAGTTCGGGGCCGTCCATGGCAGACCTCCCGGGGAGTCCCGTACCCGCGCCTCCCGCGGCGCGGACGCGCACGTCGCCTACCCGGCGGGCCGCCGCCCACACCCCCGCGCGCCGTCGGGCCGGCGGGACGCGGGGGCCGCCCGGCGCGGCGTCCCACCCGGATGGCCGGTGACGTATCCGGGGCCTTCTCGTTGCCGCTCGTAAAGGATCAGGTTGCGGAGGCCGGCAGTGAGCGGACAGCGGACGAGGACGAACGGGCGGCGGCTGGTCCTGGACGACGCCGAGGACGTGCGGGCCGCGGCGGGCGCGCTGGCGGAAGGGTGCGCGGTGGCGCACGGTTTCGGCAACCTGTACGCCGTCACCGCCGGCGCCGACCGGGCCGCCGTCGAGCGCGTCAGCCGGCTGAAGGGGCGCCCGGAGGGGCGGGTCGCCAGTGTCACCACGGTGCGCGAGCGCGTTCTGTCGCTCTTCGACTGGAGCCGGGTCCCGGCCGCCCTGCCGCGCCGGCAGCTCGGCCAGCTCGTCGAGGAGCTGTTCCTGCTCGGCCCGTTCGGTTTCCGCGGGCCCGCCGCCGCGCACGTCCCCCGGCACCTGACGGCCGTCCGGGACGGAGTGGCCACCGTGCGGCTCGTCGGACCGGGCTACCGCTGCCCCTCCAACGGCTTCCTCGCCGAGGCGCTGGAGCGCACGGGCGGCGCCCTGCTGTCCATCACCTCGGTGAACCTCTCCCGGCACCTGACCGGCGCGGAGCCCGAACCGGCCCACTGGCGCGCCGAGGGCGTGGTCGCCGACTTCGGCCACCGGCCCGACGTCCGGATCCTCGTCCACGACGACGAGCCCGCGGCCCGCGGCCGCTACCCCCACCACGCCCCGACGCCGGCCACGGTGCTCTCCTTCCACCACGCGCCGGGGCGCGGCCGTTCGGGCCTGCCCGCGCTCACCCTCGAACGGCACGGCTCGCTGTCCGCCGACCACACCCGGGCCATCGCGGCCAACCACGGCTTCGCCCTCGTCCCCGCCCCCCGGGCCGGTCGCCGCCTCCCGGCCCGCGCGTACGCGGACTGAGCGGGCGGGGAGGGCGGCCCGGAAAACCGGGTCGTCGGGGGCACCTCACATTTCGCGGAGCTGCGTCGTCGGACCGGCGAGAGATCACCGATCCACCGCCGCGAGGCAGAAGAGGGGGGCCGCGTCATGGCCACACGTACGACGGCAGTACCGGGCGGGTTCACGTTCCCGCGGGTGGCGATCGCCCTGCAGACCTCGGCGCTGTTCTTCCAGGCGCTGACCGCCGGACTGCTGCTGTCCTCGTCGTACGGCGAGACGCTGCACGGCGTCGGCGCGCGCGTGATGTACGGGGCCTCGATGCTGTACGTGCTGGCCGCGGTCCTGGCGTGGCGGCCGGGCGGCGGCTCTCCCCGGCCCGTCCTGTACGCCTCCGGCTTCCTCGTGCTGGCTTCGGTGCAGGTCGTGCTGGGCATCGCGCGCGTGCCGTCGCTGCACGTGCCCCTGGGGGTGCTGATGTTCGGCCTGAGCGTGCTGGACCTGGGCCGGGTGCTGTCGTCCCCCGCGCGCCGGGGCGCGGCGGCACCCGGCGGCAGCGGAGTCGAGCACCGGTGAGCGGTCCTCCGGCGGGGCGGCGTCCGGGCCGCTGCCCGGTCGGGCGGGCTCCCGTCAGGCGGAGGCCTGCGGTCCGGACGATTCGGCGGCGCGACGGTACTCGGCGTTGATGCGCTGGGCTTCTTCGAGCTGGTCCTCAAGGATGATGATGCGGCAGGCGGCCTCGATGGGCGTGCCCTGGTCGACCAGCTCACGGGCGCGGGCGGCGATGCGCAGCTGGTAGCGGGAGTAGCGGCGGTGACCGCCCTCCGAGCGCAGCGGGGTGATCAGGCGGGCTTCTCCGATGGCGCGGAGGAAGCTCTGGCTGGTACCGAGCATTTCCGCGGCCCGGCCCATCGTGTAGGCGGGGTAATCGTCGTCGTCGAGACGTCCGTACGAGTCGTCTGCTGTCATTTGCACCTCTCTGTGAAACGCGTCGAGGGGCCCTGGCGCCGTACGGCACCAGGGCCCCGAAGGAACTACTACACCACCTGCCGGCCCTGCTACTGCGCCGGCGTCTTGTGTCCGCGGATCCGACCCGGGTGCTGTCGGAGGCGCGGGGATCGCTGTTGCCTGACCGGAGACCACCTCACTATCGATGTCCTGCGGTACCCGGGCTCGACTTCGTCCCGGGCGATCCTGATGGCGCGGGTTCCTCCGTTCTTCCTCTTGATCACTACCTACCACGGGGGTACTGCGTACTGCGAACTCGTACCGCGAACTGCTCGCGGGACCGCTCCTGCCATGACGGCGGTCCCGCCACGGCGGCCCCTGATCACTGCGGGCCACCCGGTCCGGCGGTCAGTCCCGTCACCGTCCTGCGAAAAACCTGGCTCCGGAACTCCACCGCCGTACCGCTCTGCACATGCTGCTGACCGGCAGTTCGTCTCTGCCAGGCCTCTGTGTCTCTCTGGGCTACGAGAGAAACCATAGCCAGATCACCGACCAATGTCTACTCCGGCGAGAGTAGATTTCTGTTCGTCCGGCGATGAGGAAATCGGCAGTGCCCGGAGGTGGTCGGGGGAGGGCGGCACCGTCGCCGCCGGGACGCGGTGGTGGCCGGAGTGCGCGACCGCACTCCCCGGTCCCCGCGTACGGGCATAGGATCGGCTTTCATGTCGAAGCCTGACGAGCTGCTCGTTGACGTCGCCACCCTGGTGGAGTCCGGGCAGAGCAATCAGATGTCCCTGACCGTGGTCACGGGCGGAACTGTCATCACCGGCCGGCTGGCCCCCGAGGCGGTGTGGCGGCAACGGGTGTCGGAGGTCCTGGCCGACTCGTCCAGCCTGGGCGAGTTCTCCGCCGTCTTCACCGCCCGGGCGCGGAGTGAAGGACCGCCCACGCACCTCCACTTCCATATGGCCCGGATCCTCCAGGGCACGGTGGGCATCCCGGAGACGGGTGGCATGTACCGCGTCTCGATCGAGAACGTCAGCGCCTGGACCATGGGCGACTTCAGCTACTCCGATCACTGACTCCGCGTCCCGCGCGCAACCCCACCCGTACGCGAGAGGGCCCCCGCCGGCACGTGCCGGCGGGGGCCCTCCTGGCTGTCCGGGGTCGGCTCGCGCTCCTCCCGGCTCGTGGTCGTACGGTCAGGCGGTCACGCGATCGCCGGGACGCCGAGCAGCGCGGAGGCGTGCTCGAACGCGCCGGTGGCGCGGGCGGGCGCCGCGTCGCGCGGCAGGCTCCGGCAGGTGAACCCGAGCTTGGTCAGGGCGCGGACGACCTCGGCGGTGCTGAAGTCGCGGCGGTCCTGACGGGTGATGACCTGGCCGACCTGCTTGACCGGGTAGGTGCGGCGGCCGACGATCACGGACTCACCCGTCACCTCCTCGGGCTTGACGCCCTTCATGGAGGCCAGGACACCACTCTTGGTGAGTTCGAACGGGAAGCGGGCGATGACACAGCGCACGATGCCTCACAGGGGAGAAGGGGAGTTGGTTCCGCCGCGGTGAGGCGGCTCAGCGGGCGGGGGCGAGGAGCCCCCGCGCACTGTCCTGTCCGTCCCCCGGGCACCGGGCGACGAGCGGGCGGTGGCGCGGGGCGCGCCCGGCCGCCGGGGTGGCGGGCGGGGCGGGCGGCCCGCCGTCGCCCGTGACGTCGCGCAGCCGGAGGCGGTCCGAGTAGGCGGAGCTCTCGCGCACGGCGGTGAGCTGCGCCCGTGTGACCAGCCCGGTGCACACGCCGTCGGCGTCGGTGACGCTCAGGTGCCCGGTGAGGGCACTGGCCATGACGGACAGCGCCACCTCGACGGTCATGTCGTCATGGACCCGCGGTCCCGCCGTGTCCATGGCCTCGGCCGGCGCCAGGTGCAGCGGAGCGGCGCTCGCCGAGCGGGGTTGCGTCTGGACCAGCGTCACGACGTGCCTCCTGCAGAGATGGATGAACGTTCGGATCACGCGGTGTTCAGGCCGCCGCGTCGAACGCCGACTGCCTCGCGCCCAGGCGCCGGGACGTCGAACCGGGGCCGCGCCGGCCGCGGGCGGACGACGTGCCGCGCTTGGGCCGTGCGGGCGCCGGCGCGGTGATCGTCACGGGGACGCCGGAGGGGGTGCGGGCGCCGGTGATCCGGCTGAGCGCCTCCTCACCGGAGCGGACCTGGGTGGTCAGGGGGGTGATGCCGGCGGCCGCCATGAGGCGGGTCATGTCACGGCGGTGGTTGGGGGTGACCAGCGTGACGACGCTGCCGGACTCGCCGGCCCGCGCGGTACGGCCGCCGCGGTGGAGGTAGTCCTTGTGGTCGGTGGGCGGGTCCACGTTGACGACCAGGTCGAGGTTGTCGACGTGGATGCCGCGGGCCGCCACGTTCGTCGCGACGAGGACGGTGACGTGCCCGGTCTTGAACTGGGCGAGGGTGCGGGTGCGCTGCGGCTGTGACTTCCCGCCGTGCAGGGAGGCGGCCCGGACGCCGCAGTCCAGGAGGTCCTGGGTGAGGCGGTCCACGGCGTGCTTGGTGTCCAGGAACATGATCACCCGGCCTTCGCGCGCCGCGATCTCCGTCGTCATGCGGTGCTTGTCGGCGGCGTGCACGTACAGGACGTGGTGCTCCATCGTCGTCACCGCGCCCTGGGAGGGGTCCACGGAGTGGACGACGGGGTCGGCGAGGTAGCGGCGGACCAGGAGGTCGACGTTGCGGTCCAGGGTCGCCGAGAACAGCATCCGCTGGCCCTCCGGCCGCACCTGGTCCAGGAGCGCGGTGACCTGCGGCATGAAGCCCATGTCGGCCATCTGGTCGGCCTCGTCCAGGACGGTGACCGCGACCCGGTCGAGCCGGCAGTCACCCCGGTCGATGAGGTCCTTGAGGCGGCCGGGGGTGGCCACGACGACCTCGGCGCCACCGCGCAGCGCGGCCGCCTGCCGGCCGATCGGCATCCCGCCGACGACGGTGGCCAGGCGCAGCCTCACGGCGCGGGCGTAGGGGGTCAGGGCGTCGGTGACCTGCTGGGCGAGCTCCCGGGTGGGGACCAGGACCAGGGCCAGCGGCTGGTGGGGCTCGGCGCGCTGGCCGGCCGTGCGGGCCAGCAGCGCCAGGCCGAAGGCGAGGGTCTTGCCGGAGCCGGTCCGGCCGCGGCCGAGGACGTCACGGCCCGCCAGGGAGTTCGGCAGCGTCGCGCCCTGGATGGGGAACGGGACGGTCACGCCCTGCGCGCAGAGCGCGGCCAGGAGCTCCTTGGGCATGTCGAGGTCGGCGAACGCCTCGACGGACGGCAGCGCCGGGGTGATCGTCTTCGGCAGGGCGAACTCGCCCGAGGCCGAGGAGGCACGCCGGCCGTAGCCGCCGGAGCGGCCGGGAGCGCCGGAACGGCTCGGGGCGGCGGAACCGGAGCGGCCGCCCCGGACGGGGGCCGTGCCGGAGTCGTACGTGTGGCCGCCGGTGTGGCGGCGGGTGCGGGAGGAGCGGCTGTTCGTGCGTGCGGGGTTCATTCAGAACCTTCCTGGATACGGTACGCATCAAGGAATTCCCGCAGTGGAAGAACGGTGCGGAGAATCGCAGGCACGGACCGAATGGAATGCGAAAGCGGACGCGGACCACGGGGAAATCCGTGTCGGCGCGGGAGGGAATGCGGGAGGGAGTGGGGATGGTGCACGGAAATGAATCCGGCGCACCGGCGGAGCGGGTGAGGCTCCGGTGATGCCGTCCCTCGGATCCCGGGTGGAGCGGGTGCGTAAAAGCGTGCAGCTGGGGCCCGCACCCCGAGGGATGCGGGCCCCAGCTGCAAAATGTGCGTGAGCGTCAGGCGGAGACGATGTTCTCGGCCGTCGGGCCCTTCTGGCCCTGAGCGATGTCGAAGGACACCTTCTGGCCCTCCTGGAGCTCACGGAAGCCCTGGGCGGCGATGTTCGAGAAGTGGGCGAACACGTCAGCGCCGCCACCGTCCTGCTCGATGAAGCCGAAACCCTTTTCCGCGTTGAACCACTTCACGGTGCCAGTAGCCATGTCATATCTCCTTTGGGCATTGCCTCGGAATCCGCGCTTTACGGATGCCGTGTCGCCGCGATGATGCCCCGACCGGAAAATGACCGGAAAGACGAAGCGCTTCCGTCCGGCCGTAACCGGGCGGAGGCGCTTGAAGTTTTTGGGTACCAAAACTGCAACTGACTTCGACAGTAGCACGCCATGGCGGATCGTGTGGGCCGAACATTTTCCCCGGTGTGGTGCCCGTAAAAACTCTCCCCGCGAGGACCGTCAAATTCTCCGGCCGCGGAGACAGGTATTCATTCCCCGTGGCGGGGGTCTGCCGGTGGCCGGTCAGTTCTCCTCGGCCTCCGCCCCGGTCCCGGTACCGGTCCCGGTCCCGGCGCCGACGTCGGTGGAGGACCTGCTGGTGGCCAGCCAGGAGCGGGCGGGGCCGGCGACGGCTTCGGTGTCGACGGTGAGGTGGAGCCGGGTACCGCCGCCCGGGGCGGGGTAGCTGCGCTGTTCCGTCGCGTCGAAGCAGCGGCGCAGTACCTCGGCGACCGCGCGGGCCGCTTCGGGACTGGCGGCGACGATCCGGACCTCGGCGTTCCCGGCCACCGGGAGCGCTTCTGTCTCGTGGGGGTCCAAAGGGGGCGTCCTTTCGTCAGGGGCGGTGCTCACCGCCGGGTGTCCCCGGGTACCGGGAGGGCCCGTCGCCTCCCGACGAGGTCCCCGGAGCGCGCCGTGCGGGCCCCGCCTTCGGCTTCCCAGACGTCCTCCTGGTTCCCGGCATCGCGCATGCCGCGGCCGATGGCGGCCTCGGCGGCGACCAGGGCGCCGACGGTCAGGACACTGCCGGGGATCGCCGCGGCGGTCATCAGGCGGGCAGCGGCGGCGGGCTCGGTCTCGGGAGGGACGACGAGCAGGTCCCAGCGGCCGACGGTGAGGGACAGCAGGATCAGCTGGTCGGGGTGCTGCTCGGTGAACCAGCCGACATGGACAGTGTGCCCGGTGGCCGGCACCTTGTGCGGAACGCCGTGCCAGCGGGTCGGGTTCACGGTGACGCGGGTCATGCGTCCCCATGCCTCGTCGAGCAGGGCCACGAGCGGGGGGAGTTCGGCGTACAGGTCGCGGGAGCGGGGCCACCAGGCCCCGTCCAGCCGGCCGGCGAGTGTGGTCCCCGGGGTGAGGGACACGCGTGCCGGGAGGTCTGTGGCGAGGTCGTGGGGTGCGGTCCGGTCGGTGGTGGTGGTCATGGTGTGACCTGCCCCCGGGCCGCGCGTCGGCAGCCCGGTTCCTCGTGATCCCCGGAAACGACACCCGCGCGGGAGCCGGTGTGCGAAGTGCTCCCGGTGCTTTCACTGTACGCCCGCCCGGCGCCCGCCAACCCGCCCCGACCAGGCATTTTTCCGGGGCCGCGCGGGTGGCCGGACCGGGCGGCGCCCCGGCGCCGGGGGTACGGTGAAAGGACGGCAGTGCCGCGTTCGCCCCGGCGGGCGCTCCGGGTACCGGCGCCGGTCCGGGCCGGGCGCGGCCGTACTCCGCAGACGGGCGGACCATGATGGCTGACGCCGACACCCCGCGCACACCCCCGATGCTGTTGCCGGACGCGATCCATGCCGCGGTCCGGCCCGGTACCGCCCTGCTGCGGCTGGAGACCACGCACGCCCGGGAAGGAGTCCTGGACGGCGCGTGGTGGCCGCGCTCGCGCGACGTCGAGAGCGAGCTCCCCGCACTGATCGGCGCGCTGACCGAGCACCTCGGGCCCATCACCCGCGTGGTCCTGGACGCCTCGGCCTGGGACGGCCTGCCGGCCCGTCTGGTCGTCGACGACCGCGTCGTCCACCTCGACACCGACCCCGTCGGAGACGACACCGTCCTCATCACCCGCGGGGACAAGGACCACTTCGCCCTGCTGGTGGTACCGCCCGGCACCACGCCGGACGCCGCACGCGCCGCCATGGCCCGCGCCGTCCGCGCCGACAACATCACCTCGGCCGCGGAGATCCTCGTGGCGGCCGGACCCCCTGCCGCGTCCGGGCAGGGCGAGCCGGCGTGATTCCGGGCGCGGACATCCGTGAGTGGCGCACCCAGAACGTGGTGGGCGGCCCCTGCGACGGTCTTCCCGTCACATCGACTCGTCGTGGAGGTCCTCTTCGCGCAGCAGGTCGTCCTCACCGCGGCGCGAGGGCTCCTTCCGCCCCCGCTCCCGTCCCCGTTCACGGGACTGCCTGCCCGGCTGCGGGTGCGCGGGGTCGCCGGGGCGCTGGTGCCCCTGTGCCTCGCTCCCCTTGCCCGGCTCCTCACGCCCGTCCTGCGCACCGCCCATGACCCGGACTCCTTCTGTCCTGCGGGGACCGCCGTGGGGGGTCGGATCCCTCCGGACCACGCTCACACGCACGATGGCGCACCGCATCACGTCGAGCGCGATACGGGGCACTCGGGTGACGGCACACGAGGGAGGCCGCCGCTCGCCTTCCAGGAGCTTCCCGGCCCGGAGGCTCTGCACCACAGGCTCCCCAAGGACCGGTAGAAGCGGTCCGGCAGGAACACGGCGTCCGCGACGATCATCACTCCGGAGAAGACCGGAAGCCCCAGGAGGACCGCGATTCCGAGGTGCAGGCCCACCAGCATGATCAGGACGGGGTATTTGAGCCTGCCGAACAGGACGAACGGGAACGCGACCTGCAGCAGCACCGTCAGGTATCCGGCGATGGCCACCGCGACCGGGTGTTCGTCCAGCAGGAGGGACAGCGCGGGCCACGGGCGGAAGAGGTCGAGGTTCAACACGTAGTGGAGCGCGGTGCCGTTGCCCCAGGAGCCGCCCTGCACCTTGTACAGACCGGCGCATCCGTAGAGGAAGCAGACCTGGGTGGCGATGACGAACATGCCGCAGTTGTGCAGCACGGTGCTCGCGGTGTCGCGGAACTCGCGGAGCTCGCGGAACCGGCGCCGGTGCCGGCCGCCGTCCGGTGCCGGAACCGCCTTCCTGCGTGCGTCCAGCGACCAGCGGCGGCCGCACGCGGTGAAGACCAGGTACACGGCCATGAGGAGGAAGAGGTTGTCGCCTCCGTCCGTCATGTAGACCGCCCGGGCGTGGAAGGACGCCACCACGACCGCGAACAGCACGGACACCGCTCTGGTCCGCCAGCCCAGCACGAAGAGGGCGGACGTCACGACGGCCGCCGCGTAGCAGGTCTCGAAGTACGCCCGGCTGTCGGACAGGGTCAGGATGCTGAACCACTCGGTCTGATCGAACAGCTGCCGCGCCAGCGCGGGCGTCCAGGGCGATCCAGGCCCCCAGATCTCGTCGCGGTGCGGGAACTCGCGCAGGAGGAAGACGAGGTAGAGCAGCCCGTACCCGATGCGCAGGACGGCCGCGGCGTACAAGGAGACCGGCCGGTCGACCAGCAGGGCGATGACCCCGCTCATGCGGTCGAGTACGCGCTGCCCCACCGGTCGGGCGGTCGGGGCTGCCGGTGCCGGTGCCGGGTCAGTCTGTTCCATGTGGAGCCACCTTCCACCAGGGCAGGTAACGGGTGTCGATGGGCGCGACCGGGCGGGTAGCGCCCGACGCGGTCGGAGCGGCGACGGGGAGCGTGACCACCCGCAGCTGGACGGAGTCGAAGGGTCCGCGCCGGTGGGCGGCGACGCGGGCCGCCGTGATGTTGCGCAGGTACGTCCGCATCATCACGGCACGCTCCGAACGCGGCTCGTCGTCACCGCCGAACGCCTCGAGGTAGGAACTCCAGGAGCGGCGGAGCATGTTCTGCGCCGTGTGGCTCGGGAAGGCGTTGTGCTCGACGGCGGACTTGTCCACGGCGCTCAGGTCGAACCAGCCGCTCGTCCGCACACTGCCGTCAGGGGCGGTGTGCCTGGTCCTCACGGAGATCTGCCGGTTGACCGACTCCGGGTCCGGGGCGAAGAGGCGCCAGTTCTGCTCGAAGAGCGGATAGACCCATGCGTTGACCGGCCCGCTGTACAGCTGCGAGACGGCGTTCGCCGGAGCCACGTGCAGGAAGACCGCGAGCACATGGATCAGCGTGGCGGCCAGGCACAGCACGATGACGGCCGCTGTTCCCGGCCCGGGCGGGCGTCGCGGCCCGCGGCCGTCCGGGACCGCTTCCGGACCACCGTCACGGCCCTTCCCCGCAGGACCGGCTCCTGAGTGCTCCGTTCTCTCCGCGTCCGCTGAAATGACGCCACTCGGCACGACCCCACCCGGCCTTCCCATCCCGACTGTTCATCCATCCGTTCCTTCCGGCTTGCGCGAGCGGCGCGCGGCGGAGCCGAGGACGGTCCGCCGCGCGCCCCCGTCCTACTGGTGTGTCACGCGTGACCGCCTGGCCGTACAGGCCCCCGGAGGAGCCACGGGCGACTCACCGTCTTCGGGCCGCCCCGTGTGCGGCGCGTTCACCCGTCGTGGCCCGGGCCGTCGTGCTCGCCGTGCGGGTCCCCGTGGTCGGGCCGGCCCGGCTTCCCGTGCTCGTCGTGACCGGGTCCGCCGGGGCCGTCGTGGCCGTCGTGACCGGGTCCGCCGGGGCCGTCGTGGCCGTCGTGACCGGGCCCGCCAGGACCGTCATGGCCGGGCCACCCGGGCCATCCGGGCTGGTCCGGCCATCCGGGCTTGCCGGGCTTGCCGGGGGGCGGCTTGGGGATACCGCCGGTCACGCCCCCGTTGGTCCCGCCCGTCGTAGCGCCCGTGACGCCGCTCGTCGTGGTACCCGCGATGAGACCACCGCTCGTCGTCACTCCGCCGAGCACGCCGCCGAGAAGACCGCCGTTGGTGCCACCGGTCGTCGTGCCCCCGAGAACGCCACCGAGGACGCCACCGGTCGTGGTGCCTCCCGTCGTGGGCCCACCGGTCGTGGTGCCTCCCGTCGTGGGGCCTCCGGTCGTGGTGCCTCCCGTCGTGGGGCCTCCCGTCGTCGTGCCTCCCGTCGTCGTGCCACCGGTCGTGGTGCCGCCGGTGGTGCCGGCGGCACACGATCCGCGGTTGATCACGTTGGTGTCCATGGTCACCGCGCCGTTGCGGGCCAGCGCCCGTCCGTCGATGTCCGCACCCGTGGTCAGGCTGATGGAGGTGAGGGCCATGATGGTGCCGACGAAGTCGGTCTCGGTGCCCAGCGTGGCCGAGCTGCCGATCTGCCAGAACACGTTGCACGGCGAGGCCCCGTTGATGAGGGACACGCTGCTGGAGCTCGCCGTCGTCAGTGCCGAACCGACCTGGAACACCCATACGGCGTTGGGGTCGCCCTGGGCGTCCAGGGTGAGCGTGCCGGTGAGTCCGAGGGTGGACGGGGCGGTGTACACACCCGGCACCAGCGTCAGGCCTCCGGCGTCCGGGGGAAGGATCGCGTCCGTGGACTGACCAGCGGCGTTGTTGTACGCCACGACCAGGTCGCTCTTGGCCTGGAGGCCCACGGGGTCGACCGGACCGGAGTGCACGGTGCCGTTCACGATGCCGGGCGGAAATCCGCTGATGGCGGTTCCCGGGCTCACCCCGAGGTCGCCGGTGATCACCGAGGGGCCGGTGTTGGTGATCTCGGAGCCGGCCAGCACGGCAAAGCTGGCGGCTGTGCCCAGAGGTACCGGTGTTGCGATCGCGTGCGCGCGGACCGGTGTCACGGCGACCACGGCAGAGGCGATCACCGTGGCCAGTGCCGTCGCGATCCAGACGGGCGTCGTGCGCTTGAGCGCCGCGCCAGAGATTTTCAGCGTCATCGAGGGGCCAACTCCTGTGGTGGATGGTGGCGTATCTGATGGTCTCGGCCGCATAGGGCCGTCTCACTGTCGCTGGCATATTACGCAGCAACCTGTAAAAGACCCGGCATTTGTCCGGCAATTTCTGCGCCCTGCGGCATTCGCCTCCACGGGTGAATAATGCGCATAGCCGAACGGCTTTAATGGGCCGTGTGGGGGAAACGGTGATTCCTCTCGTCCCCGCCCCGGGCGGCGAGGATCCGCGAGGCGAGGGGGTGGGCGAGGGTGCCCTCGTCCAGTGGGCGACACGGTGCCGGGGCAGGGCCAACTGCCCGTCGGCGTATGCGATTCTGCTCGCCGGAGCAGGACTTCTCGGAGCGGAGGAACGCACCCCGTGGGCGTCAATGTCAATCCCACCGTCAGCAGGCGCCGACTGGGATCGGAGCTGCGCCGGCTCCGGCAGGCCAGTGGCATGACGACGCGGCAGGTGGCGGAGCGCCTGCTGATCTCGCAGCCGAAGATCAGCCTTCTGGAGAACGGCCGCCGCCTCGTCAAGCCCCGCGACGTCCGCGACCTCTGCCGGCTGTACGCGGTCCAGGACGCGCGGCTCGTCGACGACCTGATGCGGCTGGCCCGTGAATCGGGCCGTCAGGGCTGGTGGAACGCCTACGGTGACATCCGCTACGGCGCCTACATCGGCCTGGAGGCCGAGGCCGCCTCGATCCGGACCTACGAGCCCCTGGTGATCCCGGGCCTGCTGCAGACCCCCGCCTATGCCCGGGCGGTCATCGCAGGAACGATCCCTCACGCCGCCGCGGACCAGGCCGCCTCGCGCCTCCACGTACGGCTGCGGCGCCAGCGCCGCCTGGCCGCCCCCGACGCCCCGCTGCGCTTATGGGCCGTACTGGACGAAACGGCACTGCGGCGCGTGGTGGGCAGCCACGAGGTGATGCGCGAGCAGCTGGAGCATCTGAACAGCCTCGGTGCCCAGCCGCACATCACCGTGCAGGTTCTCCCTCACGACGTGGGGGCGCACCCGGGCATGTCCGGACAGTTCTCGCTGCTCGAATTCTCCGACTCCACCGATGTGAGCGTGGTGTATCTGGAAAGGTTCACCAGCGACCTCTACCTGGAGAAGCAATCCGACGTGCGGCTCTTCGGCGATATGTATGCCTACTTGCAAGCCCAGGCGCTGAGCCCCGACAACACGAGAGAGTTCCTGGCCGAAGTCGTGAAGACGTACGTCGGCACGGAATTCCGGGCGGCGTCCTGAGGAGCGGTGCGGGGTCGGTCGTACGGGCCCTCGGCGTGCGCGTCGTGCGACGACGCGGGTGTGTGGCCTCGCGGGCGGGACGGTCCTACCGTGGAGAAACAGCTACCAGACCTCTGGAGCGCGCCATGCTCGTCATGCTCGGACTCGTCCTCCTGATCGCCGCGCTGGTCGTCGGCGTGGCCGGCGTCCTCACCAACGACGGCACCGCCCACCAGCTGACCGACGGATTCTCCGTATTCGGCTACCACGTCACCGGCTCCACGGGCACCCTCTTCCTCTACGGCATCGTCGTGGGGGCCGTGGCCCTGCTCGGGCTGAGCCTGATCGCCGCCGGTGCCCGCCGTACCTCGTACCGCAGCCGTGACGCACGCCCCGCACGCGCGGCGCGCCGGGGGACAGCCGCCGCCGACGACCGCGCGGACGTCGTGGACCGGCGGGACACCGGCGGCCCGGAGGCAACGGGTGGGCGTGAGCTCCACCCGGAGGGCGAGCGCCGCGGACGGCTCAACCCGTTCAAGCACCGACAGGAACCCCGGTAGCCCGCCGCATACCGGCACACGGCCTGCCAGTGACCCGGGTCCGCGGATCGGCGTTAGGCCGGCAGGGGCGCTCTGGTCCCAAGACGGCGCCCCCGTCGGCACCCCGTGCCCCGTGGGCCGTGCCGGAGCGCGCGGACGGGGTATGCGGGCCGACGTGAGGCCGCGACCGCGCACCGCCTCACCGACTCACCGCCTTCGTCGATCGAGAGAGAAGCATGACCATCAAGGACATCGGGCCGGAACCTCAAACCTTCGACCTCGAGAGGGCGACGCTCGAGAACACGAGCTACCGCACGGTCGCCTGGTCCGGGAAGTACCTCCAGCTGACCCTCATGTCGATCCCCGTGGGTGGGGACATCGGCCTGGAGGCGCACCCGGAGACCGACCAGTTCCTCCGCCTCGACGCCGGCCGGGGCCGCGTCCAGATGGGCCCCGCGAAGGACCGGCTCGACTTCGACCGGGAGGTCGAGGACGGCTGGGCCGTCTTCGTACCCGCCGGCACCTGGCACAACGTCACCAACACCGGCGACGAGCCCATGCGGCTGTACGCCGTGTACGCGCCGGTCCACCACGCGGCGGGCAACGTCCACGCGACGGCCGCCGACGCGGAGCGCGACGAGGACTCGGGCGACGACGAACCCCCGGTCTGGTCGGTCCAGCCCGACCGGCAGCCGTCGGACGAGCACGCCTGACCAACGGGGCCCATCGCGCCCGTACGCCCCGGGAGCGTCACGCCGTCCGCGCTACGAGAGTGACGTGGGCTTCCGGGGTGGCGGCACGGCGCGGAGGAGTTCCCACAGGGGGCGGGAGCCGCCGGCCCACTGGGCGAGGAGGTGCCGGTCGACGAGGTGGAGGCGCTGGGACCGGGCGAAGTCGAGGGCGGGCCGGGAGAAACGGCCGTTGGTGAGCATGACGAGGACGTCGCCGCCGTGTATCTGGCGGCCGGTGCCGTTGAGGACCTGGAGGTCCGGGGTGCCGACCGCGGACCCCTGCCAGCCGGCCTTGCGGTGCTTGCACTGGATCACCCAGCGGCGGCCGTAGGGGTCGGTGGCTTTGACGTCCGCACCGTTGTCGCCCCGCCCGCCGACCTTCTCGGCGTCGGTGCAGCCGTCGCGGTGCATGAGGTCCCGTACGGCGAACTCGAAGTCGTTGTGGTGGAGGCTGTCGAGGTGCTCGACGGCGTAGCGCAGGCTCCGGGCCCGGACCCGCTCCCACCGCGCGGCCTCCTGGCGCCGGCGCGCCCACAGGGCGCCCGCGGCACCGGCTGCGAGGAGGCCGGCCACGAGAACCCGAGGATGGGCGGCCAGCCACGAAACCACCGCCATGACGAGAGAGAGGGCCACGAGACCGGCCAGGCCGAGGAGCCACGGCTCCTGCGAGCCGGTGGTCTTCCGCCGCCGTGCCGTGCCCGTGCGCCTACGCCTCTTGGCGGGCGGGCGGGGGCTCACCGGCTGTTCCCCGTGCCGGGGAAGACGATCGGGTAGGAGACCGTCGGTGTGGGTCGCGCCGCCGGGTGATTTTCCCACGCCGGCCACTTGATCGGGTAGACCACCGTCGACTGCGGCCCGGGTAACTGCTGACCCGAGCCTCCTCCGGCTCCGGCCCCGGCTCCGGCGGATGTCGTTCCGTTCCCGAAGACGATCACTCCGGCGACGATCAGGCCGAGCAGCGCGGTCTCCCGCCGCGCCCCGGCAGGGAGCCGGAAGTGGCCCTTGACCCGAGTGCCGTCCGACCTGAAGTAGTCATGGATCCAGGGCACAGCCGTATCCCCCCGCCCGTCGCGATGCGCCTCCTTGCGCACTGCGACCATGAAAGCATCCGCCACTGACCGCGCGTCACCCGTTTGTCACCATTCGTGATCGGCCGCTGCCCGGGGCCTTTCACTGCGGGTCCGGCAGCCAGGCGTTGTGGCTCTCGTCGTACCAGTACGTGTGGCCGGCGTTCAGGGCGACCGTGCGGAACGGGCGGCCGCGGTCGTCGATGCGGGTGGTGCCCTGGCGGTCGCCACTGCTCCAGGCCAGCTCCAGGTACCAGCTGACGTCCTGACCGAGTGTGGCGGCGTCGATGTTCAGCACCTGGGGGTCGGTGGCGGAGACCTTGTACGGGAAGTCGGTGGTAGCCGTCGGCCGCTCGCCCTCCTTGCCGGGTACGGGCCTGGCTCTCGGGGAGGCGTCGTCGAGGTTCACGGCGAAGGACGCCGGCACCAGCGCGCCGCCGCAACCGGCGCCCATGGTGTACGCGTTCCAGCCGGGAGCCTTGCGGCCGCTCACGACACGGACGTACAGCGCGTGCAGGACCGCGGGCTTGCCCTCGGTGCCCTGGACGGTCAGCTGCAGGCGCAGGTGGCCCGCCGGGGCGGCGTCCAGGGCGCGGGCCCACCCTTCGGTCGCCTGTCCGGCGGGGGGCGGGGGGACCGTGCCGGGGGCCTTGTCCAGGGCGAACCACTGGTCGCAGGGGCTGTCCCAGTTGTCGCGCAGGACGGTGACCGTGAACGGCGCGGCGGGGGAAGCCCCCTTCTGCGCGGTGGTGGCCGTCGGGGTGGACGCCGACGGTGCCGGGGGGGACGACGTTCCGGGGCCGGACGGGCGTGAGGAATCGGCGCTGGGCGTGGGTGACGGCGACCCGCCGGACGGCAGGGCCGGGCCCGTCGCCGCCGCCCGTTCGCGCGAGGACGGCTGGACGGCGCCGTGGCGCGTGTCCCCGTGACCGGTATCGCCCAGGGCGGAGACGGCGGCGGCGGTCCCCGCCACCGCGGCGGTGGCCACGGCGGCCGCGACGGCCAGCAACAGCCGAGGACGCCGGCCCCCTGGCCCGGAGGCCCGGGCGGGGCCCGGCCGGATCGGGCCCGCAGGGGCGTCCGCGGCCGCTTCCGGTGCCGCTTCCGCCGCTGGGGCGGGTGCCTCCGCGGCAACAGGTCCGGGCGCCGGGGTGGACCCGGCTGCGGGCGCCGGGGCCGGTGCGGGGCCGGTCTCCGCGTGCGGCCGGACCTCCGGTGCCCGCCCGGCCACGGCCGCCGCCCCCGCCGATGCGGGCGGCACCTCCGGCGCGGTGTCACCACCCGGCGGTGCCGCGGAGTTCGCCGCCCCCGGCCCCGGGGCCTGTCCCTCCGTCACCCCCCGCCGTCGCTCCACCAGCGCCAGCAGCCACTGCCGGTGCAGCGCGACCAGTTCGTCGGGCGAGGCGCCGCAGACTCGGGCGAACCGCTCCACCGGGGCGTAGTCCGTGGGCACCGCCGCGCCGCTGCAATAGCGGTGCAGCGTCGAGTTGCTGGAGTGCAGACGCTTCGCGAGCGTGCCGTAGCTGCGCCCCGAGCGCTCTTTGAATCCGCGCATCAGCTGCGCGAACCGCTCCGTCTCCGTGGCCATTCCGCCCTCCCCCTCGTCCCGGAAGCCCGTTCCAGGCTCGCCCGATCGCCCAGGTGAGAAGGGTCAGGAGCGTTCCAGGGTTCCTACTATCCCGGTCCGGACGCCACTGGGACAAAACCAGCTCCACAGTGGTGTCCTCGGCCCGCCGGTCCGCCGATCGGACCGGCGCGCTGATCCGGCTGTCGGTGGGGCGCGGGCCCCCCTCCCGCCCACCGGCAGCCGCCCTCGGCCGCCGGCGGCATCAGCCGGCCGGACCAGCAGTCCCACCCCACGTCTCGTCAGACCGGCGGCACCGGCCGCCGTCTGACGACCACACCCACACGGAGAGCCCCATGCGTACCCACCGACTCCGCACCACCGCCCTGGCCACCGCCACCGCCGGCCTCGCTCTGGCCCTGACCGCCTGCGGCGGCTCGGACAGCGCCGGCGGGCCGGCCGGGAACCCCGCCGCGACCAAGAGCCCGGGCAAGCCGGTCTCGACCGGGACCGTGACGCCGTCCGGGGAGGGCGCCTCCGCCGCCGCGTCCGCCGGCCGGGGCGCCGGAACCGGCACGCCCACCACCACCCCGGCGAAGGCCGGCTCGGGCGGCAAGAACACGGGGGGCACCACCGGTGACTCCTACGCCTACAGCCACCCCTGCTCGGCGCGCGACCTGACCGTCAAGGTCACTTCCCCGGCGGGGACCCCGGCCACCGTCCGCGTCATCTCCGTGACCAACAACGGTTCCAGCTCCTGCGGTCTGGACTACTTCCCCACCGTCGGCTTCAGCGCCAAGGGGAGCGCGCTCGGTCTCCAGGCCGCTGCCCCCGGCGGGCTGGGCGGCGCCCCGGCGTACCCGGTGCACCCCGGCGCCACCGCGTACGCGGCGGTGGACCTCGACCCGTCGGGTGCCACCGGCCCCGTGGCCGACGAGGTCAACGTCCTGGCCGACAAAGAGCACATGCCGAACGCGGACGGCGTCAGCCTGCCGCTGGCCAAGCCGGGCAGCGTCGCCAACCCGAAGGTCGGCCTGTACCGCACCACCACCCGCGACGCGCTGAGCGCCTTCTGAACGGAGTCCCCGGGACCCTCCCGGCCGTGGTGGGCCTACGCGGGGGCAGCGGCAGGGTCGAGGGAGTCGACGTCCTCCATGAAGGACAGCATCCGGGCGTTGACCACGTCGGGGTGGTCGATCTGCGGGCCGTGCCCGGTCGCGGTGATGATTTCGGCGCGGGCCCCCGGGACCAGGCGCGGTACGCGTTCCAGCTGCCGCTTGGGGTGGACGAGCAGGCTGTGCTTGCCCATGATCACGTAGAGCGGGGTCCGGATGGAGCGCAGTGCGTCCTCGGCCAGCGGCAGGGGCGCGGGGCGGCGGATCCGGTACGCGCGGGCGCCGAGCTGGATCCACCTGCGCATCTCGGGGACGGCGATGACCGGCTGGTCCAGCCACTTGGCGAGCCGGGGGCGCAGGGCCTTCGGGGCGAAGGTGGCGAACAGGCTCACGAAGACCCAGGCGAAGAAGCGCAGGCCGACCTTCTCCAGGCCGCCGGGGTCGAGGGCGGTGACCGAGGCGAGCCGTCCGGGCCGCCGGTGGGCCTGGTTGAGCACGAGCCAGCCGCCGTAGGAAGAGCCGACGAGGTGGACCCTGTCGAGGCCGAGCGCGTCGAGGGCCTCGTCCATCCACTGGGCGGCGCGCTCGGGCTGCCACATGGGCTCGCGGTGGACGCTGCGGTTCGCGTCGCCCGGGGTGTCGAGGGCGTAGACGGGGCGGTCGAGGCTGAGTCCGGGGGTGTTGGGGTACCACATCGCCGAGCTGTAGCCCGCGCCGTGGATCAGGACGATCGGGGTCCGGGATTCGGCGGCGGGGTCCGTGGGCCCGTACCGGTAGACGTGGGTGGTGCCGAAGCTCGTCTCGACGTCCGTCTCGGAGCGGGCGGGTGCCCCCATCGCGTAGAGGACCTCGGCGGCGGCGAAGTAGCGGTCGCGCAGGGTGTCGTTGAGGTAGCGGCCGACATCGCGGCGTACGCGGGCGGTGTTCTGGGGCACGGCGGCACCTCCTGGGAAGACCCGTTCTTCGTGGTACGACCGTATCATTAATCTGGTACACCGGTATCATGAAGCTGTCCGGGCGGCGAGCGCGCCCACCATCGACGGGCGGAGACCGCGGGAACATGCCGAAGCGCGTGGATCACGAGGAGCGGCGCGCCCAGATCGCCGAGGCGCTCATCCAGGTCGCGGGACGGCGGGGGCTGCACGCGGTCGGCATGCGCGACGTGGCCGCGGAGGCCGGGGTGTCGCTCCGGCTGGTGCAGTACTACTTCGAGACCAAGGAGAAGCTGCTCTTCTACGGCCTGCGGCACCTGACCGACCGCTTCACCGCCAGGGTCTCCGCCCGCCTGGCCGCCGCCGGTCCGGACCCGGGCCCCCGCGCCACGGTGGAGGCGCTGCTGCTGGCCTCCCTCCCGACGGACGAGGAGAGCCGCACGTTCCACCTGCTGTACAGCTCCTACGCGATCCTGTCCGTGACCGACGGGGCGCTGGCCGCCCAGCCCTTCATCGACAACCCCGACGCCGCGGAGGACGCCCTGACCGGACTCCTGGAGCAGGCGCGGGAGGCCGGCCTGGCCGACCCGGACGCCGACGCCCGCACGGAGGCGATCAGCCTGCTCGCGATGGCGGCGACCTTGGGCACCAGCATCCTCGTGGGCCAGCGGAGCCCGGAGTCCGCCGTCGCGGTGCTCCGTCACCACCTGGACAGGATCTTCACGACTCCCGGGACGTCCTCGAGGGCAGCGGTATCACCCTGACGCGCGGCGGAGCACGCGCACGCCGCGCCGCGCGTGACGCCGGTCCGCACCGGCGTCACGGACGCACGTCAGCCGAGCCGGGCACGCGGGCGGACCCGTCGCCGGACCCGGCCGGGAGGGCACCGGGCGGTGCTCAGGCGGCTCCGGGGTCGTACTTGGACAGGGAGGCCTTGACCTCGCGGGCGTAGGGGCCTTCCCACCAGGGGATCGTCTCCACCAGGACCGGTTTGGTGCCCGACGCCAGGACGAGGGCCCGGCCGGGGGGCATCGAGCCCAGGTCGGAGACCTGCAGGACGCGCTCGCGGCGGACCGACTCGTTCACCGTGCGGTTGCCGGACCAGCCGCCGAACTCCGACTCCCGCGTCGCGGAGTACTCGCGAAGCTCGTACTCGCCCGCGAGCTCCGAGAGGTCGCCGAGGAAGCGGGTGTCGGAGACACCGCCGCCGTAGACCCGGATGTTCGCGGCGGACCAGAGCTTCTCCATGCCGCGGTCCCCCCACACCTCGACGCCCTGGGCCCAGGACTGGAGAATGGTCATCAGGACGATGCCGCGCGAGCCGTAGTGCGAGTAGAGGTCGGGCAGCGCGCGCCAGCGGCAGACGTTCGCCGCCTCGTCCAGGACGCCGACCATCGGGAGCGACAGCCGGCCGCCGCGCTGGGTGGTGGCGTACTCCTCGGCCGCCTCGACCACGGCCACGGTCAGGGCCGTCACCAGCGGACCCGCGGAGTCACTGCCCTCGCGGGAGAGCGAGTAGAGCGTCGAGCGGGTGCGGACGAACTCGCGGGGGTCGAACTCGGGGCGGTCGTCGGCCGGGCCGAGCGGGGTCACCCACTTGTTGACCTCGGGGTTGATCAGGCAGGACGCCATCTGCTGGGCGACGCCGTAGATGCCGCTGCGCTGCTTGTCGGGAGCGGTGATCACGCCGTTCAGGGAATCGGCGGGCATGACGTGCCCGGCGCCGCGCAGGATGCGCTCGGGGGTGTCGTCCTTCGGGTTGGACAGCCAGGTGTAGATCTGGGTGATGGAGGTCTTGGCGGTCGCCGCCGCGAGCAGCAGGTTGGCGAGGAGGTCCTGGCCGGCCGGATCGAAGAACGCGTCGGTGGAGGCGTCGGCGTCGCGCGAGCCCGAGGCGAAGTGGTCGGCCAGCTTGCGGGCCTTGGCCACGTCGGTGACGTACGAGAGGGGGTTCCACCACCAGGTCGGCGGCTCCTGGGCCACCTGCTGGGGGTCGAAGACCCACACCTGACCGTGAGCCTGGCGAGGCCCGCGCGTGCCGTCGACGATGTCGCGCTTGTTGGAGGTGACGAGTACCGCGCCCGGGGCGGACAGGATCGCCGGGATGGCGCGCCGGGTCGTCTTGCCGGTACGCGGGCCCCAGATGTCGACGTGCATGTCCTCGAAGGAGCCGAACAGCGGCTGCCGGCCCTTCACCGACCGGCCGATGAAGACGCCGGGCACCTGGGCCTTCACGCCGAGGCGCTCCGCAGTCGCGGCAGCCCCCTTCATGGTGAGCTTGCCGAGCTCCGCGCCGTCCGTCATGTGCTTGGCGGCCCGGTCCACGGCGGGTTTGTCGCGCAGCCGCCGGCGTATCCGGTACCCGGCGGTGATCAGGCCCGCGAGCAGCAGCGCCTCGGCGGCGGCGAGGGCGTTGGCCGCGCCGCCCGGCCAGGAGTAGTCGCCCTTGGCCAGGGCGATGGCGAAGGAGAAGGGGTTGCCCGGGGGCTCCGGCAGTTCGGTGAACGCCGCGCCGAGGCGGGCCGCGAGCCAGGCGGCGGACAGGAGGGCCAGGACGCCGACGACCAGGAGGACGATCTCGATCGTCCAGTCGTCTTCGGCGCGCGGCTTCTTCTGTGGTTCGGGGGCCATGGTCAGGGCGTTCCTTCCGCCGGGCCCGGGGTGGACGTCGGCATCTCGTTCCTGTGGGTGGTCCGCGGCGCTGTGCGCGCCGCTGGTCTAGGGGAAGCTCCCGGCCGTGGGCACCCGGTAGACGCCCGTGATCTCGCCCTGCCACTCCCAGTTGCTGAACTCGACGTTCTTGCCCGGCCTGGGGGCGTGCAGGATCGTGTGCTTGGCGGCATCCCAGACGATGCCGACGTGCTCGGAGCGGTTCTGGCCGCTGGGCTGGAAGAAGATCACGTCACCCGGCTTGGACTGGCTCAGGTCGACCTTGTACTTCGCGAGGTTGGGCTGCTGGTCGTAGGTGGTGGAACCGATGTTGATCTTGCCGCCGCTGGCTTGGTAGTACATCCACTGCGTGAAGCTGGAGCAGTCGAAGGACGTCGGGTGGTCGCCCTGGAGGCGGGGGGCGCCCCACTTGTAGGGCTTGCCGATGCCGCGCTGGGCCCAGGCGAGCGCCGAGCGGACGACCGTGTCGTCGACGTCGGGCAGGGGTCCGGTCGAGCCGGCGCCGTCCGGCGGGACGGCCGTGCCCTTGCCGTTCTCGGCGCAGCTGCGGTAGTCGGCGTCCTTGCCGTTGCCACTGCCTCCGGGAACGCCGCCGTAGTCGGGGCTTGCGGTGATCTTGCCGGCCAGCCATGCCGCCGGGTCGATCTGGCCCGGGCCGTTGTCCTGGCCACTGCGGAAGGGGTCGTCGACGCCCGGCATCAGCACCTCCCAGTGGAGGTGCGCGCCGGTCACGTTGCCCGTTTCACCGACCTTGCCGATCTGGTCGCCGCGCTTGACGGTGTCGCCCGTCTTCACGGAGATGCTGCTCTGGTGGGCGTACAGGGTGATGACGCCGTTGGCGTGCTCCAGGCGCGTCTGGTTGCCGTACGCGCCGCCGCTGGCGACCTTCACGACCTTGCCGTCGGCCGGGGCGTGGATCGGGGTGCCGGTGGGCGCTTCCAGGTCGACCCCGGTGTGGTAGCCGAGGCTCCAGTGCGGGCCCTCCTGGTGGTACTTGGTGCCGAGCTTGTAGGTGCCCTCCTTCATCGGCCACTGCCAGTCCTTGCCGCTGGTCGTCGCGGGCGGGTCGTCCGGGCGGAACGGGGCCGCGAGCGGACGGGAGAAGCCCATCGGCGCCATGGCCGTCGTCGTGCCGCCCTGTCCGCCTCCGGCGAGGGGCGGGGTGGACCAGCTGTGGGGGCCCTTGGAGCGGATGCTCAGCGCCTCGCTCGGCTGGGCGTCGTTGCCGACGGGCTCGGGGATGTCCGAGGCCTTGCCCAGGACCGGGAAGGAAGGATTCTTCTCGACGGTGGCCTTCAAGTGCGCGTACCAGCGGTTGATGAGGTCCTTGTCGCTGGTGAGGGTGCCGCGGTAGCGGGCGGCCTGGGTGAGGACCACGCGGGGGTAGACGGTGTTGGTCTTGAGCGAGCCGGAGTAACCGAGCAGCGCGTCCCAGGCGTTGCTCTCCACCTTCAGGGCGTGCATGTAGTTGGCCGCGGCGAAGGCCAGGTCGTCGATGCTGTAGCGGTCCTTCTGGCCGTCGCCGTTGCCGTCCTCGCCGTACTGGCCCCAGGCCCAGTCACCGAACTGCAGCAGGCCCTTGTAGCCGAAGCCGTTGTCGCCGCCGGGGGCCGCGGACTTGTCCTGGCCGTACCTCGTCTCCTGGTACATCTGCCCGGCGATGATCGTCCAGTCGAGGCCGTCGTAGCGCGCGGCCGCCCGCATCGAGGCGAGGATCATCTTCGGGGGTATCTCGTCGCGGGCGGTGTCGCTCGGCATGTACATCTTGCCCGCGGGCATGATCGGGTTCGTCGCGGCCTTGTCGCCCGTGTTGCCCGATCCCGCGTTCTCCCCGTAGTTGCCGCAGGCCGCCTGGGCGGCGCCGCCGCCGAGGCCGCCCACGAGGGCCATGATCAGGAGCATGACGAGGAAGACGACGCCCAGGGTCGGCAGCGAGCCGACGCCGGCGATGATCAACACCCACTTGAGGTTGTTCTTCTTCCCGCCTCCGCCTTTGCCGCCCTGTCCCGACGCGACCTGGGCCGCGCTCTTGGCGGCCTTCGCCACCTTGGCCGCCTTTGACGCCGCCGCCAGTACGGCAGGAGCCACCACGGGTGCCTCACCCTCCCTTGGGCTCGGGCGCGCCCACGTTGCCCAGGCCGTAGATGTCGAAGCCGTTCACCTGCCACGTCCCGCCGCTCTTGCGGGCGCTCACCAGCCAGGTGTTGGTCTCGGTCTCGGTCTTGCGGCCGTCGCTCGAGCGGGTCGCGGTCACTTCCACCACGCTCGAGATCGCCTGGCCGCTGCCGCGCGTGAGTTCGTCGGCGATCAGCGCGTCCCTGCGTACGGTGGCCCGCCCCGCGGAGGAGCACTTGGCCTGCTGACAGGTGGCCCATGCCTTGTCGGCCGGCAGCACGGTCAGCTTCTTCATCGTCTCGCCGCCGTCGGTGAGGGCCAGCAGACGGGGTGCCCAGGAGCCGGTGTTGTCGGTGTACTTGAAGGTGTTGAGGCCCGCCATGTAGTCGGCCATCGCGCGGTGGGCCTCCGCGAGGTCGGCCGGCTGGACGATGGGGGGCACTCCGGCGGCCGACCCGGACTGCGGCGCGGCCGCTCCGGCGGCGGGACCGGCGCCCGCGCCCGCGCCGGCGGCCGCGCCCGTGCCCCGTGTGGCGGACGCCTTGGGCTTGGCGTCGGCCGCGGGTTCGTCCTCGCCGCTGAAGACGGTGAGCACGACGAGGCTGCCGACCAGCAGGACACCCAGTAGTGCCAGCGCCAGTACCGCACTTCGCTTGTTCTCGGCGGGTGAGTCCACCGTCCCGGCCCTCCCTCAGTCAGTCAGGTCGCCGAGACACGGTAGGTGGCGGGACGGCTGGCGGAGCGCGCGAATTCCTCGTGGGGAAAGTTGAGGAAAAGCGGGGGGAGGGCGTCAGGAAAACGGTGTGGGCGGTGGGGGGTTGGGCTTGTGGGGGAACGGTGAGGACGCCGACCGGGTCCTCACCGTTCTCTCACAAGGGCTGGGCCTCGGGGTCGTACTCCTCCAGCGGGAGCGGGTCGAAGGGGTACGCGGTGTGTCCGCCCACCTTGGGGGAGCAGGCCGCGAACGGGCCGAGGTCCGTGTCCATGAGCACCCTCAGGTGCGGGTCGGCGTGGTGCAGCCACCACGTGGACAGGCCGAGGGTGGGCTCCAGGCGCAGCTGTTCCCAGGCGAGCCAGAGCGCGGAGAGGCGCGCGCCCGCTTCGGGGTGCTCCCACCAGCGGGGGCACCAGGTGGCGGAGGAACCGTTGAGGCGGCGGCGGACGGTCGGGGCGAGGAACTCGCTGACGAAGGCGAAGACGTCGGAGAAGTACAGCTCGACCTGCTCGCCGGGGGCGGGTACCGCTTCGGGGCCGGTCACAGGTCGATCTCCGGGGTCTTGGGGGCGGCCTCGACCGCCGGGTTCATCACGCCGTGCGTACTCGCCACGGCCGGGGCCGGGCGGGGCGGTACGACGAGGGTGCGGGGAAGGGTCGCACCGTGCAGGAACGAGGCCCCGTGCACGGGAACATGAGGCTCGGGCCGGGCGGGCGCCGTGGCTTCGGGCGCCGGCTGCCCGGCTGCGGGCTCCTTCTGCCCGGGCTGGGCGGGCGCGGGCTCCTCCGACTCGTGTTCCATGGAGCCGGGGTGCCGGGTTTCGGGTCCGGTCCGTTCGGGTTGCGCCGACTCGGTCTGGACGGGCCCGGGTTCGGTGAGCCCGGGCGGTGGTGTTTCGAGATCCTTGTAGCTCTTGGCAGTGCTCAGCTTGGCGACCGCCGCGGCGTGGGCCTGCCTCATGTGCTCGGGGACGTCGATGGCGGCGAGCTTCTTGGCGAACTCCTCGGGCGTCGTCGCCTCCGGGTGATAGTCCTCCAACCGCAGCTGGCAACGGACGGCGTCGTCGGCCAACAGGTCGTACATGTCCGCCGGAAGGTGCGCGTGGTGGGGGAAGTCGATCGAGAACCGCACGGCCTCCTTGCCGACGCCTTCGGGACCGATGATCCGCGGCATCTCCATTCTGCCCAGGACGGAGCCTGCGCCGATGTCGGCCGCGAAGACGGCGATCTCTCCGGTGGCCGCCTTGGCGTACTGCTCCGAGGCGGTGTCCCAGACCTTGGGGGCAGTGCTCGACACGGCTTCCTCGTCGAGGCCGAACCGCTTGACGAGCGCCTGCTGCACCTTGGGGTCCCACAGCTCGTACGACTCCAGCCTGCGGCCCACCGGGGTGTCCTCGAGAACCTGGTACCCACGGCTCTCACCACATGCCTGTGCCAGGAACCGGTTGCCGATCAGGCCCGGGGCGCCTTCCGGCTGAGACTTCCAGGACCAGAGCGCGCGGACGTCCCCGCGGCCCTCGACCGTGGGCGACTCGGTCTCCGCCACGTGGGCGGCGAAGGCCAGCACGTCCTTGAACTCGGTTTCGCCTCCCGCCGCGATCCAGTCCCCGTACAAGCGGTGGACGGCCTGCTTGACCCTGTCCGGGGGAAGCGGACGGCCCGCCTGGTACGCGTCCTCGAGGGCTCTGGCGCGGTCGATCTCCGCTCGTGTCGGCCGGTCGGCACGCGTCACTGGCCGGACTCCGTGGACTCAGCGGGCGGGTACACCTCGAGGGAGACAGCCGCGCCGCCTGCCATGTCGGTGGTCCAGGTGGGGAACGACACCGACTGTGCGAGCACGACGTACGGCCGGCCCGGGACGCCGCCCTCAGGTGCCCAGTAGGCGAAGCGATAGGGCTCACGGTTGAGCATCCGCTCGTCCCGGTCGGACCAGTACGACGGATCGGGCGGCTCGGGGAAGTCGACGGCATCCCAGTCGCCGGTCCACGTGGGAGCGCCGAGCACACCCACGGCAGCACCGAGGAAGTCCGGCCAGGTGGAGGTCATGGTGTCGAAGACGGCACTGTTCTCCGCCGCGGATTCGGCCTTGAGCTGCCAGGTGTAGTGCACGAGGCTGGCCAGGGGGCTCCACTGGCCACCCAGGCGGTCGTAGAAGGTCCACCGCCCGCCGCTGCGCGTCCGTACGCGCAGTTGCCGGTCGAAGGTCAGCGGTTCCCAGCCGTAGCGCTCGCACCACGCGTCGAACTCCGCCGTCCCGCCCTGCGGCGGGCCCGCCCAGACCGACGGCCAGTCGTTGACGGCGCGCAGGCCGGTCAGTTCGGCGGCAAGGTCCTGGGGCGTCCGGCCGGTGGTCTCCGTCAGCATGTTGGGGCTCCTTCGTGCGTGGCGTGCGGTTGACGGTATCCCGTCAGGAAAGCAAGATCCCCAACACGAAGAGGGCGACGACGACCGCGCCCATGATGAGGCGGACCTTCGGGTCCTCCCGCTCCCACAGTTCGTGGACCACGGCCCAGCCGGTCAGTCGTGCCGCGCGGCCGGTGTGGATGCTCGGGGTCTCCGCCGTCTCATGAGGTTCCGCGTCGTCCTCGGGCTCGGCGGCCTCGGAGTCGTACAGGGCGTCCGCCCCCGTCACCCCCTGCTGCTCCTGCGCGACCACCACCAGGCCCTCCAGGAGGTCCGGCATGGTGTGCGGGGTCAGGGGGTACGCGACCGTGCCGTGCGGGGTGCGCAGGCAGAGCTTCGACTGCCAGGGGTTTCCCGGCTCGTAGCCGGAGATCCAGGCGTGCTCGGCCTCCACCAACGGCGGTTCGGGGGCCTCGGGGGCGGTGCCCGCGTCCTGCCACGGGTGAAGCTTCTGCTCGCTCAACTCTCGTCCTTCGGGAGGTCGGGGACGGCTCCGCGCCCGCGACTGGGGCACAACCCGGCATTGTGACGGAGTCGTGGGCGGGTGGCCGCGCCGCCGCCCCTCGGTTTTCCTCACCGGGATTCCTTATTTTTTCCTCACCTCTCCCCGCGAGGAAAAGCGAGAGGGGAATGTCAGCTCGATTTGCCACACTGCCGTCCGCACCTGGTCTCGCCAGGGCCCGCCGCACGCCCGACCGGCGGACGGGGATCACACGCGGGGAGAGAACCGACTCGATGACGGACCACAGCAGTTCTGCGGACGGGATCGGCGAGGACCGGCCCGCCGGGCACCCCGCGCAGCAGGCGCCGGGTCCGTACGACTCCCCGGCCGTGCCCCAGCTCTCCGCCGAGGCGGCCCGCAGCCAGGTGGCCGCCGCGTGGGTGCGCGTGGCCCCGCAGTCCAACGTGCCGCCGGGTCAGGCGGCCGTACCGAACCTGCCGCCGCGCGCGGACCGGCCCGCCGCCGAGTCGAAGAAGGACAAGCGGGAGCAGGCGAAGGCCGAGCGCAAGGCCGAGTACGAACGCAAGAAGGCGGCCCGCAAGGCCGCGTACGAGAGCAAGAAGGCCGCGCGCGAGAGCCGCAAGGGGGGCGGGAAGGCTCCCGCCGCCGGGATACCGGCCGCCGCGGCCGCACCCGCTGCCGCCGCGGCTCCTGCCGCCGCACCCGCTTCCGCCGCACCCGCTTCCGCCGCGCCCCCGTCCGCCGCCGCCGTGGCCGCGCCCGAGCGCAGCGGCGCCAAGGGGCCGCAAGCCCGGTTCGAGGTGCCCCGCCCCGGAGGCCGGCTGCCCTCGAACGGCAGGAGCACGCACGTCGCCCTGCGCGCGACCCTGATGATCACCGCCTGCGCGTTCGCGCTCGGGTCGTGCGGTGTCACGGGCCTGGTCATCGGCAGGTCCTCCGTCTCCGTGAAGCCCGCCGCCCTGGACGGCAAGGACCTGGACCGCTACCGCCTCACCGACTTCCCGGTCCAGTCGGCGGCGGTCTTCGCCGAGGAGTACGCGTCCCTCTGCATGACGTACTCGCCGGAGACCACCGACAAGCGCCGCGAATCCCTCTCCCGCTACATCTCGGCCGGCGTCGACCGCGACTGCGGCTGGAACGGGAAGGGCAAGCAGCAGGTCAAGCAGGCGAACTGGGACGGGACCGTCGAAGAGCTCCCCGAGTACGGGAAGAACGGCCGGTACCTCAACATCCAGGTCACCTACACCGGCGGCCGCACCACCACCCTGTCCGTACCGGTGTACGTCAAGGACCTCGCCGGTGCGTCCGGGCTGCGGGTCGTCGGCAACGTCGGCGAGATGCCGCTGCCGATCCGCGACGCCGCGCCCGCGCTGGAGAAGGGCGAAGAGGTCGTCGACCAGGAACTCTCCGCGCAGCTCAGGGACCAGGTCCTGGCCGGCTACTTCAAGGCGTGGGCCGCGTCCGACACCACCGCCCTGACCCGCTTCACCACCCCCGACGCCACCCCCGCGGCGGTCGCGGGCCTGGCCGGCGTGCTGAACTCACCGGTGGTCCAGGAGGTCCAGGCGCTGGCGCCCGAGGGCACCGAAGCCGGCAAGAAGGTCACGTACAGCCAGGGCCAGGCGGTCCCGGCGCGGGTGACCGTCGTCTGGGGCGGCGGAGGGGCCGAGGACGCGAAGGCGGAGCTGGCCCTGAAGCGCTCGTACCGGGTGACCGTGGTGAACACGGCGCAGGGCTGGTTCATCAAGGACATCCGCGGCGGTGTCATGGACCCCACGGGCGGACGGGCGGACACACCCGCCACGGCCTCCCCGAGCGCCACCCCGGCCACCGGAGGGAACACCCCGCCCGCCCCGTCCGCCTCGGCTTCCCCGTCCGGCCCGGCCTCCCCCGGCGCCTCCCCATCGCCCAAGCCGTCGGCTTCCCCGTCGGCCCACTGACGCGTCATCGCGCACGGCGGCGTACCGGCCCTCCTGCCCGACGCGACACCCATCCGTACGCCCCTCACAACGAAGGACACGCCATGATCCTGGCAGCAACGACCCTCGAAGGCATGTTCGGCAAGATCCAGGGGATCCTGGCCGGCCTGGGCCTCACGGTGGCCTCCTGCGCCCTCCTCATCCTCGGCATCCGGATGCTGCTGTCGATGAAGCGCGGCGACGGCATGCGCGAGGCCTTCCAGGGCTTCGGCATGATCGCGCTGGCCGCGTTCATCATCGGTGGCGCCGCCGGTCTCGCCGGAATGCTCATCAGCCTCGGCGAGCAGATCGGCGGCAAGGGCTGATCCCCGGGAGGGGCCGTGAGGAACGGCACCCGGCCAGCGACCGTAGACGTGCCGCCCGCGATCGCGGCGCGGAGCACGCAGCCACACCAGAGAGGGGGACCGACTGATGACGCAGGACACGCCGGACGCACCGGCGCCCATGGTCGCCTACGACCACACGGACCTGCTGAACCGGCCCAAGCGCATCTGGAACTGGGGCAACATCCCGCTTCCCGGTCTGCTCCTGCCCGCCCTGGGCGCCGCCTTCGGTTTCGGCGTGCTGTGGTTCGTGCTGCTGCTGACGCTGTCGGCCCTCCTGCCCTTCCTGGGCCTGTCGCTCATCACGTCGGTCCTGTACCTCGGGCCGCCGGTCGGCGTCTACTTCGTCTGGGGCCGGCCGCTGCCCTCGTCCCTCACCCTCAGCCAGCAGGTGGTGGTGTGGGCCGACTACTGGATGCAGCCCAAGCGCCTCCAGGGCCTGGCCGCGGACCGCGAGCCGGAAGAGCTGCACTGGCAGGTCATTCTCTGGCAGCCGGGCGCGAGCCGCTGGCACAAGCGGTACGACGCGGCACTCGTGACGGCGGCCCTGCACGGCTCCTCGTACGCCGCGTCCGCTCCACCCCCGGTCGCGCCCTCACCCAGCGCACCCGCCGAGACCGCAACCACCGAGACCGCAGGATGACTCCTCCATGTTCGTGCTGATCTTTTTTGGCGGGGCGGTCGCTTTCTTCCTGATCGCCATGCTCCTCGCGTCCACTTCCTCGAAGAAGAACGCCGGGGCCAAGAACGGCGGCTCCGGCAGCCCGGGGAAGCCGCGCGGCGGCTCCTCCTCCCGTGGCCAGGCCCCGGCCAAGCGGCGCGAGGAGATGCGGCTGCCCTACCGGTACGCCGACGACATGATCTTCGTCCACGGGGACTCCGTCTGGACGGGCATCGCCCTGCCCACGGCCATCGACGAGTACCTCAACGCCGTCGAGCTCCAGGCCATGGCCGAGGCCCCGGCCCGCGCGCTGCTCAACCTCGCCCGCGGCGACCGCAACGTCGAGTGCCACTACCGCAAGGTGTACCGGCCGATCACCGCACAGGACTGGGCCGAGCAGCTCAACGCCGTGGCCTGGGAGCCGACGGAGAACTACAAGGCGTACAACTTCCGCAAGGCCGAGTACCAGGAGCGCATCGGCGCGCAGCGCGAGCGCAACATCCTGCTGGTCAAGCTGGGTTCGATGAAGCGGAAGTCCGGCAACGACCAAGGGGTGCTCCCCGGCGGGGACGACCCGGTCGAGGAGTCGGGCGTCACGCGCTCGGTGCGCGACGCCGCCGACGCGGCCGCGGCCGGTGCCACGGGCGTGCACGACGAGTACCTGTCGCCGGAGCTGCTGGCCCGCTGGACCCAGGTCGCCCGCGAGATCCACGAGGGCCTCGAGGGCCTCGGCGGCAGCCCGCTGAGCCGGGAGGAACTGGTCTGGCTGATCCGCAAGCCGCTCCACGGCGACCTGCCGATTCCCGCCGAGCCGGTGCTCGGCAGCCGGGCCTGGGGCCCCGACCAGTTCGACCTGGTCGTCGACTTCTCCGGTGAGAACCGCAAGACGCACATCGTGCTGCACCAGTACGACGAGATGACCGGCGAGCGGCGCACCAGCTACACGACCACCCTCGTCGCGGCCAGCTGGCCCACCGAGACCCGTTTCCGGCAGTCCACCGCGTGGGCCCGCTACGCGGCACAGCACGTCGACTTCCCGGTCGAGATCGACATGCGGTTCACCCTCATCCCGTACCTGAAGTTCCAGGACCGGGCGAAGAAGATCAGCGGCAACCTCGTCGACGAGATGAACGACATGGCCAACTCCGGCCGTGCCCCCGGCACCCAGCTCGCCGCCCAGGTCACCCGTGCCCAGAACCTCGTCGACGACGTGGAAGAGCACAAGATGCCGGGCATGGAGGCGCAGATACGCTTCACCATCTCCGCCCCCGACCTCACCGAACTCGAGAGGCGCCGCCGCGTCCTGGAGATGCAGTTCAAGCAGGACCTCAAGGTCACCCTGCTGCGCCCGAGCCGCCAGCAGTGGCGCCTGCTGCAGTCGCAGCTGCCGGGTGACGCGCCCAAGCTGCCGATCGCGCCGTACCTGCGGCTCCAGGAGGTCGAGCAGCTCGGCGCCGGACTGCCCACGGCCGGCACCGAGCTGGGCGACAACCCCGAGCGCCGGTCGGGCAAGCAGCTCGGCTGGGTCGGCAACCTGGTCGGCTGGGCCGGCAAGACCCCGGTCCACTACTCGCTGCACGTCGGCCCCGCCCGCAACGACGGCGGTGGCGTGGCCATCGTCGGCGCGTCCGGCGGTGGCAAGTCCTCGCTGGCCCTGCAGAAGTTCTACGAGGAGTCGGAGTCGGGCGTGCGCTGCCTGGTCATCGACCCCAAGACCGACTTCGCCCAGCTCTGCTACTACCTGGCCTTCGGATCCCAGGTCAACGACCCCGAGTTCCCCCTCGACGCCGAGGCGGGCCTGCTCGGCACCCCGCAGAGCCGCTTCCAGCCGGTGAACCCGGAGTTCTGGGCCGAAACCGAGGTCGTCGACCTCCTCAAGGGACAGGCCGGCGTGCTCGACCCGTGGGTGGTCGCCCGCGACGTGCCCTCCGGACGACTGCTCGCCGAGACCATGCTGCGCGGTTTCCTCGGTGACGAGGACTACCAGCGGGTGCGCCTGCCCGTCATCGAGGCGATGGCCACGGTGGTCGGCTGGTACAACTCCGCGATCCGGCAGGCCACCGAACAGGGCCTGAGCGCGCGTGACGCCGAACGGCAGGTTCCGCGGCCGACGCTGTGGCAGGTCGTCGACGAGGTCGTACGCGCCTACGACGACGCGGTGGCGAGCGGCGACCGCGAGGCCGTGAAGGACCTCAAGCTCGCCCAGATGCTGCTCACCGAGCTGCGTACCCTGCCGTACGCGCGACTCGCCTTCGCGGAGAAGCCGCAGACGCTGTCCGCGATGCGCAAGCGCCGCACGGTGATCACCCTGCGCGGTTTCCAGACCCCGGCCTCCTCCGACCCGCGCAGCTGGAACCCGGCCGAGCGGCTGGCCGCGACGGCGCTGATGGCGGTCGTGGAGCTGGGCAGCCAGATGCTCGACGTCGGCTACGAGAAGAACCCCGTGACGGGCGAGGTCGGACTGCGGCCCAAGGCGCTGTTCGTCGACGAGGCGTACGTCGTGACCGCGACCGAGAGCGGCCGCGACCTGATGCGGCGCGCGCTCAAGCAGGGCCGCTCGTACCTGGCGGTCATCGTGCTGATCACGCAGCAGGCCATCGACCTCGTCCAGATCGAGGACTCCGAGGCCCGCAGCGGTGGCGCCAACCAGATCCACACCGTCTTCGCCTTCAAGCAGAAGTCCGCCCAGGAGGCCTCGCTGGTGGCCCCGCTGCTCGGCCGGCCGGAGAGCGACACCAAGGTGTCCGACTCCCTCCAGGAACTGCGGACGGGTGTCTGCCTGCAGCGGGACGTGGACAAGCGGGTCGGCACGGTCGCGGTGGACCTGGTCTTCCAGGAGATCCTCGCCGCCACGGACACCAACGGCACCACCCGCCCCGGCCGCCAGTCCGTCGACCCGCCGCTCAGCGTGTGGGACTGGACCTTCATGCAGGAGGCCGCGCGCGAGGAGCGGTCGTCGGCCGAAGCTGAGCCGGCTGCCACACGGTAGCGACACTCCGCGCCGACGCCCATCCGAACGCCACACCCCAGGAGACACCATGCGTTTGACCAAGACCTTCACCGCCGTGACCGCGGCCGTCGCACTGACGGCACTGACCGGCTGCGGCGGGCAAGGGGAAGACGCGCCGCTGGCAGCCCTGGGCCTGCCGAAGGCAGAGAACATCGCCGGTATCGAAAAGCTGATCAACAACGGTGGGACCTGCCGCGAGCTCGAGGCGGGCCGCATGGGGAAGGACGCCGACAAGCGCCTCAAGGAGCCCGCGTTCGCCGTCAAGGAGACGGCGACCTGCAAGGACGAGCGGGGCAAGTACGCCACCCTGCTGCTCCTGTCCGACATGAAGAAGTTCCAGGAGGCGAACCAGAAGGCCCTGCAAGGCGACGCGGACTTCGACACGGGCTATTTCGTCGGGCAGGACTTCGCGGTCGTATCCGGCAGCGACGACGGCGCCAGGGGCCTGAAGCAGGCCGGGCTCTTCCTGATGTCCTGCAACGCCAAGTTCAAGGCCGAAATCCCCAGCGGCTACAAGGTCAACGAGGAACTGGTCAAGGGGTGCTTCGTGACCGACTTCCTCCCCTCGTAGCCCACAGGCCGTCCCAGCCCGCGCCCCGTCCCTTGCGGAAACCCAGAAGGAAGCCGATGTTCTTGCGCCGTAGCGCCAAGTCACGCGGAACTGCCACCGAAGGCGCGACGTTCCGCAACCGGGTGAAGGCAGCCGGCCGGGCCGCCAGGGCCGGTGTGTTCGTGGTCCTCGCCCTGATCGCGCTCACGCTGGCGGCTCCCGCAACGGCGTCCGCGGACTTCTCGTGCAGCTTCACCGGGGACGACGCCTACGAGCTGGACCAACCGGGCGCCAACGGCGAGGGATGGTTCCCCGCAGTCAACCAGTGGGAGAACGAAGCCCAGCGCGCCAAGAACCTCAACGACACCACGGGCATGGTGACCGGCGCGGTCAACATGCCCCGTGGAGCCAACCAGTACACCATGTACGAGCTGAACGGCGTGCGCGGCATGAACTGGTCCGGCACGCAGCGTGGCATCGGCGACGCCTCCCAGACCGACGCACGCGTGGACGCCAGTGGCGCCGACAACTGCGAGATCATGGACTTCGTCAACAACGGCATCGCGAACCTGGTCTTCGACGGCACGAAGATCCTGACGCGAGTGGCCATATCGATCAAGGAGTTCGCTTCCAACCCGAGGCCTCTCAGCGGGCTGTACAGCGGACGCGACAACGTCGTGGACACGCTGAAGGTGAAGGTCTTCATCCCCGCCGTCCCGGTCATGATCGCTCTTACCGGCATATGGGTCTTCGGCAAGTGGCGCAAGGGCGAGATGCGTGAAGCCTGGTCCGGCGTCGGCTGGGCAGCCCTGACCTCGATCGCGGTCGTGGCCCTCCTGACCGGCGGCAACTTCCGCAAGGTGATCGACGAGGCGGACACCGGTATCGCCGCAGCCAACAGCTACCTCAGCGAAGCGGTGCTCAGCGGCATGGCGGACGAGATGCAGCCGCCCTGCGACCTGCCCCCCAATGCCCCCAATCGTGGTCTGCGCATCTCGAGTTGTGCCATGTACGACACGATGGCGTTCCGGCCCTGGGCGCTGGGTCAGTTCGGTCCGGGCGGCACGAACTGCATCTTCAAGAGGGAGGGCGGCGGCGAGGTGGTCAACGGCACCTGCCGGCCGGCCAGCGCCGCCACCGAATGCGACTACGGCAAGGGCGCTCGTTGCGAGGACCTGCGCGTCCGTCAGATGGTCTCGCAGTCCATGACCAATATCGACGTCACCAAGGAGGTCAGTACCGAGGACAAGTACAAGAAGGACTGGTACGGCGTCCGCCAGGACATGGCCGGCGGTAAGGGCGCCAACCAGGAGAGCGATGACCCGAAGAAGCGCGTCTACCCCGTCGCGTTCGACGAATGGGCGGGGCGCAACGCCGGGAACCGGATCGGGCTGGCCGTCTACTCCCTGATCGCCGCGCTGATCGTCGGCATCATGGTGATCGTGCTCAGCGCGCTCACGCTGCTGTGGCACGCCGTCACCCTCATCATGATCATCATGCTGCCGCTGATCGCCACGATCGGCATCCACCCGTCCCAGCAGAAGGTGCTCAAGGGCTGGCTGCAGACGTTCATCCACAGCTTCGTGCTCCGTGCCGGTTTCGGCGTCATCCTGACGGTTCTCCTGGTGCTCTACCAGATGATCCTGCCCGCCAAGATCTCCCTCGGCATGCAGCTGCTGATGCTGCTGCTGGTCACCGTCGCCGTCGTGATGATGCTGAAGAAGCTGCTGTCGGGGGCCTACAGTCCGCAGATCGCCGGCGCCCAGGACGCGCTGGGCGTCGGGGACATGGCGAACACGGTGGGCGGCAAGCTGGGCCAGTACGCCCCTGGGGCCGCGGCCGGCGCCGCGAAGGCGACGGGCCGTGTCGCCGGCGGCACGGCGAGGGTGGCGAAGAAGGGCACACTGGCCGCTGCACGGACCTACGACAACAAGAAGAACGACGGCCGGTGGCAGAAGGAGGGCAAGCTCTCCACCCCCCAGCCCTCCAAGCGTGAACAGCGCAAGACCGCGTACCAGACCGCGACGGTCCAGAAGGACCAGCTCGCGGAACAGTACGCGGCAGTCGAGGCCAAGCGAGAGCGGCAAGCCGCAGAAGCCGAGCAGGCCCAGAGCAGCGGCGGCCGTCTCGTTGGCGGTGGTACGCCGTCGGTCTACGTGCCGCGGCCGCAGCCCGCACCGCCCCTGCCGGCACCGGCACCGGCCCCCGCGCCCGCCGTCCCCGCGCAGCAGGACCCCCGCTCCTCCAGGGGCCGCGTCAACCCGCCGGACAACGGAGCCGCGCGCCAGCAGCCGCGCGTGCCCGCGCCCGAGCCGCGCGCCACGCCGACACCGCCCACCCCGCCGACGCTGCCCACCCCGCCGACGCCGCGGGACGGCGGCGACGGCCGGGTGTCCCGCTAGGAAGGCCCGAGCATGGCAAGCGTCCTCACCGACCACCCCCCGCAGCAGCTCGCCGCCGAGCTGGGCGCGCTCCTGCGGGTGGACTGGCGTGCCGTGTGGCCAGGCGTACCGGACGGCGAGGCCGAGCGCGCCGAGTGGTGCGCGGGCTTCGGCTGGGAGCCGCTGTGGTCCCAGTCGGGCCTGTGGGTGCGTACGCGGCGGGGCGGCCGCCTGCACCTGGCATCACGGGCCGGCCTCGGCCGGCCCGTGACCCGGGCGTCGTACACGGTCTGGAAGGTCGCGGCTGCCGGGGACTCCGAAGGCGGGACCGTGCTGGCGGTCGCTCTCGACCGGTACGCGGCCCACCTCGCCCGGATGACCGCCGCGCTGGGCGCTGCGGGCTGGGAGGGCGCCTGGGACAGCCCCGACTTCCCGGAGCCGCCCGCTCCGGGCCGGTGGGGCGACGCCGAGGAGCGGCGGCAGCTCAGGGCCCCGTACCGTCTGGCCCAGTGGAGGTACCCCAACCCGCTGGCCCCGGTCATCGTGCTCGACCTGGACCACCGGGAGGGCGGGTACGCGGGGGGCGGGACGATCTCGCTCACCTTCCACGGACCGGCCGATCCGAGGGCGCTCGACGGCCCCGGTTGGCTGCTGTGACGTACGCGACGCGAGAAAGAGAGACCACGACATGGGCACGCCCTTCGAACCGCCGGTGAACCGCACCCCGCAGGAACTCGTCACCGAGCTGCGCGGGCTGAGCGACGTCCACTGGGAGACCGTCTGGAACGGGCCGCCCCTGCCCAGCCAGGGGCTGGATGAGTGGTGTGCCCAGTTCGGCTGGACGCCGACCCAGTTCGAGTACGTCCTCAACGTGGTCACGCGGACCGGGGGCACGATGACGCTGAACGCGCTGGGAGGCAGCTGGGCGCCCGTGCAGAGTCTGTCGCACTGGGTGTGGGGCGAGTCGGCGATGAACCCGGAGGGCAACGCGCAGGTGCTGGCCGAGGCCGACCGGGTCTGGCCCCTCTACCGCGACGCCGTGTCCTCGGTACTCGGCGCCCCGGCCTGGGACGGCGCCTGGGACTCGACGGACTTCCCCGACGAGCTCCCTCCGTACGCCGTCCCGAAGCCGGAGAGCCGTCTGAGGGAGAAGCGCCCCTACCGCATCGCCTACTGGGAGCTCGCCGCACCGCACGGTGCGCTCGTCAGCCTGACCATCACACCTGCCATGGGCACCGCCGACGGGTCCGACGCCGGAGTGGTCAACATGAGCCTTCGGGTCTATCCCCGTCCGCTGGGGGTCTGACCACGGTGAGTCCGGAACCGATACCCGAGGGCATACTGAGCGGCGCTCTGCTCCGGGCGAAGGCCCGGGAGAAGGCGGCCCTGGATGCCAAGAGCGACCCGGAAGCCGTGGTGGCGCGCATCAAAGCCGCCGCTGCGGCCGCGAACATGAAGCCGAAGGCCTACATCGACGCCCTTGCCACGGACAAGACGAAGCTCTCGCCGCCCGAAGGGACGAAGCCGGTCAGTGCCTTCTGGTCGTACGGCATCGAGCACCCGCAAGCGCCGGAGAACGACCGGGGCGTCCCGTTCCTGTCCCAGCGCTTCATAGCGGAGGAGTGGGCCGCACAGCAGAACGCGACCGATCCCGGGACCGCACAGACCCTGGAGACGACCCCGGGCGGTCGTGAACTCGACGACATGTTCCTCTGGGAAGACGAGGTCATTGAGGCGCTCGGTGGCGCGCGCGCGGGCTTCGGCCCGGGCTACGCCAAGGCCAAATGGGACGAGATCTCCGCGACGTACGGCGGGCTGGCCGAAGGGCGGGTGGTGGTCTTCGCGGACATCGGCAACACCAGGGCGGTCCTGCACCAGAAGGAACTCGGCACGCTCTGCGAGAACGAGAACGTCGGACTGCACAACATCCACTTCGTGTACGAGGCCCCCCAGTCCTGGCCCGAGGTCACTCGGGCCGAGGCCGGCACGAACGCCGTGCGGGCCGTCGCGCAGTTCGACAACAAGGACCTCCCCCGCTACATCGACCCGTACGCCTTCGCGGCCGACACCCCCGAGGCCCGCAAGGCGAAGATCGACAATCTGATGGAGGCCGTAGCCCCGGGGCAGGCACAGGTTCCCGCCGTCGAGGCGCCCGAGCAGCAGCAGGCCACGCCGAAGCGCCCGCCCAGCCCGCTCTGGCAGATGGGCTTCCAGCAGCCGACGACCATCACCCGGCGCGAGACCGCCGGACCGGTCTCCGGAGCTGAAAGCGCGGGCGCTCCGGTCCTCACCCTCCGCGCCCCCGCAACAGGTATGGACGGTCCGTGATGTCCCTTCGCCCCTTCCGCGACTCCTTCGCTCGGCTGCTCCGTCAGGAGCGTGACGACGCGTGGGCCGTGCGGCTGCTCCGCCGGATCGTCTTCGGCATCGCCGGCGCCTACACCCTCTTCGTGCTCGCCTCGACCAGCATGGCCTCGTTCATCACGATGGCCGCGCTGCTGGCCCTCGCCCTGCTTGTGTGGCTGCTGCGCCGTCGCGGCCAGCTGCTGCTCGGTCTCGCCTCGACCGTCGTCACCGCCGCGATGACCGGCTACCTGGCGGCCGCCGGCGACATCGCGCGTGGCTCCTCCGGCGGACTTCTGAGCGGCCAGGCGGTCTTCGGCTACTGGGCGCTCGGCGGCATGGCGCTGCTGGGTGCCTGGATGCTCAAGCGGCCCCGGGGCCGCCGGGGCGTCACCGTCGTACTGGCCGACGTACTGCTCGTCGGCGCGTCCGGGGTGGGAATGGTGGCGCCGCTGTACGGCGTACCCCTTGGATTCCTTTGCGTCGTAGGCGTTCTGACGCTCCGTAGCGGAGCGTTCTCACGCGTAAACCGGCGTGAACCCAGGCTGGGGCGCCGGGGCCTCCGCCGGATCGCGGCAGCCGCTGACACGGATGCGCGGTGAGGTGGTGGCCCGGCATTTCCGTTGTGTAATAAGTGGTCCACAGCAGGCGGTACGGCTTTGCCGCTGCCAATTGACCTGCTCTAGAGTCCCCGTTGGTCACAAAGAACATCGGGGGACTTCTTTCATGGCGAGGACAGCGATGAGAACCCGGCCGGCAGCGCTACTGCCGGCCACCACGACGCTTCTGCCTTGCCAGCGGCGGCCCGACATCTTCGCGGAGCCGCTCCTGACACGTCCGTCCGCAGGTGCTCCGGAACTGCCCTTCCGCATGAGGCGGAGCCAGGCCCTCACCCATGCGGCCCGGCAGCTGTGCTTCTCCTGCCCCGTGTGGGCCGAATGCCTGCAGGGCTCTGTCATCCGGTCCGATCCGGGCGGTTACGCGGCTGCCACCACGGAGCAGGACCGGCGCTGGATCCGCAGGCGGCTGCACATCGGTGACAGCCTGGGACGCCTGACCGCCACCGCGTCCGCCACGGGTGACGGCTGCGGTGAAGCGGTTGAAGCAGCCGCGGTACTGGACGCGTTCAGCGCCCTCCAGGAGCACCGGGCACGCCGGTCACCGGGTTCCGGCCCGGGGCCGGGCCCGGGGCCGGTACCCGCCCAGCGGCAGGATCCGGCACAGCACTACCCGGCGGACCGCCGACCGCGCACCGACACGGACGAGGTGTCGAAGGCGGGCGCTCCGGCCGCGTCGGGAGCACGCATCGCCTACTCCCTCGCCGATCCGGCCCTGGCCATACAGAAGAGCGTGCTCGGTCCGCTGGCGTCCGCCACGCTCCCCATGCTCAAGGTCACCGAGCAGCTCGCCGGGATGCTCGCGTTCACCCCGTCCGCCGCGGTGGCGCCCGAGCTCCTCGCGGCGGTCACCCGGACCCGCACGAGCCTGGAGTCCTGGCGTGCGGCCGTAGGCGACGAGACCGTCTACGAGCTGACGGACAGCGCCCTGACCGGTTCCGTGAGCGTCGAGCTGGCGACCAGCGATCCCGTCGCCGCGCTGCGGCAGGACATCCTCGAGCCCCTGCTGCGCCGCCTGGCGGACTCCCTGCACCATGTGGAGGCCATCACCGCGGTGCTCGTCCCCGCGGCCCCCAGCGCGGACCCGGCCGCCGTCGCGCACGCCCGGAACCTGGCGGCCGTACGGGAAGCGGTGCGCGAGCTCGGCTCCCACCTGAAGCGCTACCAGCCCCTCACCCCGCGCCAGGACCACGGCGAGGGCCACGTCGGCGCCCCGTGCGACGATCACCCGCACCACTCCGCCCCGGGGGCGGGCGGGGCCGGCCCCTGGGGCGTCCCCAGCCTGCGGCGCGCGGTGGAGACGGTGGTTTCCTCCTTCCCCGGTCACTTCACGGGCCGCGACGTGGTCGCAGCGCTGCCTCCGGGTGCGTACCAGGACGCGGGGAAGTCGGTCAGCAACGCCCTGTCCGCCATGGTCAAGGCGGGCCGGCTCCTCCGGGTCTCGCGCGGCACCTACATCGTGAACCGGCCGTCCACCCGCGAAGCCGTCCCGAACTCCTGAAAGGCAGTCGTCGTGCAGCCCACCCCTCCGGTCGCGGAAGTCCGCGTCTTCTCCCACCACGCGGGCCTGATCGACGAGGTCCCCGTGACGGCCCCGCCCTTCGGCAACATCCAGGACGTCGTCATCGGCATCCTCCAGCAGCGCGCCCAGCAGCTCGGCTTCCCGACCCCCGCGGTGATAACCGACGACCGCTACGGCGGTGCGGTCCGCCTCCTCATCCACCCCGACGGCAGCACCGAAACCCTGCCCGACGACCAGCCCTGACCGCGTTCCGCAGGACGCCTCCACCCCCCGTCGCTTCCCTGACCCCCGAGGGCGGGCTGCCGCGCCGACCGGGCGCGGTACGGGACGGGCCCCGCCGCGTTGCCCATGCGACGCGTTTCGGCCCTCGCCCCCACTGCGGACGGGTTCATCTGCCGAGTCGACGAGTACGCTCCGACGCTGGATTCCGGGGGACGGTTCTCCGGCCATGCGGATCACACGTGCGACTCACGCCCTGACCGGGCCCCGAAGTGGCTGGTGCACGCATGGACGACGCTCACGCCTGGCGGGTCGGGGGTGAGCGTGCGGGCTCTGCGTTGCCCTGCCGGTCGGAGGGGCGTCGACTGCCGCGGTCGGGCCGGCGGGTGGGCGAAGCCGGATCCTCGTTGGCGCGGAGAATCGGGGCAGCGCCTGAGGCGGCCGGGCCAAGAGCTCGGACAACGAAGAAGCCCAGGCCGCTGACCTGGGCCTTCTTGCAAGAGCGGATGACGGGAAGCGAGTCCTTGCCGGCGCCCAGGCCCTTGGCACGAAACGCCACCGTTCGGCTCCAGCGGGTGCCCGGCGACAGCGGGCGGCCCAGCCCGGCTGGGGCCGGGCGCATGTTTGTGCCCGCGCCGTCGGCATCCGTGCGGACTGCTCGGGCGAGGTGATCCTCACAGGGGCACGGCACCAACCTGACGCCCCGATCGGGTAGTTATGGCACAGGGGCACGTTGCGGCACGCACTTTCCAGTGACGCGAGCGCGAGGGAATCCCCATAGTCGTGTGATCCAGCGCACATCACTGGGGGCGATTACTTCGCCTCTTGCCGTCGGTCATACCAGCGAAACCGCCGACGGAAGGAAGGCCCCCATGACCCACACGCTGACCGCCCCGCACGACATCGTCTCCAGCGCGCCCGCACCGCGCCCGACGGCGCGGTGGGCGGTGACCGGCGGCATGGTGGCCGGCCCGCTGTTCCTGGCGGTCGGACTCGGCCAGGGCTTTGCGCGGGACGGCTTCGACGTCACCCGGAACGCGATCAGCCAGCTTGCCCTTGGCGAGTCGGGCTGGGTCCAGACGGTGAACTTCCTGCTCGCCGGCGCGCTGTTGATCGCCGGCGCGGCCGGACTGCGACGGGTGCTGCGCGGCGGACCGGGTGGGACCTGGGGCCCGGTCCTGGTCGGCGTGTTCGCCCTCTCCTTCTGGGTCGCTGCGGCCTTCCCGGCCGACGCCGGGGCGGGCTTTCCCGTCGGCGCCCCCGACGCGACCGTGATGAGTGGGCGCGGCGTCGTCCACATGGTCGGCGGGATGGTCGGCTATCTCGCTCTGTGCTCGGCGTTCGTCGTCCTGGCCCGTCCGCTGGCCGCCCGGGGCCTGCGGGGCTGGGCCGTCGCCTCCCGCGTCGTGCCGGTGGTCGTCCTCGCGGGATTCCTGACCTCGGCCGTCTCCGTCCTGGCTTTCACCGCCGGCGCGGGACTCGGTCTGCTGTGGCTGACCGGGGTGACGGCTCGGCTGGCCGGCACCCCGGCGAACCGCTAGCGGACCGCTTCTCTCGCCGGCGTCATCGACACCACCACGATCATTACTGCCGTCCGATCGCCGAGTGGAAGGACCTCATCCGCTGTCCCCGCTGACGAAGCACATGGAGCTCGTCAACTGGCTCATGCCCGAGCACGGCCTGGGCCACGGCCGCGCCAACGCCCTCGTCACCCACACCCTCGCCGAGAACAGCGGTCAGTGAACGCGATCGTGGTCCCGCCGTCCGGCCGGTGGCAGATCACGTGACGTCTTCGAGGAACCGATCGAGTACGTGCCGCAGGACGTTCGTCCGCTCCAGATGAACGTCGTGCCCCGTCCCGGCCACGGTCAACGCCACGGTCTCCGGCCGTCGCCGGAGCATCTCGTCGATCTCCGCAGGCGCGATGATGCCGGTCTGGCCGAGGACGGCCAGGGTCGGGCACGTCACGTTCGACCACTCGTCCCAGAAGGACCGCTGGGCGATCTCCGCCAGTGACTCGACCATCACGTCTCGGTCGAAGCGCGGCCACCAGCCGCCCTCGCGTTCCACCAGGCCGGCCGCCCAGCCCTCGCCGACCGGGCCGCCGCCGAGGAATTCGACGGCAGCCTCCCGCGACGGGAACGGCCTGGGCCAGGAATCGAGCCAACCTCCGATCTCCGCCTGGACCTGACGGTTTGGCCCACCCGGCCCCGCCTCCACGAGGACGAGCGCGCGGAAGAACCCGGGGTGCGCGGCAGCGGCGAGCATGGCGGTGTGGCCGCCCAGCGATTGGCCTACCAGGACGGGTTGTTGGAGGCCGAGCTGTTCGACCACGGCGACGGCGTCCGCCACGTACGCAGCCCGGGAGACGTCCGCCGGCCGGCGCTCGCTGGCACCGTGGCCGCGCTGGTCGACAGCGACGACCCGGTAGCGGGGGCTCAGGTCTCGGGCGATGGCGTCCCATTCGCCGGCGTGGCCGGCCAGCCCGTGCAGCAGGACGACAGGTGCCCCTGATCCACCCCAGTCACGGCAGGAAACACGGACGTTCTCACGGACGACGGTGCGCTCTGCCCAGGTCATACGGGGTCCTTCAGGCGTTCAACGGAGGAGTTCGGGTCGATGCGTGCGGGCAGGCCGAAGAGGGGGAACAAGCGCTCGGTGTCGCGGAAGGCGTTGATGCCGCTGATGCGGTTGCCGGAGAATTCGATGACCTGGAGTGCCCAGGGTTCGTAACCCGTTCCGCCTGGGCTCGGCCGGTACTGGCCGAAGGCGGGGGTGCCGTTCGCCGTGGTCGGGATCAGACGGGAGCCGCGGCAGCCGACGGCCGGGCCGTTCAGCCACGCCTGAATGTCGGAGACCCCGCGCATCCACTTCGCGTACGGAGGCAGGCACAGGGTGGCGTCGACGTGGAGCAGCATGTTCAGCTCTTCCATGTCGTAGCGGGAGAAGGCAATCGCATACCGCTCGGCCAGCGTCCGGCGGACGGCATCGGGGGGCTGGGTGCCGGAGTCGTCGACGGGGCCGCGGTGCGCGGCGAGTGTGGCTCGGGCCCGCTGCAGAGCGCTGTTGACCGAGGCGACGGTCGAGCCGTGCAGCTCGGCCACCTCGCGGGCCGAGAAGGCCAGCACGTCCCGGAGGATGAGTGTGGCTCGCTGCTTGGGCGGCAGGTGCTGGAGCACGGCGATGAACGCCAGTCGTACCGACTCGCCCGCCGTCGCCACCGCCTCGGGGCCCCCGCCGGGACAGGGCCCGATCCACAGGGCGGCCTCCTCTGGGGCTCCCGGGGGCGACGCTCCGGGTGACGGCTCCGAGAGGTCCATCGGCAGAGCCCGCCGCCTGCCCGCGGCCAGGGCGTCCAGACACACGTTGGTGGCGATCCGGTAGACCCACGACCGCAACGACGAACGGCCCTCGAACCGCTCGACGTTCCGCCAGGCCCGGACCATCGTCTCCTGCACGGCGTCGTCGGCCTCGGCGTACGACCCCAGCATCCGGTAGCAGTACCTGGTCAGTTCGTCCCGGTATTCCTCAAGCCTGGTCGTCGCCCCTGGTGCCACGGTGTCCCACATGCTTCCCCCTCCCGGCCTCGTGCGGTCGGTTCCCCGCCAAGGCTGCGGCAACGATACGCACGACGAAGGACCAGATCACCGACCCCCCTCGTTCACGGGCGCACGCTCTGCGAGGTCTTGCCTCGGAGGGGCGGGGGCTGCCCGGATCGCCCGCGGTCCAGTTCGGTGGGGCGCCTGTACGCCGCCCCGGGCTGGCGGCGCTGATCTGTGGGCTCGTCAGGGAGGCGGCACTGCCTGTGCCCGACCCTGCGGAGCGGCACGTGCTGAACGCTCCACCGCGAGAGCGACACCCACGGTGCGCATACTGGCGGCTGCTCCTACGCCCTCGTGACGTTCCTGGAAGTGCCCGAATCGCCTGAGGAAGGCGGGCCGGCTGGAGTGCGCCCCCGACGCCGTCTTCCCGCGGGACATCACCACCGGTCCGGCGCTGACCGCGCCGGCGACGCCTGCCTGCGGCGCAGCGACACCACAGCGCACCGCGTCGCCCCGCTCACCCGGACCGGAGTACGCCGCAAGGTCCACCTGATCGGCCTCCGCACCTCCCGCCCCCCTTCCGACCGGAGCGACCGGTCGGTCGGCACAGCCGGCTCGCCCCTGCTGCAGCTGAACGAGGCGCTGGTTCTCCAGGCCTGTACCTGCAGCGGTCCATGGTGAACACCTCCCGCCCGGAAGCTCTTCCTGATCAACACGGTCGTGACCGTCGTCCCGCAGCCCCGGCTGTCCCGCAGGCTCACCGATGCGGCCACCGCCGGCCGGGCCCTGGTCCAATCGGGCTGCATCCTGGCCGCCGGCGCCACGGCCTTCCTGATTGCCGGCCTCACCACGGCCTGGGCGACCTCCGCGACCCTGGTTCTCGGTGTCACCCTGCTGTCCGCGGGCGAAGCCCGGTTTACCGGGGCGGTCTGGTGGTTCTCGGTAGAGCTCGCCCCGGTCGACAAGCGCCCCCGATTCCTCGCCGTCTACAGCCTCAGCGCTACGGCCGAACGCGTCATCGGCCCGCTGTTCGCGTCCTTCGTCGTCGTCCGGCTGGGGGCGGCCGGCTGGCCGGCTGCCGCCGCGGTCTTCGTGATCTGCGCGGTCACCGGCCGGGTCTTCCGCCCCGCCGCCCCTAGGCACACCAGGAAGCTCAAGCCCCGGTGGGGTCCTGAGATGACGTCAATCCTGAAGGAGACCCCGGTGCCACCGGGGTCAGGTCCACCAGCTCGAACAGCCGCTCCCGCCGCGCCGGCCGCCAGCCACCCCCCAGCTCCTGCCAGGCGTGCACCCAGCGGCTCGACCGCCTCGTCGGGGCCGACCACGGCGGTCGGCCCGATGCCTGAGGCCGCCGCGCGGCCGGCCCCGCGGCCGCCGCGTCCCAAAGCTTCACGGAGTTCATGAGTGGCTTCCCTTCCGGCGTCGCCATCGTCACCACCCGCTCCCCGGAACACGGCCCACAGGGACTGACCTGCTCCTCGCTCATCAGCGTCACCCGAACCCCGCCGACCCTGCTCGTCTCCATCAAGAGCCACAGTCCCGTCCTGGCGGCGATATGCCACCGCGGACGCTTCGCCGTCAACCTGCTCCGCGAAGGGAGAGAACGGTCCGCCGAGATCTTCTCCTCGCCGGTGGCCGACCGCTCCGGCGAGGTCGCATGGCGTGATTCGCCCGCACTGGGGCTGCCGTGGCTCACCGACGACGCGTTCGCCATGGCCGAGTGCACGCTCGCCGACACCCGTCGACGCACCGCACCGCGAAGGCCGCGCAGATCTAGGCAACGGCGAAAGCCCAGGTCGCTGACCTGGGCCTTCTTGGAAGAGCGGATGACGGGAATCGAACCCGCGCTACAAGCTTGGGAATCACCGATGCCCAGCCGGGTAATCAAGCGCCTGACCTGCGGCACGGCTGGGGCACGGTTCCCCAAGGGTTGGACACCGGTGCATCGCGTTTCCACGCAGCAGGGCGCTGGGTGGGGTGATGACCCCGCTGTGTCCGACGATCCACTCCGCGTCCTACGGGTCCGTGACGGACCACGCGGAGCCGAGGGACGTGTTGCGGCGACCGCACGAACAGCTGCGGGCGTTCTGGCGAACGCCTGCTCCCGAAGCCGTGTGACACCCCGCCGCATGCCCCCGTACGCGACGTACGGTGTCCCGTGATCGTTCCCGTCTCGCGAAAGGCGCAGCACATGTCAGAGAGCGACACCCCCCTGGAGATCGTCTCGGATCCGGTCGGTCGGATCGTCGGAGGCCGGGCCGAGGTCCGGGACGACGAATGGGGCGAGGTGTCGGCGGTGATCCGGCTGGACGAGCGGTTCGAGCCCGACGCGCTCGCGGGCCTGGACTCCTTCTCGCACGTGGAGGTCGTCTACCACTTCGACCGGGTACCAGTGGAGAAGGTGGAGACAGGGGCCCGTCACCCACGCGGCAACACCGACTGGCCGCTGGTCGGCATCTTCGCCCAGCGCGGCAAGAACCGCCCCAACCGTCTCGGGGTCTCCCGCTGCCGCCTGCTGCGAGTCGACGGACTCGACGTCCATGTGCAGGGCCTGGACGCGGTCGACGGCACCCCCGTACTCGACATCAAGCCGTACATGGCCGAGTTCGGCCCCCGCGGCACCACCACCCAGCCCGAGTGGGCCACCGAGATCATGCGTGAGTACTACTGATCCCCTTGTCTCGGCATCCTGACGACTCCGGCGCCTGTGAACCCCCACTTGCTACACGACGAAGCCCCAGGTCACCGACCTGGGGCTTCGCAGAAGAGCGGATGACGGGAATCGAACCCGCGCTATAAGCTTGGGAATCACCGTCCCTCGGGTTGATCACCTAACGCCTGAACTGCGGTGATGCGCTCTGGTGGTGTTTGTTCCGCAGACCGGTGTGCACCCGTGTCGACCGCTGATGCCCGTTCCGAAGGGCACGTTCGGGGCACGCACCCTCTCCGCCTACCAGCCGTCCGTGAGGTTGCGGGCAGCGTTGAAGGTGGTTCGCCCCGGCCCGACCAAGCCTTCAGCGTGCCGGTCGCGTTGTCGCGGGCGACGATGTCCGCCTTGCCGTCGCCGTCGATGTCACCGGCCGCGGCGGTCTGGGAAAAGCTCCAGCCGCCGGTGACGTTGACCGGGGCGTTGAAGTAGCCGCCCGCGTTGTGGGTCCACATCTTGAGCGAGTTGGTGGCGGGGTCGCGGGCGATGATGTCGGCGGCTCCGTCGCCGTTGAAGTCGGCCGCGGTGGTCTGCGCGAAGGCCCAGCCGGCGGTGAGCTGGGCGGGCGCCTTGAAGGTGCCGTCGCCCCGGCCGGCCCAGATCTTGAGGTTGCCGTCGGAGTCGCGGGCGATGAGGTCCGTGGCGCCGTTGCCGTCGAAGTCGGCGGCGGTGGTCTGGGTGAAGTCCCAGCCGCCGGTCACGTTCGTGGGCGCCAGGAAGCTGCCGTCCCCTCGGCCGACCCACAGACGGAGCGTGTCCCCGGCAGGACGTTCCTCGTTGATCGGGCTCTCGTAGCGGGCCATGATGTCGGCCTTGCCGTCGCCCGTGAAGTCTCCGGCCACGGTCTCCGAGTAGTCCTGCCAGCCGCCGGTGACGTCCTTCGCGGCGGAGAAGGTGCCGTCGCCGCGGCCGAACCACACCTTCAGGGTGCCGGTGGGGTCGTGCCGGGCCAGGAGATCGGAGACCGAGTCACCGTTGAAGTCGGCGGTCGTGGTCTCCCCCATGGGAAGCGACGCCCTGGTCACCCGGTCGGCCATGGTGCGGCCGAGGAGCTCGGTGCCGGCGTCGTTGAAGTGGAGCTTGTCGGTGTCCACGATCGCCGGCCGGACGGCGTCGATGACCCCGACGACCGGCACCATGCGGCCGCAGCGGTGGCTGCAGGGGCGGACGCGCTGATCACGTGGAACCTCCCCGACTACCCTGCCGCTGACTTGGCTGCGCGCGGAGTGCGGGTGATCGACCCGGATTCGTATCTGTGCGGGCTGTGCGGCGAACTGCCACATGAGGTGGCGGAGACGTTGGTCAGGCTCGCCGGCGAGAAACGCAACCCGCCGGTCATGATTGTCGACGCCGTCGTGTGGCTTGCGAAAGCCGGCCTCCGGCGCTTCGCGGACCTCCTGTCGCATCACCTCGAACATCGCGCGAGGTGCTGCGGGCGCGGTGTGGTGCGAGAGGCATAGAAAGGTCTAGGTAACGACGAAGCTCGGGAACCCCCTGTCTTCGGGGCCGTTGAGGCGCTCTCACCAGCGAAAACAGGCGCCCCGTCTGGCGCGCGTTCTGTCACGATTGTCTCCCAGGCTTGCCTGGGAGACGCGAGGTTGGCGCCGTCTGGTCTGTGGACCTCACCGGTTCTGCGTCCGCGTCCGTGCCGCAGCACCACCTATTTCTGCTCTCCGTACGCAGACCTCAAGCGTCGCCGTCGAACGATTTCCTTTCCGGCGTAAGACGAGACAGTGAAGAAGATGGCGTACTTGATCACGACGGGCGTTGTGTCAGCGATGCCTTCTAGAGTGGGTCGGCTCAGATCGAGCCAGTGCCATTTTGTGGCCAATGCGAGGTAGTAAATCGAGAGGACAGGTCCGTAGGACATGACGCGCAGAATGATTGGACGTCTGCCGAGTCTGGCTTCGTAGAGAACGAGGCAGGCGCTAAGGATGGTGAACCCGTAAAGGGAGGTCATCCACATCCATGTGGGGCCAGACGCGGCGTATGAGTCGGCAAACTCCCAAAAAGTTGGCCACATGGCGAAGAGGATAATAAGACCCACGAGGTGGGCGACTGAGATCGCGAACCACGCGATAGCCGTGGGATGCTTCTCGATGAACAGGGCCACAGGTAAGAAGAACCTGTTGGGGTGCCCGCCGAGCGGTGAATCGGTCCGTGCGATCGATTCCAGGTTCAGGGTGAACCTCTTCTGCGCCTCCTTGAATCCAGCCTTTTCTCTTGCCTCCGATACTTCGATGAACCTCCTCATGTCGCGGGCGAAGGTCGATACTGTGTCGTCGCTGAGAATGGCGGACTCGTCGATTCGTATGGAGCGAAGGGGGATGCCGTCGGCCTTGTATTCTCGCAGCACTTTAGTTGCGTTCTCCCAGTAGAGCATCTGCATCTCTGGGTCGTATACGACGCAGACGACCGGGACATTGCTGCCCCGCCAATCATCCGCATGTTTCCTGGTTGAAACCGCATAACCTGATGCTCGGCGAAATGAGAGGCCACCCTTCACTTGAATGGCAATGAGATCGCCCGTTCTGCGGCCATTCTGAACGAATGAGACATAGAGGTCCTCTCCGAAGTCGCTCCCGCCTTCAACTTCTTGGACGATGTGTCCATGTCGTTCCAGGAGTGACCGCACCTCATTGACGGCGGCTCGTTCAACTGTCCGACTCGCAGGAACCTTCGTCACCACTCCTCCAAGCGCCGTGCCCACCTCAGGGTCACCAACTCTAGGAAGCCCCACTGACAGCTGGGTTGACTTGGGCGAACGTGAGGAGGGCTGGGCTCTCGTGGCTGTTGGCAGCGCAAGCCGGCGCGCGTAGAGGTGCTGCGTGCGAAGGCTTCAGCGCGAAACTGACACGGGAGCCCCGAGAGGTCTAGACAACGATGAAGCCCCAGGTCGCTGACCTGGGGCTTCATTCACGAGCGGATGACGGGAATCGAACCCGCGCTATAAGCTTGGGAAGCTCATGTTCTACCATTAAACTACATCCGCAAGGTGGGCCAGCTGCCTGGATCCCTACCGTTGCACACTGTACCCCATGATCGACCCCCGGTGAATTCTCCCCTCGGGGTCGTTCTCGTTTCCGGGGTGCAGGAGGGTTCGTGGGGGCGGGAGTTGGGGCGTACCGTGGGGGTGCGGAGCGGCGGCTGGAGTGGGTCCCGATCATCCCCTAATGTGGCGATTCATCGCAGTACGGCTCGTTGGGGAAAGGGACTCGATGGAGCACACAGTCGTCCGTTGTGCCGAAGGGCATGTTTTCAACACCGCTTCGTTCCCGTTGCAGCACCTCGGTGCCGGCCGGATCGGACCCGGGCGGCTGCTGCGGTGTCCGCGGTGCGCGCGGCTGCGGCACGCGGTGCCCGTCGGCGGCGTCAAGCGCTAGGGCGGCGGACCGGCAGTCACGGGCGCGCGGGACCGTTCCCGATTGGGGCGGCCCGCGCGCTCTGCGTATCCTCGGGACGTGCTTCTCTCCGACAAAGACATCCGGGCCGAGATCGACAGCGGACGGGTTCGCATTGACCCGTTCGACGAGTCGATGGTGCAGCCCTCCAGCATCGATGTGCGTCTCGACCGGTTCTTCCGGGTCTTCGAGAACCACCGCTACGCGCACATCGACCCCGCCATCGAGCAGCCCGACCTGACCCGCATGGTCGAGCCCGAGGGCGACGAGGCCTTCATCCTGCATCCGGGTGAGTTCGTGCTCGCCTCGACGTACGAGGTGATCTCGCTGCCGGAGGACATCGCCTCCAGACTGGAGGGGAAGTCCAGTCTGGGCCGCCTCGGTCTGGTGACGCATTCGACGGCCGGTTTCATCGATCCCGGGTTCTCGGGCCACGTGACCCTCGAGCTGTCGAACCTGGCCACCCTGCCGATCAAGCTCTGGCCGGGCATGAAGATCGGGCAGCTGTGCATGTTCCGCCTCAGCTCGCCCGCGGAGTTCCCGTACGGCAGCGAGCGGTACGGCTCCAGGTACCAGGGGCAGCGCGGGCCGACCGCCTCGCGTTCCTTCCAGAACTTCCACCGCACCCAGGTGAGGCACGAGGCATGAGCGAAGTACGCGAGAACCTGAGCTACGAGGGCTTCGGCCGGGCCGTCCGCGAGCTGGCGCAGACCATCGCCGACGACGGCTACGAGCCCGACATCATCCTGAGCATCGCCCGCGGCGGGGTCTTCGTCGCCGGCGGTCTGGCGTACGCGCTCGACTGCAAGAACATCCACCTGGTGAACGTGGAGTTCTACACCGGTGTGGGCACCACGCTGGAGATGCCGGTCATGCTGGCGCCCGTGCCCGAGGCGATCGACTTCACCGACAAGAAGGTCCTCATCGCCGATGACGTGGCCGACACCGGGAAGACGCTCAAGCTCGTCCACGACTTCTGCCTCGGCCACGTCGCCGAGGTGCGCTCCGCCGTGATCTACGAGAAGTCCCACTCGCTCGTGCAGTGCGAGTACGTGTGGAAGCGCACCGACGACTGGATCGAGTTCCCCTGGTCCGTCCAGCCGCCCGTGGTGAAGCGCGAGGGCCAGGTCCTCGACGCCTGATGTACTAGTACGGAGTACGGAGTACGAGGAAGGGCCCGCCGCGCGACTCGCGCGGCGGGCCCTTCTCCGTACGGGTGCGTACCGGGCGGCGGCTAGAGCGTGCCCAGCTTGATCATCGAGAGCAGGGCGACCAGCTGGATCGCGGACGCGCCCAGCGCCTTCTGCCAGGGCAGGTCGTGCGATTTGCTGACCATCGAGGTGAAGAGCGCGCCGGCCGCCAGCCAGGTCACCCAGCCCAGCACCTGCACCACCATGTTGTCGCCGCCCAGGAACACCGCCACCAGCAGGCGCGGCGCGTCCGTGATGGACATGACCAGCATCGACAGGCCCACGGTCGGCTGCCACGCGCCGTCACCGCCCAGCTGGCGGGCCAGGGTGTGGGTGACCGCGCCGAGGATCAGGCCGCACAGGACGAAGGCCACGCCGGCGCTGAGGATGATCGGGATCACCTGGGTGAGGGTCGCCTTGATGGCGTCCTCGCGGGCCTTGTCGAAGCCGAAGACCGCGAGCATGCCGTAGACGAAGGTCACGACCAGCGCCGGACCCCAGACGGCGTAGTCCCGCATCTGGAAGAAGGTCGGCCCCGGGCGCAGCACGATGCCGCGCAGCAGGTCCTTCCAGTGCAGCCGCGGTCCGACGGGGGCCGCCGGGGCCGCGCCGGCCTGGTACGTCGCGCCCTGGCCGTACGGGTCCTCGCCGATGGAGAACGCCTGGGTGTAGCCCGGGTCGTTCGCGTACGAGGGCTCGTGCGGGGCCGCGTACGGGGTGTGCGGCGGCTGCGGCTGGGCGTACTGCCCGTGGTGGTCGTGCCGGCCCGCGGGGCCCTGCTGGCCGTACGGGTCGAAGTACTCCGGCTCGCCGTGGTCGCCCGCGGCGCCCTGGGCCGGCCAGTGCTGCTGCGGTGGCGGACCGGCGGGCGGGTAGGGCTGATGGCCGTACGGCGTCTGCGGCGCTTGCTGCTGACCGTACGGCTGCTGCCGCGGGGTGTGCGGGGGTTGCTGCGGGGGGTGGTTGTCGTCCCTGCCGCGTCCGATCCTGAATCCAGCCACGTGATCGAAAGTACCTGCTCCGCCGGGCGGCCGTGGCCGGGCCGCCGGAACCGGCGGCCTTTGCGGCTGACCTGTGACATCCCCTAGGGGGAGTGCGGGTGGGTGGTTTGCCCGAGTGTGGGGGGCTGTGGGGCGGTTCGCTGCGCGGTTGGCGGAATGCGTACGTATCGGGGCCGGGGTGCGCCCCGGCCCCTGCCCTCTGGGAACGCGGAACGGCCGGTCCCCCGTACGTACGGGGAACCGGCCGTCTCGCTGCGCCGTCCTGGCGGGCCTGCGGCTACTTGGCCGCCTCGGACTTCGTCCCGCCCTTGTCCTCGGACTCGGGAGCCTCGGGCTCCGCCGTCCCGGCCTGGGGCTGGGCCGGGGCCTCGGCCTCGGCCTTCGGCTCGGCGGCGGCGTCGCTCTCCGGCTTCGCCGGGGCCGCCTTCGGCTCGGCTGCCTTCGGCTCGGCCGGCGTTTCCGCCGCGGCCTCGGTCTTCACCGGAGCGGCCTCGGCCTCGGTCTCCGCCTCGGCCGGGGCGCCGGCCTCCGGTTCGGCTTCGGCCTCCGGCTCGGCGTCGGCATCGGCGTCGGCGTCGCTCTCCGGCTTCGCCGGAGCCGCCTCGGGCTCGGCGGCCTCAGCCTCGGCTCCCGACTCCGCCTCGGCAGCGGCCTCAGCCTCGGCCTTCGCCTTCGCTTCCGCCTCTTCCTTCGCCTTCGCCTCGGCAGCGGCGGCCTCCGCCTTCGCCTTGGCCTCCGCTTCCGCCGCGGCCTTCGCAGCGGCCTCCGCCGCCTCCGCCTCGGCCTCCGCCTTCGCCTCGGCCTCCGCGGCGGCGGCCGCCTCGGCCAGCTCCTCCTCCGTCGGCTCCGGGGCCTTCACCGACTCCAGCAGCAGCTGCGCCACGTCCACGACCTGGACGGATTCCTTCGCCTGGCCGTCGTTCTTCTTGCCGTTCACCGAGTCGGTCAGCATCACCAGGCAGAACGGGCACGCCGTCGACACGATGTCCGGGTTCAGGGACAGGGCCTCGTCGACGCGCTCGCTGTTGATGCGCTTGCCGATCCGCTCCTCCATCCACATCCGCGCGCCACCGGCGCCGCAGCAGAAGCCCCGCTCCTTGTGGCGGTGCATCTCCTGCTGACGCAGCCCCGGCACGGCCGACATGATCTCGCGCGGCGGCGTGTAGACCTTGTTGTGCCGGCCCAGGTAGCAGGGGTCGTGGTACGTGATCAGGCCGTCGACCGGCGTCACCGGCGTCAGCCGGCCCTCGTCGATCAGGTGCTGGAGCAGCTGCGTGTGGTGGATGACCTCGTACTCGCCGCCCAGCTGCGGGTACTCGTTCGCGATGGTGTTGAAGCAGTGCGGGCAGGTGGAGACGATCCGCTTCGCCGACTTCGGCTTCTTCGTCGACGGGTCGTCGTCGTCCTCGCCGAAGGCCATGTTCAGCATGGCCACGTTCTCCTGGCCCAGCTGCTGGAACAGCGGCTCGTTGCCCAGACGGCGCGGCGAGTCACCGGTGCACTTCTCGTCACCGCCCATGATCGCGAACTTGACGCCCGCGATGTTCAGCAGCTCCGCGAAGGCCTTGGTGGTCTTCTTCGCCCGGTCCTCCAGGGCGCCCGCGCAGCCGACCCAGTACAGGTAGTCGAACTCCGAGAGGTCCTCCGCGTCCTTCCCGATGATCGGGACCTCGAAGTCGACCTCCTTCGTCCACTCCACGCGCTGCTTCTTGGCCAGGCCCCAGGGGTTGCCCTTCTTCTCCAGGTTCTTGAGCATCGTGCCCGCCTCCGACGGGAACGCGCTCTCGATCATCACCTGGTAGCGGCGCATGTCGACGATGTGGTCGATGTGCTCGATGTCGACCGGGCACTGCTCCACGCACGCACCGCAGGTGGTGCAGGACCACAGCACGTCCGGGTCGATGACGCCGTTCTCCTCGGCGGTGCCGATCAGCGGGCGCTCGGCCTCGGCCAGCGCCGCGGCCGGGACACCGGCGAGCTGCTCCGCCGTGGCCTTCTCGTTGCCCTCCATGTCCTTGCCGCCGCCCGCGAGCAGGTACGGGGCCTTCGCGTGCGCGTGGTCGCGCAGCGACATGATGAGGAGCTTCGGGGACAGCGGCTTGCCGGTGTTCCAGGCGGGACACTGCGACTGGCAGCGGCCGCACTCGGTGCAGGTGGAGAAGTCGAGGATGCCCTTCCAGGAGAACTGCTCGACCTGGGAGACGCCGAAGACGTCGTCCTCGCCGGGCTCCTCGAAGTCGATCTCCTTGCCGCCCGAGGTCATCGGCTGGAGGGCGCCGAGCGCCGTCGAACCGTCGGCGTTGCGCTTGAACCAGATGTTCGGGAAGCCGAGGAAGCGGTGCCAGGCCACACCCATGTTGGTGTTGAGCGAGACGGTGATCATCCAGATGCACGAGACGCTGATCTTCACCATGGCGGTGAAGTAGATGGCGGTCTGGAGGCCGCTGTACGAGAGCCCCTTGAAGGCCAGGACCAGCGGGTAGGAGGCGAAGTACGCCGGCTCGTACGACTCCACGCCGTGGATCGCGCCCTCGAGGCCGCGCAGGGCGAGGATCGCGAACCCGATCGTGAGGATGACGTACTCGACGAAGTACGCCTGCCAGGCCTTCGAGCCGGCGAAGCGCGACTTGCGACCCGCCCGCGAGGGAAGGTTGAGCAGGCGGATCACCGTCAGGACGGCGATGCCGACGACCGTCATCACGCCGATGAACTCGGTGTAGAGCTCGAAGGGCAGGAAGTCGCCGACGATCGGCAGCAGCCAGTCCGCCTGGAAGAGCTGGCCGAAGGCCTGCACCAGGGTGGGGGGCAGCGTCAGGAAGCCGATCGCGACGAACCAGTGCGCGAAGCCGACGATGCCCCACCGGTTCATCCGGGTGTGGCCGAGGAACTCCTTGACCAGGGTGATCGTTCGGTCCTTCGGGCGGTCCGTGCGGCTGCCCGCCGGTACGGGTTGGCCGAGCTTCACGAACCGGTAGATCTGCGCCACGGCTCGGGCGATCAGCGCGACGCCGACCACGGTCAGGACCAGCGACACGATGATCGCGGCGAGTTGCATGGGAGGGCTCCTCGGGCGGGACTTACTAAGCGGTAACTTATTGAGTCAAGGCTTGAGGTTACCCAGTTCCCGCGCCGCACTGTAGGTGAGCGTGCGGTGATCTGTGTCGCTCAGGCTTGCCTCTGTCGGTAGGCCGCCCGAGGGGTCTTCGCGAGGATCGCGAGATCCATCCCCAGCCAATGGCTCTCCACATAGTGCCGGTCCAGCAGCACCATCTCCTCCCAGGGTAGGTCGGAGCGGGCGCTGACCTGCCACAATCCGGTCATTCCGGGACGTACGAGCAGTCGTTCGGGGTGGTCGGTACGCGGCTCCGGGCGCGGCCCGACCAGCGACATCTCCCCGCGCACCACGTTGAGCAGCCGCGGCAGCCCCTCCAGCGCGCACCGCCGCACCAGCGCCCCCGTCCGCCCGGCGCCCTCGGTGCGCAGCCGCCAGGCCCCGAACGGCCGCCCGCCGAGCCCGAGCGCGGGCTCGCGTACGAGGACCCGCGCGCGGGAGGCCGCGTACAGGGCGGCGGCCGCCGCCAGCAGCGGAGCGGCGCACACCGCCAGCAGCAGCGCGGCCCCGGCCAGGTCGCAGACCCGCTTGGCGGGCGGCCGGGCGGGCCACCGGAGTCGGGGCCGGAGCCGCAGCCGCAGCCCCGGCCGCGCGGGGAGGGGGAGGAGCGAAGGCATGCCAGCACGCTGCCGGACGCCCGCGGCGGCCCCGGCGCGCCGCGCGGCGCGCCCGGGGCGCTGGAACCCGTTCGGGCGTGTTCCGCGGTCGAGGGCCTGCGGGGAGGGTCGAGGGGGTGGTTCCGCCGAGGCGGCCTGAGCGTAGGGGGAGCCTAAAGGTTGAGCCCCCTCGGCTCACCTCTGTTGACGCTCGCCCGGCCTTGGGGCATCCTTGAGTCTGTTCCACTCAAGTCAGCTGGAGGAATCGAAATGGCACGTGCGGTCGGCATCGACCTGGGCACCACTAACTCCGTCGTCAGCGTTCTCGAAGGCGGCGAGCCCACCGTCATCACCAACGCCGAGGGTGCCAGGACCACGCCGTCCGTCGTCGCCTTCGCCAAGAACGGCGAAGTCCTCGTCGGCGAGGTGGCCAAGCGCCAGGCGGTCACGAACGTGGACCGGACCATCCGCTCCGTCAAGCGCCACATGGGCACTGACTGGAAGATCAACCTGGATGGCAAGGACTTCAACCCGCAGCAGATGAGCGCCTTCATCCTGCAGAAGCTGAAGCGCGACGCCGAGGCGTACCTGGGCGAGAAGGTCACGGACGCGGTCATCACCGTCCCGGCGTACTTCAACGACTCCGAGCGCCAGGCGACGAAGGAGGCCGGCGAGATCGCCGGTCTGAACGTCCTGCGCATCGTGAACGAGCCGACGGCCGCCGCCCTGGCCTACGGCCTCGACAAGGACGACCAGACCATTCTCGTCTTCGACCTCGGTGGCGGCACCTTCGACGTGTCGCTCCTGGAGATCGGCGACGGCGTCGTCGAGGTCAAGGCCACCAACGGTGACAACCACCTCGGTGGTGACGACTGGGACCAGCGCGTCGTCGACTACCTGGTGAAGCAGTTCCAGAACGGCCACGGCGTCGACCTGTCCAAGGACAAGATGGCGCTCCAGCGTCTGCGCGAGGCCGCCGAGAAGGCGAAGATCGAGCTGTCCTCCTCCACGGAGACCACGATCAACCTGCCCTACATCACGGCGTCCGCCGAGGGCCCGCTGCACCTGGACGAGAAGCTCACGCGCTCGCAGTTCCAGCAGCTCACCGCGGACCTGCTCGACCGCTGCAAGACCCCGTTCCACAACGTCATCAAGGACGCCGGCATCCAGCTGTCCGAGATCGACCACGTGGTCCTGGTCGGCGGCTCCACCCGCATGCCGGCCGTCGCCGAGCTCGTCAAGGAGCTCACCGGCGGCCAGGACGCCAACAAGGGCGTCAACCCGGACGAGGTCGTGGCCATCGGCGCCACCCTCCAGGCCGGTGTGCTCAAGGGTGAGGTCAAGGACGTCCTGCTCCTCGACGTGACCCCGCTGTCCCTCGGCATCGAGACCAAGGGCGGCATCATGACCAAGCTCATCGAGCGCAACACGACCATCCCGACCAAGCGGTCGGAGATCTTCACGACGGCCGAGGACAACCAGCCGTCGGTGCAGATCCAGGTCTACCAGGGCGAGCGCGAGATCGCGGCGTACAACAAGAAGCTCGGCATGTTCGAGCTGACGGGCCTGCCGCCGGCCCCGCGCGGCGTCCCGCAGATCGAGGTCTCCTTCGACATCGACGCCAACGGCATCATGCACGTCACGGCCAAGGACCTCGGCACGGGCAAGGAGCAGAAGATGACCGTCACCGGCGGCTCCTCGCTCGGCAAGGACGAGGTCGACCGCATGCGCCAGGAGGCGGAGCAGTACGCGGAGGAGGACCTGCGCCGCAAGGAGGCCGCCGAGTCCCGCAACCAGGGCGAGCAGCTCGTCTACCAGACGGAGAAGTTCGTCAAGGACAACGAGGACAAGGTCCCGGCCGACGTCAAGGCCGAGGTCGAGGCCGCCGTCACCGAGCTGAAGGACAAGCTCAAGGGCGAGGACACCGCCGAGATCCGCACCGCGACCGAGAAGCTGGCCGCGGTCAGCCAGAAGCTCGGCCAGGCCATCTACGCCGACGCCCAGGCCGCCCAGGCCGCCGGTGACGCGGGCCAGGCCGGCGCGGCGGACGCCGCCGACGACGTGGTCGACGCCGAGATCGTCGACGACGAGAAGCCGAAGGGCGGCGCTGCCTGATGTCGGAGGAGACCCCGGGTTTCGACAAGGAGCCTGAAGTCCCCACCGGCGCCGGCGCGGACGACGCGGAGCCGAAGGCCGCCGACTCCTCCACGGAGGGCGAGGCGGCCCCGGCCGGGGACAAGGCCCAGGACGTGGCGCTGCTGGCGCAGCTGGACCAGGCCCGTACCGCGCTCGGCGAGCGCACCGCGGACCTCCAGCGGCTCCAGGCCGAGTACCAGAACTACCGCCGCCGCGTGGAGCGGGACCGGGTCGCCGTCAAGGAGATCGCGGTCGCGAGCCTGCTGACGGAGCTCCTCCCGACCCTGGACGACATCGGCCGGGCGCGGGAGCACGGCGAACTGGTCGGCGGCTTCAAGTCGGTGGCCGAGTCGCTGGAGACCGCCGCGGCCAAGATGGGGCTGCAGCAGTTCGGCAAGGAGGGCGAGCCCTTCGACCCGACGATCCACGAGGCCCTGATGCACTCGTACGCGCCGGACGTCACCGAGACGACCTGCGTGGCGATCCTGCAGCCGGGGTACCGGATCGGCGAGCGCACGATCCGCCCCGCGCGGGTCGCGGTGGCCGAGCCCCAGCCGGGCGCGGCCCCCGCGGCGAAGTCCGAGTCCGGTGACGGCGACACGCCGTCCGACAAGGACACGGATGCCCCCGACGAGGGCTGACGCACACCATGTAGGGATCCGAGAGGAGGGACACCCGGGATGAGCACGAAGGACTTCGTCGAGAAGGACTACTACAAGGTCCTCGGTGTCCCGAAGGACGCCACCGAGGCCGAGATCAAGAAGGCGTACCGGAAGCTCGCCCGCGAGTTCCACCCGGACGCCAACAAGGGCGACGCCTCGGCCGAGGAGCGCTTCAAGGAGATCTCCGAGGCGAACGACATCCTCGGCGACGCCAAGAAGCGCAAGGAGTACGACGAGGCCCGCGCGCTGTTCGGGAACGGCGGCTTCCGCCCCGGCCCGGGCGGCGGCGCCTCGTTCAACTTCGACCTGGGCGACCTGTTCGGCGGTACGCAGCAGGGCGGCCAGGGCGGCTTCGGCGGCGGCCTGGGCGACGTCTTCGGCGGCCTGTTCGGCCGGGGCGCCGGCACCGGTGCGGGCCCCCGCACCCAGCCGCGCCGCGGCCAGGACATCGAGTCGGAGGTCACCCTCTCCTTCACGGAGGCCGTGGACGGCGCGACCGTCCCGCTGCGGATGTCCTCGCAGGCCCCCTGCAAGGCCTGCTCGGGCACCGGCGACCAGAACGGCACCCCCCGGGTGTGTCCGACCTGCGTCGGTACCGGCCAGGTCTCCCGGGGCAGCGGCGGCGGCTTCTCGCTGACCGACCCCTGCGCGGACTGCAAGGGCCGCGGCCTGATCGCGGAGACCCCCTGCGAGGTGTGCAAGGGCAGCGGGCGCGCCCGCAGCTCCCGCACCATGCAGGTCCGGATCCCCGCGGGCGTCTCCGACGGCCAGCGGATCCGGCTGCGCGGCAAGGGCGCACCGGGCGAGCGGGGCGGCCCGGCGGGCGACCTGTACGTGGTGGTGCACGTCGGCACGCACCCGGTGTTCGGCCGCAAGGGCGACAACCTCACGGTGACGGTCCCCGTGACCTTCGCGGAGGCCGCCCTGGGCGCCGACATCAAGGTGCCGACCCTGGGCGGCCCGCCGGTCACCCTGAAGCTCCCCCCGGGCACCCCCGGCGGCCGCACCATGCGGGCCCGCGGCAAGGGCGCGGTCCGCAAGGACGGCACCCGCGGCGACCTGCTCGTCACGGTGGAGGTCGCGGTCCCGGCGGAGCTGTCGGACAAGGCCCGCGAGGCCCTGGAGATGTACCGGGACGCCACCGGGTCCGAGGACCCGCGCGCCCTCCTGTTCGAGTCCGCGAAGGGAGCATGACATGGACGGCCGCCGACGACAGCCCCGCTTCGGCGAGGGGGCGTACCAGCTCACCGACGAGACCCCGGTCTACGTGATCTCGGTGGCCGCCCAGCTCTCGGGCCTGCATCCGCAGACCCTGCGCCAGTACGACCGCCTCGGCCTGGTCTCCCCGGACCGTACCGCCGGCCGCGGCCGGCGGTATTCGGCCAGGGACATCGAACTGCTCCGCACGGTGCAGCAGCTGTCCCAGGACGAGGGCATCAACCTGGCGGGGATCAAGCGGATCATCGAACTGGAGAACCAGGTGGCCGCGCTCCAGCAGCGCGTCGCCGAGCTGTCCGCCGCCGTGGACGGGGCGGCCGCCGCCCTGCGGGCCCGCGAGGCCCAGGTGCACGCCTCGTACCGCCGCGACCTGGTCCCGTACCAGCCGCCCGTGCCGGGCAACGCGCTGGTCGTCTGGCGTCCCAAGCGCACCGGCGACTGACCTCCCCGAGCGCCCTGAAGGCCCCGTCAGCCCCCTCCCGTCGCGGAGCGGGCCCCGGCGGGGCCTTCCGCGCGTCACGGGCCCTGCGGGGCCCCTGGGGCCCGCCTCAGCCCTCCGGGAGCTCCGCCGGGTTCGTGCTGTGCAGGATCCCGGACTGGGCGATGAGGTAGCCCAGCTGGGCCCGGCTGCCGCTGCCCAGGGCGGCGGCCAGTTTCGCGATGTGCGCGCGGCAGGTGCGGACGTTCATTCCCAGCCGGCGGGCGATCGCCTCGTCCACGTGCCCCTCGATCAGCAGCTGGGCGATGGACCGCTGGACTCCCGAGATACCATCCGGGTGGTGCGTGTAGGTGACCTCGTCGCCCAACGGCACGGCCCGGCGCCACAGTTGCTCGAAGACCTTGATGAGGTAGTCCACCAGTCCCGGGTGCCGCAGTTCCAGGGCCACCCGCCGGTCGTCGCTGGCGGGGATGATGGCCACGGTGCGGTCGAAGATCATGAGACGCTCTATCAGCTCCTCCAGCGTGCGGATCTCCACCTTCCCCGTGGAGATCCGGTCCACGTAGGCGAGCGTGCCCTGGCTGTGCCGCACGGTGTGCTGGTAGAGCGTCCGGATGCTCACCCCGCGGTCGATCATCGGCGTGGCCCGCTCCAGGGACTCGCTGAGGACGAAGGTGGGGCGGGCGCCGCCCGGCTGCACCGTCAGGGCCTCGGTGTGGCACTCGGCGGTGGCCAGGTCGATGGCGGCGTTGATCTGGTCGAACCCCTCCAGCACCGTGATGGCGTGGGTGTTGGCGGGGCTCTGCGCGCTGATGGTGAGGAACGGCTCGAATGCATCGGTGAGATCTACGGCGGTGCGTCTGCGCTCCTGGATCTCGCGTTCGATCGGATGGAGCCGCTGGGCCAGCGCGATGGACGGAGGAACCGCGCGCAGCTGGTTCGCGTCGTCCGGGTCGGGTCGCAGCAGTGCGAATTCGAGCAGGCAGGGGGCGTTCACGACCTCGCCGCGGGCCACGCGGCCGGTGCTCAGGGCGGCCGCGTACAGTCGCGCTCCCTCGCTGCACATCTCGGTGACGGGGTGGTGATGTGTCGGGTTTATGTCGCTCTTGGGCAAATCTCCACCCCCCAGGGTCCTGAACATGTAAGAACATGATGCATCGTCCCTGTGGCACTGACGTGCCTGAATGAGCCATCGTCTGTCAGTGCGGGGGAGAGGATTCCATCAAGTGAGGACGAAGCCGACCATGTATAAGAGAATGCTTCGCTCGGCGCTTGCCGTTGTTTTCTCCGCCGTCGCGGTCTTTGGAGCAGTCGTCGCCGTCAGCGGTGACGAGGGAAGCGCTCAGGCTGGTGCCAGCTCGTTGGCCGGGACGGCGGCCGAGAGCGATTTCGGCTGGAACAGCACCCCTGCGAAGGCGTCCTGATGACCCCCGACGACCGCGACTTCCGCCGCGAGATGGCTTCCGCCTACCGTTCCGGGTGGCAGTTCATCGACCTCGCCACGGCGATCCCCTACGCCGGCGACTCGCTGATGGTCACCCTTTTCGGCCAGCCGATAGTCGTCGTGCGCGAGGAGGACGAGGACGTCCGTGCCTACCGCTGCCTGCGCCGCCCCCGGGGCGCACCGCAGCCCGTCCGCTGCGAAGTGCGGTACGGCATGGTCTTCGTCAACCTCGACCAGCGTGACCACCAGCTCTTCGAACCCGATATCACCACCGCCACCCCCCGCAGTGCCTGAGGCGATTCCCCCGTCGTTGCAGATCGCTCCAGGTGCTACCCCCACACAACGGCGCCATCGTGGACCTGACCACGATGGCGCCGTTGTGATGTGCGCGTCCAGTGGTTGAACCGGACAATCGCCCGGGGAACCGTCGGGAAGCGCTCGAGGACTCCCGCCGCCCGCCGTTCGCCCTCAGGCCCGGCCCATGGCCCGGTCGAGGGCGATCTCCAGGACCACCCGGTCCGGGTTCGGCGAGGGCGTCCGCCCGTACCGCTCCGCGTAGCGCGCCACGGCCTCCGCGACCGAGGCCTCGTCCGTGCGGATGACCGCGCGCCCCTCCAGGGTGGCCCAGCGCCTGCCCTCCATCTGGCAGACCGCGGCGCGCGCGCCGCCGCCGGGCGCCGCCAGGACGTTGCGGACCTTCTTGCTGTGCTTGTTGCTGATCACCCGCGCCAGCCCCGCCTCGGGGTCGTACGTCACGCCCACCGGCACCACGTGCGGGGTGCCGTCCGGGCGCGGGGTGGTCAGGGTGCAGACGTGCCGCTCCCGCCAGAAGGCGAGGTACTCGGGCGTCGGGTTGAGTACGTCATGGGACATGGGCCGAAGCGTACGCCCGCGGACCGGCCGGTCCGGCAGGAGAACGGCCTTGAGTGGAATAGACTCAACTTTGCAGATGCTGAACCTGTCAGAGTGCGTACGCCACCGCCCGTCGCGTGCCGAGCGCCACGCAGACCCGCAGGAGAGGAGAAACCGAGAATGGACGCCGAGCTGACCAACAAGAGCCGCGACGCCCTGAACGCGGCCACGAGCAGGGCCGTCAAGGACGGACACGCCGACCTGACCCCCGCGCACCTCCTGCTGGCCCTGCTCGCCGGTGAGGACAACGAGAACGTCACCGACCTGCTGGTCGCCACCGACGCCGACCAGGCCGCCGTCCGCGCCGGGGCCGAGCGGCTGCTCGCCGCCCTGCCCAGCGTCACCGGTTCCACGGTCGCGCCCCCGCAGCCCAGCCGCGACCTGCTCGCCGTACTGGCCGAGGCCGACGCCCAGGCCGGCCGCCTGGGCGACGAGTACCTCTCCACCGAACACCTCCTCATCGCCATCGCCGCCAAGGGCGGACCGGCCGGTGAGGTCCTGTCCGCCCAGGGCGCCACGGCGAAGAAGCTGCTGGACGCCTTCCAGAACGCACGAGGAGGACGGCGGGTGACCACCCCCGACCCGGAGGGCCAGTACAAGGCCCTGGAGAAGTTCGGCACCGACTTCACCGCCGCCGCCCGCGACGGCAAGCTCGACCCCGTCATCGGCCGCGACCACGAGATCCGGCGCGTCGTCCAGGTCCTCTCCCGCCGCACCAAGAACAACCCGGTGCTCATCGGCGAGCCCGGCGTCGGCAAGACCGCCGTCGTCGAGGGCCTGGCCCAGCGCATCGTCAAGGGCGACGTCCCCGAGTCCCTCAAGGGCAAGCGGCTCGTCTCCCTCGACCTCGGCGCGATGGTGGCCGGCGCCAAGTACCGCGGCGAGTTCGAGGAGCGGCTCAAGACCGTCCTCGCCGAGATCAAGTCGAGCGAGGGCCAGATCATCACCTTCATCGACGAGCTCCACACCGTCGTCGGCGCCGGGGCCGGCGGGGACTCCGCCATGGACGCGGGCAACATGCTCAAGCCCATGCTGGCCCGCGGCGAGCTGCGCATGGTCGGCGCGACGACCCTCGACGAGTACCGCGAGCGGATCGAGAAGGACCCGGCGCTGGAGCGCCGCTTCCAGCAGGTGCTGGTCGCCGAACCCACCGTCGAGGACACCATCGCGATCCTGCGCGGGCTCAAGGGCCGCTACGAGGCCCACCACAAGGTCGTCATCAACGACAGCGCCCTCGTCGCCGCCGCCACCCTCTCCGACCGCTACATCACCTCCCGCTTCCTCCCCGACAAGGCCATCGACCTCGTCGACGAGGCGGCCTCCCGGCTCCGCATGGAGATCGACTCCTCGCCCGTGGAGATCGACGAGCTCCAGCGCTCCGTGGACCGCCTGCGGATGGAGGAGCTGGCCCTCAACAACGAGTCCGACCCCGCCTCCCGCGAACGCCTCGACAAGATCCGCAAGGACCTCGCGGACAAGGAGGAGGAGCTGCGCGGCCTCACCGCCCGCTGGGAGAAGGAGAAGCAGTCCCTCAACCGCGTCGGCGAGCTCAAGGAGCGCCTGGACGACCTGCGCGGCCAGGCCGAGCGCGCCCAGCGCGACGGCGACTTCGACACCGCCTCCAAGCTGCTCTACGGAGAGATCCCGCAGCTGGAGCGCGAGCTGGCCGAGGCCACCGAGGCCGAGGCCGCGGCCGAGGCGTCGAAGGACTCCATGGTCAAGGACGAGGTCGGGCCCGACGACATCGCCGACGTGGTCGGCGCCTGGACGGGCATCCCGGCCGGCCGCCTCCTCGAGGGGGAGACCCAGAAGCTCCTGCGCATGGAGGACGAGCTGGGCCGCCGCCTGATCGGCCAGACCGAGGCCGTACGGGCCGTCGCGGACGCCGTGCGCCGCACCCGCGCCGGCATCGCCGACCCGGACCGGCCGACCGGCTCGTTCCTCTTCCTGGGCCCGACGGGCGTGGGCAAGACCGAGCTGGCCAAGGCCCTCGCGGACTTCCTCTTCGACGACGAGCGGGCCATGGTCCGCATCGACATGTCGGAGTACTCCGAGAAGCACAGCGTGGCCCGGCTCGTCGGCGCCCCGCCCGGCTACGTCGGCTACGAGGAGGGCGGCCAGCTCACCGAGGCCGTCCGCCGCCGCCCGTACAGCGTGGTGCTGCTGGACGAGGTCGAAAAGGCGCACCCCGAGGTCTTCGACATCCTGCTCCAGGTCCTCGACGACGGCCGTCTCACCGACGGCCAGGGCCGGACGGTGGACTTCCGCAACACCATCCTGATCCTCACCTCCAACCTGGGCAGCCAGTTCCTGAGCGGGCACGGCCCGGGTGAGCCCGTCACCCCGGAGGAGCGCAGGAAGGAGCAGGTCCTCGAGGTGGTCCGGGCGAGCTTCAAGCCGGAGTTCCTCAACCGCCTCGACGACCTCGTGGTCTTCTCCGCGCTGACCCGCGACGAGCTGACGCACATCGCCGAGCTCCAGATCGCCCGGCTCGCCAAGCGCCTCGCCGACCGCCGGCTCGTCCTGGACGTCACCCCCGGGGCCCTGGCCTGGCTGGCGGACAAGGGCTACGACCCGGCGTACGGAGCCCGGCCGCTGCGCCGCCTGATCCAGACGGCCGTGGGCGACCGCCTCGCGAAGGAGATCCTCTCCGGCGAGGTCCGCGACGGCGACACCGTACGGGTCGACGTGGCCGGCGACGGCCTGCTGGTCGGCCGGGCCGGGTAAGGGTCCGCCCGGACGGCGGGCGCCCTCCCGCGACGGCCGCCGCGCCCCCGTGTCCGCCCGGAGCGGATCGGGGGTGCGGGGCTGGACACGGGGTGGGCGCGATGGGGGAGGATGGCGGTATCCGCACGAAGGGAAGTACACGGTGAGCATCGACCCGGCCTCGATTCCGAACTTCGGGGGTAAGCCCGAACCGCAAGGCCAAGGACCGGCGGGCCCCGTCGTCCCCGACCAGGACCTGGTCAAGCAGCTCCTGGAGCAGATGGAGCTGAAGTACGTCGTCGACGACGAGGGTGACCTCGCGGCGCCGTGGGAGGACTTCCGCACCTACTTCATGTTCCGCGGCGAGGGCGAGCAGCAGGTCTTCTCCGTCCGGACCTTCTACGACCGTCCGCACGCCATCGACGACAAGCCGCAGCTGCTCGAGTCGATCGACGACTGGAACCGCCGCACCCTGTGGCCCAAGGTCTACAGCCACACGCACGACGACGGCTCCGTCCGCCTGATCGGCGAGGCGCAGATGCTGATCGGCACCGGCGTCAGCCTGGAGCACTTCGTGTCCTCCACGGTCAGCTGGGTCCGCGCGTCGATCGAGTTCGACAAGTGGCTGCTCGAACAGCTCGGCCTGGAGAAGGACGTCGACTCCGCCGAGGGCGACGACAAGAAGGAGGAGGACGGCGAGTAGCCGTCCCTCCCCTCACAGGGGTACCCGCGCGATCAGGAGCAGGTACGCCCCGTAGCCGTACGAGAGCCCGGCCAGGCCGGCGGTCACCGCGACCGCCGTGCGCGGCCGGGCTCTCGCCAGTGCGGCCGCCACCGGCAGCAGCAGCGGGAACGCGGGCAGCAGGAACCGGGGCTTCGACTCGAAGAAGCCCGCCCCGCCGAAGGTGATCACCAGCAGCGTCCCGGCGTACACGAGCAGCGGCAGCGGCGTCCGGTCCAGTACGGCCAGGACCGCCAGCAGCCCGGCGGCGGCCAGCGCGGCCAGCGTCACCCCGGCCGGGATCGTCACGGGTCCGCCGGACAGCGCCCGCCAGGCCGCCTCGAGGGTCCCGCCGCCGAAGTCGAAGCGCGAGCCCCACTGCCGCTGCACGGTGAAGTAGCCGAGGGGATCGTGCCGGTGCGCCCCGACGGCGACGACGTACGAGGCCCAGCCCGCGGGCGCGAGCAGCCCGGCCGCCCACACCGCGGGCGCGCGGTTGCCCCGTACCGCCAGCTCCCGCAGGGCCAGCACCGTCACGGCGGCGGCCACGGCGATCCCGGTGGGCCGGGTCAGTCCGGCGAGCGCCGCCAGGGAGGCCGCCCACAGCCAGCGCTCCCGCAGCAGCGCGTACAGGGACCAGGCGGCCAGGGCGCACAGCAGCGGCTCCGTGTAGGCGAGGCTCAGCACCACGGCGTGCGGCAGCGCCGCCCACAGCGCGACCAGCAGCACCCCCGCCCGCGCCCCCAGCAGCAGCTCCCCGATCCGGTACACGCCGACGGCGGCCACCGCCGCGGCCGTCCAGGCCACCACGAGCCCCGCGACGGGTCCGCCGCCGAGGAGGTCCACCAGCAGCGGGTACAGCGGGAAGAAGGCGTAGTCGCTCTGGATGGAGTCCGAGGCCGGCCACATCTGGGTGCGGCCGTAGCCGTGGGCGGCGATGGAGAGGTACCAGAAGGAGTCCCAGGAGCCGCCGAGCACCTTCACCGGGTTCCGGCCGTCCCACCACGCGCCCAGGGCGATCACCAGCACCCCGGCGCCGCGCACCGCGGCGAACACCCCGAGCGCGAGCCCGGCCGGCCGGGCCGTCCCCGGTCTTCGCCCCGTGCGCGCGGAGGCGGGCGGGGTCCGTCCCGTCGTCACGCCCATGCCGTGCCCTACAGCTGCCGGAGGCGGTCCACGGCCTCCTGGAGGACGTGGGTCTGCTTGCAGAAGGCCCAGCGGACCTGGGTGGCCCCGGCGGACGTGTCGTCGTAGAAGACCTGGTTGGGGATGGCGACCACCCCGCAGCGCTCGGGCAGGGCGCGGCAGAAGGCGAGGCCGTCCTTCTCGCCCAGGGGTGCGATGTCGGTGGTGACGAAGTAGGTGCCCTGCGGGCGGAAGACCTCGAAGCCGGCGGCGGTCAGGCCGTCGCAGAGGAGGTCGCGCTTGGCGGCGAGGTCCGCGCGGAAGGCGTCGAAGTAGGAGCCGGGGAGGGCGAGGGCCTCGGCGACGGCGTACTGGAAGGGGCCGGAGGAGACGTACGTCAGGAACTGCTTGGCCGAGCGGACCGCGGAGACCAGCGCGGGCGGGGCGGTGATCCAGCCGACCTTCCAGCCCGTGAAGGAGAAGGTCTTTCCGGCGGAGGAGATGGTGACGGTGCGCTCGCGCATGCCGGGCAGGGACGCCAGCGGCACGTGCCCGCCCTCGAAGACGAGGTGTTCGTAGACCTCGTCGGTGACGACCAGCAGGTCGCGTTCCACGGCGAGTTCGGCGATGACGGCCAGTTCCTCGCGGGTCAGGACGGTGCCCGTCGGGTTGTGCGGGGTGTTCAGCAGGAGCAGCCGCGTGCGCGGGGTGACGGCGTCGCGCAGGGCGTCGAGGTCGGGGCGGAAGTGCGGGGCGCGCAGGGTGAGCGGGACGCGGACCGCGCCGGCCATGGCGATGCAGGCGGCGTAGGAGTCGTAGAACGGCTCCAGCGCGATGACCTCGTCGCCCGGTTCGAGGAGGGCGAGGAGGGAGGCGGCGATGGCCTCGGTGGCACCGGCGGTGACGAGGACCTCGGTGTCCGGGTCGTAGGACAGGCCGTAGAAGCGCCGCTGGTGGGCGGCGACCGCGGTGCGCAGCTCGGGGATCCCGGGGGCCGGCGGGTACTGGTTGCCGCGGCCGTCGCGGATCGCGCGCACGGCGGCTTCGGCGATCTCGGCGGGGCCGTCGGTGTCGGGGAAACCCTGGCCCAGGTTGATCGACCCGGTGCGGGCGGCCAGCGCCGACATCTCCGCGAAGATCGTGGTGCCGAAGGAGGCAAGGCGGCGGTTGAGGAAGGGGCGGCTGCTGCTGCTCGCGGGTGCGCTCATGGGCGCCATCCTGCGGGGAACCTCTGGAGTAGCTCAAGTGTGCTTTCGAGGCGTTGGCGCGGGGGCATCCCCCCTGCACGCGGGCCACGGGGGTGCCGCGACCCGGGTGACCGGGGTGTGAGGAAGGGGGCGGGGCCGTGGTCCTTGTCCTGGTTCTCGTGGTGGCGGCGGTCGTGGGGATCGTCCTGTTGGTGAGGCACTTCTCCGAGCCGGGCGGCAGCCGGTCCGGCGGCTCCGGCTCCAGCGGGTGGGCGGCCGGCGGGGGGTCCTCGTCGTCCTGCGGGTCGTCGTCCTCCTGCGGGTCGTCGTCCTCGTCCTGCGGTTCGTCCTCCTCGTGCGGGTCCTCGTCCTCCTGCGGTGGCGGAGGCTGCGGGTCCAGCTGACACTGGTACGGGTGCCGCGGGCGGCGAACCGGACGATGAGGGAAGGGGGCGCGGATCCGGTGTGGAAGGGGCGCCCGCCGGGGACAACTTCCTTCGGGCGTCCGCTTGTTCGGGCCGGCACTACGGCGTACGGGCGGCGTCGTGTTGAACACGTGAACCGTGAAGCCCCCGGGGGGATGTAAACCCCGTCAAGTTGGGTAAAAACGCTGTGAGTGCCGTGCCTTTCATGATTCCCTCGGTTGAGTAGACCAGTCCCCGGACCTCTCCGGGACTTCCTGTGGACCGGTGCCGGTGTCCCCCCACCCGTTGACTACCGCTGGCGGGCCCCGGCCCATCTCCCTCGCGCGTTTGCGGAGCCGACTCATGCTCACGACCCTCCAGACCACCTACACCGACACGCGTGCCGCCGATCTCGCCTGGGCCCTGGGACGCGACCGGCTGCCCGCCCTGGCCGTACTGAACCTCCAGCTCGCGGACGCGAAGGTGGAGTTGCGCCTGCTCGGGGCCTCTCACCAGGTGCTCCTGGAGGAGGGTGAGGTGCTCTGCTCGGAGACGGTCGCCTGCATGCCCGGCAGCAGTACGCCGCTGCCGCTCGGCGTGGCGAAGCGGGTGGGCGACTACGAGTACGAGTTCGCCGCGCGGGTCGAGACGCTCTCGCGGGGCTCCTTCGCGGGACGGGCCCAGGAGCTGCTCGCACTGGTCGCGGACCATCCGAACGGGCTAGCCGGCACCTTTCCCGGTGACCCGCACGCGTTCACCGCGATGCTCGCCCAGCGCCACGAGGGGCAGGTCCGCTGGCGCACCTGGCACGCGTACCCGCAGGAGGGGCAGCTGGTGGCCACCCGCACCCGGGTGGGCGTACGCATGGGCGCGCCCGTCTAGGGCGCAGGGCGTGGGGACGCGGCCGTGCGCGGGGACGCGGCCGTGCGTGGGGACGCCGGAGCGGTCCTCCGGGCCGACTGCTCCAGGTGGGACGGTCGCGCGCGAGCCCGCCCCGATTACTCCAACTGGCCTGACCGACACGCCACTTACACCCATGTGGGTGACAGGGTGTCGGTGGGCGGTGACGTACGGTTCGCTGCATGATCGACCGTTCCGCCCCCCGCGGGCTGCTCCCGGCGGCGGAGCCGCGGGGCGTGCAGACCGTCCACGCCGCCCTGCCCGTACGCCCGCGGACCGGCCGACTCCTCGTGCTGGCGACGGTGTTCGTCTGCGCGGCCTGCGGGCTCGTCTACGAGCTGGAGCTGCTCGCCCTCGGCTCCTACCTCATCGGCGACTCCGTCACCCAGGCGTCGGTCGTGCTGTCCGTCATGGTCTTCGCCATGGGCGTCGGCTCCCTCCTCGCCAAACGCCTGCGCCGCCGGCCCGCCCTCGGCTTCGGCGCCATCGAGGCGGCGCTCGCCCTGCTCGGGGGCTTCTCCGCCATGGCCCTGTACGCCAGCTTCGCCTGGCTCGGCGAGTCCCGGACCGCACTCGTCGCCTTCTCCTTCGGCATCGGCGTGCTCATCGGCGCGGAGATCCCGCTGCTGATGGTCCTCATCCAGCGCATCCGCAGACAGGACGCCGGCGGGGCCGTCGCCGACCTCTTCGCCGCCGACTACGTGGGCGCCCTCGTCGGCGGGCTCGCCTTCCCCTTCCTGCTGCTGCCCGTGCTCGGCCAGCTCACCGGGGCCATGCTCACCGGCACGGTCAACGCCGTCGTCGGCGGCGGGCTCGTCCTGTGGCTGTTCCGCCAGGACCTCAGCAGACGCTCCCGCTGGCTGCTGGTCACCGCCAACGCGACCGTGCTCGCCCTGCTCGCCTGCGCCACCCTCCTCGTGGACGACTTCGAACGGGCCGCGCGCACCGCCGTCTACGGCGCGGAGGTACGGGTCGCCACGCAGACCGGGGTGCAGGAGCTGGTGCTGACCGGGCCGTCCACCGGGTCCCCGCGCTCCCTCGACCTCTTCCTGGACGGCCGGCTGCGGGTCAGCGGCTACGACGAGTACCGCTACCACGAGGCCCTGGTCCACCCCGCCATGACCGGCCCGCACGCCCGCGTCCTGGTCCTCGGCGGCGGCGACGGGCTCGCCGCCCGGGAGGTGCTGCGCTACCGGGACGTCGCCTCCGTCACCGTCGTCGAGCTCGACCCCGGCGTGGTCCGCCTCGCCCGCACCGACCCCATGCTCTCCGCGCTCAACGCCCGGGCGTACGAGGACCCGCGCATGGACGTGGTCACCGAGGACGCCTTCCGCTGGCTGCGGGGACCCGCCGCCCGGCACCGGTTCGACGTCATCCTCTCCGACCTGCCCGATCCCGGCATCACCCCGAGCACGAAGCTGTACTCGCAGGAGTTCTACGGGCTCGCCGCGCGGGCCCTGACGCCGGGCGGGCGCATCGCGGTGCACGCCGGCCCCCTCACCACGCGGCCGCGTACGTACTGGACCGTCGAGTCCACGCTGCGCGCGGCCGGGCTGCTCACCACCCCCTACAGCACCGGCGGCCGGCTCTCCGGCTTCGCCGCCGGGCCCGACCGCACCCAGGGCGCGGCCGACGCGCCGCCGCAGGACTGGGGCTTCGTACTGGCCGCCCACGACCGGGTCCCCGAGCTGCGCGTGGACCGCGGCACCCCCGCCCTGCTGGCCGTGTCGACCCAGGCGCTGCGGGACGCGGCCCGGGACGCCGCCCGGGCGCGGCCGTCCGGACTGCCGCCGTCCACGCTGCCGCATCCGCGATACCACTGAGCCGGGGCGTCGTGTCCGTGTGCACGGGCGGGTCCCGTCGGTAGGCTCGACCGCATGGAGCATCAGGTGTTCGTTCCGGTACCGGCAGAAGACGTCCGCGCCGTGCTGCGTGATCCCGCCCGGGTGGCCCGCTGCGTCCCCGGGCTCCAGCAGGACGCCGACACCGCCGCCGGGCCGCCGGCCGGGCGGCTCAAGCTCCGGGTCGGCGGGCACACCGTGACCTACCGGGGCGTGCTGTCCCTCGCCGAGCGGGACCCCGACCACTTCGCCGTCGAGGGCGAGGGCACCGAGGTCCGCGGCAGCGGCGCCGTCAGCCTCGCGCTCGTGCTGCGGCTGGTGCCGTACGAGGGCGGGACCCGGCTGGAGTTCAGCGGCGGAGCCACGGCGGACGGCCGGGCCGCCGCCTTCGACCCGCAGGCCACCGCCACCGCCGCCGGACGGCTGCTCGACCGCTTCGCCGCCAACCTGGCGGGCGCGGCCGGCGCCGCGGGCGATCCGGTGGCCGAGGCAGAGGAGGCGGAGGCGGCCGGGACGGAGGCCGGGCCCCGCCCGTCGGTGTTCGACACCGAGGTGCCGCCGCCGTCGCTCGACCCCTTCCTCGACGGCGATCTGACCGAGTTCGTCTCCTTCACCGAGGCGGGGAGGGCGGAGGAGCCGGACGCCGGTCCCGCCGGTCCCGCCGGCCCCGGACGTCCGCCGGCCGAGGCGGCCCACGCCCGCCGCACGATGATCGGCCGCAGCGCGGAGGAGGTCGACCACGCGCCCCCGCGCGGCCGCTACGCCCCGGTCCCGGCCCCCTCCTCCGCCACCGGCCAGAACGGCCTGCGCTGGATCGCCCCGGCGGCGGCCCTGGCGCTGGCCTCGGCGGTCGTGGTCGGAAGGGCGTTGCGCCGGCGCCGTTGACGCGCCGTAGGGTCGCCGTATGACTACGCAACTGAGCGCCGGAGGCGCGGAACTCACCATCGATCAGGACAACGGCTGCCGGGTCGGCGGTCTGCGCGTCGACGGCCTCGAGCTGCTGCGTCAGGGACCGAAGTTCGGCTCCTTCCCGATGGTCCCCTGGTGCGGGCGGACGGCGTACGGCCGGTTCCACGACGGCGCCGAGGTCCACCAGCTGCCGCTCAACCATCCGCCGCACGCCCTCCACGGTTTCGCCCGCGACGCGGCCTGGAAGACGGCCTCCGTCGACGGCACCAGCGCGGCCTTCACCTACGACCTCGTCGACCCCTGGCCCTACGCCGGCCGGGTGACGCAGGTCTTCGAGCTGGGCGAGGACGCGCTGACGATCCGGATGGGCGTGGAGACGTACCAGGACTCCTTCCCGGCACAGGCGGGCTGGCACCCCTGGTTCAACCGGGTCCTGACGGACGGCGGGGAGCCGGCCCGGATCGGCTTCGACCCGGCCTGGCAGGAGGAACGGGACGAGGACCACATCCCCACCGGCCGCCGCATCGACCCGAAGCCCGGCCCCTGGGACGACTGCTTCGGGATGCCCTACGGGGTCGACGTCACCCTCACCTGGCCCGGACAGCTGGACCTGAGGATCACCAGCCCCGCCGAATGGGTGGTCGTCTACGACGAGCAGCCGGAGGCCGTCTGCGTCGAGCCGCAGTCGGGCCCGCCGAACGGTCTGAACACCCTCCCGCGCCTGGTCACACCGGTGGACCCGCTGGAGATCTCCACGACGTGGGCGTGGCGCCGGCTCGGCTAGCCCGCACTTAAGCTCGTTGTCATGAGTGACGTCAACGAAGTAATGCCGTCCGGCACACGCGATGCGCTTCTGCAGCAGATCAAGGACAAGGCCGTCGTGCACGGCAAGGTGACGCTTTCCTCCGGCAAGGAGGCCGACTACTACATCGACCTCCGCCGGATCACCCTCGACGGCGAGGCGGCCCCGCTGGTGGGCCAGGTCATGCTGGACCTCACCGCCGACCTCGAGTTCGACTGCGTCGGCGGCCTGACCCTGGGCGCCGACCCGGTCGCCACGTCGATGCTGCACGCCTCCGCCGCGCGCGGTGAGCGCCTGGACGCCTTCGTCGTCCGCAAGGCGCAGAAAGCGCACGGCATGCAGCGCCGCATCGAGGGCACTGATGTGAAGGGCAAGCGCTGCCTGGTGGTCGAGGACACCTCGACCACCGGCGGCTCCCCGCTGACCGCCGTCGAGGCGGTCCGCGAGGCCGGCGGCGAGGTCGTCGCCGTCGCCACGATCGTGGACCGCGGCGCGGCCGACGCGATCGCCGAGGCGGGTCTGCCCTACCTCACCGGTTACCGGCTCGGGGACCTGGGTCTGGCCTGAGCCCCGCGCTACGGCCGCGGCCGTCTCGGATCGTGGGCGTGAAGGGGTGGCGGCCGGTCGTCGACCGGGGCCGGGAGAACGGCCGGCCACGGTCCCGGAGGCCAATGCTCCGGTCCTGACCTGCGCCTTTTCGGTCGGCCGGGGTGTTTCACGTGAAACACCCCGGCCAACCCGCTGAGCGAGGGGTGACGGGCGGGGTGGAGTGTCGCGCCGAGTCTGGAAAGATAGGCGCGACGGCGACGTCGCCCCCAGGTCAGGGCCCGCAATAAGCACACTCCCCGCACATCCAAGGAGCGGACAGATGCCCATCGCAACCCCCGAGGTCTACAACGAGATGCTCGACCGGGCGAAGGCAGGCAAGTTCGCCTACCCGGCCATCAACGTCACCTCGACCCAGACCCTGCACGCTGCCCTGCGCGGCTTCGCGGAGGCCGAGAGCGACGGCATCATCCAGATCTCCACCGGCGGTGCCGAGTTCCTGGGTGGCCAGTACAGCAAGGACATGGTCACCGGCGCGGTCGCCCTGGCCGAGTTCGCGCACGTCGTCGCCGCCAAGTACGACGTCACGGTCGCGCTGCACACGGACCACTGCCCCAAGGACAAGCTGGACGGCTACGTGCGTCCGCTCCTGGAGGTGTCCGCCGAGCGCGTCGCCCGCGGCCTGAACCCGCTCTTCCAGTCGCACATGTGGGACGGCTCCGCCGAGACCCTGGCCGACAACCTGGCCATTGGCCAGGAGCTGCTCGCCAAGGCCGCGGCCGCGAAGATCATCCTCGAGGTCGAGATCACCCCGACCGGTGGCGAGGAGGACGGCGTCAGCCACGAGATCAACGACGAGCTGTACACCACCGTCGATGACGCGATCCGCACCGCCGAGGCCCTGGGCCTGGGCGAGAAGGGCCGCTACCTGCTCGCCGCCTCCTTCGGCAACGTGCACGGCGTCTACAAGCCGGGCAACGTCGTCCTGCGGCCCGAGCTGCTCAAGGACCTCCAGGCCGGCGTCGCGGAGAAGTTCGGCAAGGCCTCCCCGTTCGACTTCGTCTTCCACGGCGGCTCGGGCTCCACGCCCGAGGAGATCGCCACCGCGCTGGAGAACGGCGTCGTGAAGATGAACCTCGACACCGACACCCAGTACGCCTTCACCCGTCCGGTCGCGGACCACATGTTCCGCAACTACGACGGTGTCCTGAAGGTCGACGGCGAGGTCGGCAAGAAGTCCACCTACGACCCGCGTACCTGGGGCAAGCTGGCCGAGGCGAGCATGGCCAAGCGCGTCACCCAGGCCTGTGCCGACCTGCGTTCCACGGGCACCAAGCTGAAGTAAGCGGCGAGGACCCGCAGGGGTCCGCCGGGACCTGAAGGGGTCCGCCGGTCCGTCTCGGGCCGGCGGACCCCTTTTTCCGTACGCCCCGCGCCGTGGATCCGGCCGGTCACGGCTCGGACCGGCTGGGATCCGGCGCGGATGCTGTGCGGATTCGGTACGGATTCGCCCGAGGTGACATACGCCGGTGGACGTGGGGGGCGGCGATGGTGTGGAATCTAGGCAGAGAAACGTACCCGCCGGGATGTAATGCCGGCGGGCCAGGAGAGGCGACGCCGGCGATGAAGACAGTGCGACCCCAGGTGAAGCAGGACCGGGCGGTGCGCACGCGTCGGGCGATCCTGGAGGCGGCGGCGCTGGTGTTCGAGGAGTACGGCTACGACACGGCCAAGCTCTCGGACATCGTCAACATCGCCAAGGTCACCAAGGGCGCGCTCTACTTCCACTTCGACTCCAAGGAAGGCCTGGCCCAGGCCGTCATCGACGCGCAGAACGAGTCGCAGCCGCAGATGCGGCCGCAGCAGTACAAGGCGCAGGAGTTCGTGGACATCGGCATGGTCTTCTCGCACCAGCTGCGGCACGACGCGCTGATGCGGGCCAGCGCCCGGCTCACCCTGGACCACGCCGGCCGCAGCCTCGACCGGGTGACCCCGTACCAGACCTGGATCGAGCTGCACGTCCCCCTGCTGGAGGAGGCCCAGCGGCGCGGGGAACTGCTGCCGAACGTGGACCCGTGGATCCCGGCCCGTCTGATCGTGGGCGCGTTCGCGGGACTGAACACCATGTCGTACACGCTGGGGCTGGACCTGGACGCGCAGGTCTCGGAGCTCTACACGCACGTGATGCCCGGCGTGGTGGTCCCTGCCGTGGCGATCCGGCTGGACACGGCTCCCGGGCGGGGGGCGCGGGCGCTGTACGGACCGCAGGGCACGCACGAGTGCCGGTACGGTTGCCCGGGCGGCGTGCCGCCCCGCGAGGGCGAGGCGCCCGAGGACGCGGGCGCGGGCGCGGCCGCCGGGATGGCGCGGGCGTCCGCCGAGCGCGGCCGGGCGTCCGCCGAGGGGACCCGGGCGGCCGCCGAGGGGACCCGGGCGTCCGCCGAGGGGACCCGGGCGGCCGCCGAGGGGACCCGGGCGGCCGCCGAGGAGGTCTCCGCCTGAGACCGTCCCGTCCGCCCCCTTCCCAAAAAGATCCTTCCGGGTATGATTTTTCTGCTCGCCTGCCCAGGGAGATCACTGTGGACATTGAGGTACTCGGCACACCACGGGTCACCGAGAACGGTGTGCCCATCACGGCCCCCACGCCGGAGGCCCGGCATGTCCTGGCGGTCCTCGCCGCCTGTCCCGACCGGGTCGTGCCCGCTTCCGTCCTCGCGGACGAGCTGGCCCGCCGCGTCCCGCCCGAGCACGCCCACGCCGCCCTGCACACCGCCGTCCGCAGGCTCCGCGAGCGGTTCGCGGAGGCGCTGGGCGCCGGCTCGGTACGCACGCCCGAGACCGTGCTGTCCACGCGGCCCGGCGGGTATCTTCTCGACTCCGGCGGCGGCCGCTGCGACGTCCGCGAGTTCGAGCGCGAGGCGGGCGCCGGCTACCGGGCCATGGGGCGCGGCGACGCCGCGCAGGCCGCCGCGAGGCTCCGCCGGGCCCTGGACCTGTGGACCGGCCCCGTCCTGGACGGCATCGACGCCGGGACCTGGCTCAGCCGCCGCATCGCCTGCCTCGACGCCGACCGGCTCTCCGTGCTCGGCCAGTGGGTCGAGGCGGAACTCGCGCTCGGACGCCACCGCGAGCTGCGCCTCGCCCTCGCGGGCCTGCGCGGCGCGGGAGCGGGCCGCCCCGGTGACGCGTACCTGGCGGCCCTGCACCGGGCCGAGGCCCGGGTCGAGGCCGCCCGGACGGCCCGCCCGGCCCCCGGGCTCACCCTGAGCTGCACCGCCCGCACCTGACCCCGACTCCGGCCGCCGGGCAGCTGCTTGACCCCTCGCCCGGCGGAACCTAGGTTCGGGTCCGGGGACGGAAAACGGCTGGTCGGGTGGGGGGAGCGGCGGTATGCGCGGGGACGGGGGCGGCCCGCTGGCCGTACTGGAACTGCTCGCTGCGGACGCCCCGCAGAGCCGCTACGAGACCCTGCTCGCCGAGGCCCGCCTCGCGGGCGCGGACGAAGCCGAACTCGCCGCCCTCACCCGGGCCGTGGACCTCGCCCGCTCGGTACGGGCCCGCGCAAGCAGCGGCAAGCAGCGCGAGGCCGCGCTCACCGCCCTCGTCGACACCGCCCACGACCTGACCTCCCCGTACGACATCGACGGCCTGCTCCGCCTGATCACCCGACGGGCCAGACGCCTCCTCGGCTTCGACATGGCCTGGCTGTCGCTGAGCCGCCCGGACGGGTCCGCGTACGTGCGCACCTCCGAGGGCGAGACCACCGCGCTCAACGTCGGCCTCGAACTCGGCACCGGCCGGGGGCTCGGCAGCATCGCGCAGGCCCGCCGCTCCCCGGTGTGGACCCCGGACTACCTCGCCGACACCGGCATCGCGCACGCTCCCGGCATCGACGCCGTCGTCGAGGCGGAGGGCCTGCGCGCGATCATCGCCGTGCCGCTGCGGCGCGGGGACTCCACCCTCGGCGCCCTCTACGGATCCGACCGCGCCGTACGGGAGTTCACCCCGGACGAGATCGGCATCATGCTCTCCCTCGCCGACCTGGCCGCGGTCGCCATCGAGAAGGCCCGGCTGCTGGAGCAGACCCGCGACGAGGTCACCGAACTGGAGGCCTACGGCTCGCGCACCCACACCGCCCTCACCCGGGTCCGCCACCTGTGGGAGTGCCACGCCCGGCTGGCCGGGCTGGTCCTGGACGGCGCCGGTCTCGCCACCGTCGCCCGGGCCACCGCCGACGCGCTGGACGGGGTGCTCCAGGTGCGTGACCCGGGCGGGCGGCCGCTGACCGCGACCGGGGAACTGCCCGGCCTGGACGAGGAGGCGGTGACCAAGGGCGCCCTCCAGGCGCTCACCGACCGGCGTCCGGTGCGCCTGCCCGGCGAGCTGTGGCTGGCCCCCGTGCTGGCGGGCGCAGAGGACCTCGGGGTGCTGCTGCTCAGCGCCTCCGCGCCGCTCGCCGAGGAGGACGTACGGCTGCTCCAGCTGTCCGCCCAGTCCGTCGCCTCCCTGATGCTGATCCAGCGGGGCACGGCCGCCGCCGAGGGCCCCGTCCACGACGAACTCCTCGCGGACCTGCTGGACCGGCCGCACTCCGTCGACCTGCACCTGCTGGAGCGCACCCGCCGGCTCGGCATCGACCTCGACCGCCCGCACGTGGTGGTCGTCGCCCGGCCGGAGGGCGGCGAACTCGGCAAGGCCGTGGCCTGGGCGTCCTCGTACGCCTACCGGACGGGCGGGCTCAAGGGCGTCCGGCGGGGCTGCATCGTCCTGGTCCTGCCCGGGACCGACGCCTCCGCCGCCGCGCACCGCGCCTCCGCGGAGCTGTCGCCGCTGCTCGGCCACGCCGTGTCCACCGGGGCCGCCGGGCCGACCGGGAGCGCCGGCGAGGTGGCCCGCGTCTACGCCGAGGCCGTGCGCTGCCTGGACGCGCTGACCGCGCTCGACGGGGTGGGCGGCACCGCCTCCCTGCGCGAACTGGGCTTCCTCGGCATGCTGCTGTCCGCCGACCACGACGTGGAGTCGTTCATCGCGGGGACGATCGGTCCCGTCCTGGAGTACGACGCGGACCGGCTGACGGAGCTGACCCGCACCCTGGAGGCGTACTTCGCCTCGGGCTCCAGCCCCACCCGCGCCGCCGAGGCCCTGCACGTGCACCCGAACACCGTCTCCCGCCGCCTGGACCGCATCACCGAACTCCTCGGCCCCACCTGGCAGGAACCCGCCGGCGCCCTGGAGATCCAGATGGCCCTGCGGCTGCGCCGGACCCGCACGGTCCTGCACGACCGCCGCGCCGCCGCCGACCGGGCCTGAGGCCCCCTACCGGCCCTCCGGCACCCGCGGCGGCGGGGCGGTGCCTCACGCCGCCGCGTAGTGCTCCGTGCCGGTCAGGGCACGGGCCGCGTGCGCGACCGAGGCCAGCGTGACGTGCCGGTGCCAGCCGGGCAGGGCCCGGCCCGCGAAGTCCCGCAGGCCCGCCTCCCGTCCGCTGTGCTCGGCGGCGGAACCGACCCGCCGGCCCTGCTTCGTCAGCCGCAGCAGCGGGCCCACGGGGAGCCGTACCAGGTCCGTCAGCCACAGCTGCGCCGGAGCGCGGCGCGGGTCGGTCCACTCGCCGACCAGCAGCAGGTGGCGGCGGCGGGCCGGCGCGGGGTCGGGCATCATCACCCGCACCGCGACCGCCAGGGTGCTGCGGTGACGGCCCCCCGGGAACGCCGGGTCCGGGTCGGTCCACTCCACCGGGGTGCACAGCCCCTTCACCGCCTGCAGGACGTCCCGCGCGGGGCGCGGACCCGCGCCGTGGCCCGGCAGTGCCGGGTCGGTGACCAGCAGCGGGGTGGCCGGCCCGATGCGGGCGATGACCGGCAGTCCGGCCTCCGCGAAGCGGTTCATGGTGGAACGGCTGCCGATCCGCTGGATGTCGAGCACCACCGGGCGCCGGTTGCCGCTGCGCCGCACGGTCTCGATGACGGCGGTCGCCGCGGACTCCTCGTACGCGGCCTGGGCATCGGCCGGCTCCAGCGGTTCGGGGCCGTCGCCCTCCGGCAGGTGCATCCGCCACCCCACCGGACTGACCAGCGCCGCCGAGGCGAACCAGGTCCCGAAGGCCTGCTGCCCGCGGAACATCTGCCCCTGGTGCGGGTCGAAGCGGTGCGCCACCCCCACCGAGTGCTCCCCGCCCTTCGGGATGGCCATCGGCTGCGCCACCCACGCGGTCAGGGGGGTGGCCGCCTGGAGGAACCCGGCGAGCGAGGCGCGGATCGGCTCCCAGTCCCAGGTGGAGCCGGAGATGAAGTGGTGCATGCTCTGCTCCGCGGCGCCGCCCCCGAACTGCCCCGCGATACCGCGCATCGACTTCCGGCCGGGCAGCGCCAGCAGGCCCCGCACGTACTGCCGGCCCTTCTCCCGCTGGTCCTTGCGGCGCAGCGAGCACAGGACCGCGGAACACAGGTCGTCGGCCGCCTCGTGGACCGGGTCCCGCCGCACCGGCAGCGCCGTTCCCGCCGTGAGCGGGTCCCGCCGGACCGGCACGGCCGTTCCCGTCCCCCTGCTGTCGATGCTGCTCATGACCGCTTTCACGACATGCCCCCCTCGGCGTGCGTCCACTGCGCCTCTACCGTCCGCCGAGCACCCCTCTTCCGGGGAGGTGCGCCGGCCACCGCACTTCGCCGGAACGTGGTGGGGCCGCCACACCCCCGCCGGACTTGACGGACTGCCCGGGCGTACCTGGTCCGGTCCCCGCGCGTCGGGCACGGTCGGATCGCGGGGCCCACGGGCCGCGGTGCCGGGCCCGCCCCGGCGCGGTGCCCCGTACGGCGGCGGTGCGACACGGGAGGGGCGGGGTGCAGTTCGGCGTCTTCTCGATCGGTGAGGCCGTCCCCGATCCGTCGACCGGCCGCACGCCGACCGAGCACGAGCGGATCCGGGCCATGACCGCGCTCGCCGTGCGGGCGGAGGAGGCGGGCCTCGACGTCTTCGCCACCGGCGAGCACCACAGCCCGCCCTACGTGACCTCCTCGCCGCCGGCGCTCCTCGGCTACCTCGCCGCGCGCACCCGGCGGCTGATCCTGTCGACCGCCACCACCCTGGTCACCACCAACGACCCGGTCCGCGTCGCCGAGGAGTACGCGCTGCTCCAGCACCTGGCGGGCGGCCGCCTCGACCTGATGACGGGCCGGGGCAACACCCCGAACTGCTACCCCTGGTTCGGCCAGGACCTGCGCCAGGGCATCGCGCTGGCCCGGGAGAACTACGCCCTGCTGCACCGCCTGTGGCGGGAGGAGGACGTCGACTGGCGGGGCCGTTTCCGGGCCCGCCTCGACGGCTTCACCTCCGTGCCCCGCCCGCTGGACGGCGTACCGCCCTTCGTGTGGCACGCGTCGGCGCGTTCGCCGGAGATCGCGGAGCAGGCCGCCTCCTACGGCGACGGCTTCTTCGCGGACAACCTGTCCGCCCCCGTCGAGCAGTACGCGCGGCTGGTGGAGCTGTACCGCACCCGGTACGAGGAGCACGGCCACGGCACCGCCCGGCAGGCCGTCGTCGGGCTCGGCGGGCAGGTCTTCGTACGGCCGCGCTCGCAGGACGCGGTGCGCGCGTTCCGCCCGTACTTCGACCGGTCCCGGCCGCACGGCGGGCGCTGGTCCCTGGAGGAGTGCGCGGCCCGGACCCCGCTGGCCGTGGGCAGTCCCGGCCAGGTCATCGAGAAGGTGCTCGGCTTCCGGGAGGTCTACGGGGACTACCAGCGCCAGCTCTTCGCCGTGGACCACTGCGGGCTGCCGCTGGAGGCGGCCCTGGAGCAGGTCGACCTGCTGGGCGAGCGGATCGTGCCGGTCCTGCGCCGGGAACTGGCCGCCTCCAGGCCCGCGGGCGTGCCCGCGGCCCCCCGTCACCCGGCGGCCGGCCCGGCCCCCCGCCACCCGGTGGCCGGGCCGGATGCGGGCCGGGAGCGGCGCGCGGGCCGGGGGGCGTGCGCCGCTTCCCGGTCCGGCGCGTGACCCGGTCCCGACCGCCGCCCGGCGGCCGCCCGGCCGCGGCCCGGCCCCCGCCCGGCCGCCGCCCGGGCGCGGCCGTTCGGTCGCCGGCCGCTTCGCCGCCGGGCGCCGTCGTCGGCCAGACTGGGCCCATGTCGATTCACCAGAACCTGCTCGGGGGCCCCGCCCCCACCCACCTGCCCGACGAGCCCGCGCCCCGCGAGGCGCTCGCCGCCGGGACCGACCCGGCCGAGGTGGCCGCCGCGCACCCCACCTCCTCGCTCGCCTGGGCCGCCCTCGCCGACCAGGCGTACGCCGCCGGCCGGACGGTGGAGTCGTACGCGTACGCCCGTACCGGCTACCACCGCGGCCTCGACGCGCTGCGCCGGGCCGGCTGGAAGGGTCACGGCCCGGTGCCGTGGGAGCACGAGCCGAACCGCGGCTTCCTGCGCGCCCTGCACGCCCTGGCGCGGGCCGCCGGCGCCATCGGGGAGAAGGAGGAGTACGAGCGCTGCTCGGTCTTCCTGCGCGACTCCTCGCCGACGGCGGCGGACACGCTCGCATAACGCTGTCGAGGCTCGCCCTAGAGGGTCTCCGGGTCCCCTGCTTATGATGCGTGGCAGGGGACCGGGGCTCCACTTACCTCACCGGAAGGAGCGGACCGCTACCCGGAAGCACGTGTCGAGGAGACAGAAATGTCGCACGCCCTTGATGCCTCCGGAGCCGGTTCGGACACCCCGAACCTCGACTTCGACGGCACCACTCCGTACGAGGACTACGTCCAGGCGGACGTCCTCACCCACCTCCAGCACCTGCGCTCGGACGACCCCGGCGAGATGGTGTTCCTGGTGACGACCCAGGTCATGGAGCTGTGGTTCACGGTCATCGTCCACGAGTGGGAGACGGCCGCCCGCGCCCTGCGCGAGGACGACGTCCCCGTCGCGATGGACGCGCTGAAACGATCCCTCCGCGAGCTGGAGGCCCTGAACGCCTCCTGGCGGCCGCTGGCCCAGCTCACCCCCGCGCAGTTCAACGCGTACCGCGCGGCCCTCGGCGAGGGTTCCGGTTTCCAGTCGGCGATGTACCGCCGGATGGAGTTCCTGCTCGGTGAGAAGTCGGCGTCGATGCTGGTCCCGCACCGGGGCGCGCCGCGGGTCCACGCCGAACTGGAGAAGGCCCTCCACGAGCCCAGCCTGTACGACGAGACCCTGCGCCTGCTGGCCCGCCGCGGCCTTCCGGTTCCCCGGGCGGTCCTGGACCGGGACCTCGCCCTGCGGTACGAGCCCTCCGCCGAGGTCGAGGCCGTCTGGACGGCCCTGTACGCGGACCCGTCCGGCCCGCACGCCGACCTGCACCGCCTCGGCGAGGTGCTGACGGACGTCGCCGAGCTGGTCTGGCGCTGGCGCAACGACCACCTGGTCGCGACGCGCCGGGCGATGGGCGCGAAGACGGGAACGGGCGGCTCGGCCGGGGTGACCTGGCTGGAGAAGCGCGCGTCGAAGAACGTCTTCCCGGAGCTCTGGACGGCCCGCAGCCATGTCTGACCCCGGCCTGACCCCCCTGAACCCCATACCGGAGCTCCAGGAACGGGCCGCGAGGCTCGACGCCGAGGACGGGCTCGGCAAGCTCCGCGCGCGCTTCACCCTCCCCGAGGGGGTCGTCTACCTCGACGGGAACTCCCTCGGCGCGCTGCCGGCGGGCGTTCCCGGCGCCGTGGCCGACGTCGTGCGGCGCCAGTGGGGCGAACTCCTCATCCGTTCCTGGGACGAGAGCGGCTGGTGGACCGCCCCGCAGCGGATCGGCGACCGCATCGCCCCGCTGATCGGCGCCGCCCCCGGTCAGGTGACCGTCGGCGACTCCACCAGCGTCAACCTCTTCAAGGCGCTGGTCGGCGCCGCCCGCCTGGCGGCGCCCGGCCGGACCCGGATGCTGGTCGACGCCACCACCTTCCCGACGGACGGCTACATCGCCGCGTCCGCCGCCCGGATGACCGGCCTCGAACTCGTCCCGGTCGATCCGGCCGACGCGGCCGGCGCCTTCGGCGACGACACCGCCGTGGTGCTGCTCAACCACGTCGACTACCGCACCGGCCGGCTGCACGACCTGCCCGCCCTCACCGGCGCCGCGCACGCCGCGGGCGCGCTGATCGTGTGGGACCTGTGCCACAGCGCCGGAGCCCTGCCCGTCGGCCTCGACGCGCACTCCGTCGACCTCGCGGTGGGCTGTACGTACAAGTACCTGAACGGCGGCCCCGGTTCCCCGGCCTACATCTACGTGGCCGAGCGGCACCAGGGGGCCTTCGACTCCCCGCTGCCCGGCTGGAACGGCCACGCCGAGCCCTTCGCGATGACCCCGGAGTACGTCCCCGCCGACGGTGCGGCCCGGGTGCGGGTCGGGACCCCGGACATCCTGTCCATGCTGGCGCTGGAGTCGGCCCTCGACGCCTGGGAGGGCGTCGGCATCGAGGAGGTGCGCGCCAAGTCCCTCGCGCTGACCGACTTCTTCCTCGAGTGCGTGGCCGCGTACGTCCCGGCGGGGCGGGTCGAGCCGGTGACCCCGGCCGAGCACGGCCGGCGCGGCAGCCAGGTCTCGCTGCGGGCCGAGGGTGCCCGCGAGGTGATGGCCGAGCTCATCTCGCGGGGTGTCGTCGGGGACTTCCGCGCCCCCGACGTCCTGCGGTTCGGGTTCACGCCGCTCTACGTCGGCTTCGCCGACGTGGAGCGCGCGGCGCGCACACTGGGTCACGTTTTCGGGTGACGCGGTAGCGAAACGTCACACCGCGGGGCGGGCGGGGCTACGGCTCCGCCCGCCTCCGTGCGGGCCCGGTCCGGCGGCCGGCGGGGCGTGCGGGGCTGGTACGGTCCCGCTCTGTCGGAACACCGGAACATCTGTCCCCCCTGTCCCACGCGTTACCGAGAGGTCGAGCCGATGACGGACCCCGCAGTCGAACGGGACGCCGCCGAGGCCGCCTCGGCCTTCGCCCACCCCCCGGTCGCGCCCGACGCGAGCGCCGCGTACGGGGACCACCCCGACCAGGTCATCGACTTCTACGCCCCCCGGGGCGCGGGCCAGGCGGGCTCCGCCCCGCTGGTCGTGGTCCTGCACGGCGGGGCCTGGCGGGCCCCCTACGACCGGCAGCACATCACCCCGTTCGCGGACCTCCTCGCGCGGCGGGGCTTCGCCGTCGCCAACGTCGAGTACCGGCGCGGCAGCTCCCTGCCCCACCAGGACGCCGAGGGGCCGGTGGCCGGGCGCTGGCCCGAGACCTTCGACGACGTGGCCGCCGCCATGGACGCCCTGCCCGGCCTGGCCGCGGCGGCCCTGCCCGCCGCCGACTCCCGCCGGACCGTGGTGACCGGCCACTCGGCGGGCGGCCAGCTCGCGCTGTGGGCGGCGGCGCGGCACGTCCTGCCGTACGGGGCGCCCTGGCGGCTGTCCGCCCCGCCGCCGCTGCGCGGTGTGGTGGCGCTGGCCCCGATCGCGGACTTCGGGGCCGCGGAGGAGCTCGGCGTGTGCGGCGGCGCGTCGGCGCAGCTGCTGGGCGGGCCGGAGCACTGGGAGGCCCGGCTGCCCTTCGCCGATCCGGCGGCGCTGCTCCCCACGGGCATCGCCACCGCCGTGGTGCACGGACGGGAGGACATCGTGGTCCCGCCGGCGGTGGCGGAGTCGTACGTGGCCGCGGCCGCGAAGGCGGGCGAGATGGTCGGCCTGACCCTGGTCGAGGGCGTCGGCCACTTCCCCCTGATCGATCCGGCGGCGGACGCCTGCGCGGTGGTCGCGGAGGAGATCGCCCAACTCGCCTGGTAGCCGCCCGGGGTGCGGTGCGGCCGGTCAGCGGCGGGACGCGGTCCGCCGGGGCGGGGTGATGCGGACGCGCTTCCCGGCCGGGGCGCCCTCCATGTCGTCCAGCTGCGCGGTGACCGTCGCGCGCAGGTCGTCGTAGTCCTCGAAGCGGTGGTCGTTGAAGAGCGTGTAGCCCGTCCACATCAGGTTCGCGCAGACCCGCGCCGGCACGCGGCCGGTCCGGGCGCCCATGCCGACCAGCGCCACCGAGCGTATGCTGCCGGGCCGCGTCTCGTTCTGCTGGTGGATCGCCTGGAAGGCGGCCGCGCAGGCCAGGGCCACGTTCAGGGTCTCGCTGACGTTCTGCGAGGACGTCTCCATCGTCGGTGTCGAGATCAGGAACCGCGGGGTGACCGCCCCGGACGGCACGCACACCGCGCTCCCCACCGGGAGGCTGCCCCCGAACCGGTCGCGTATCGCCCGCTGCACGCGCAGCTGGATGCCGGCTCCCAGGAACCGCTTGACGGCCGCGTCGACCCCGCCGTCCATCCGGCCCCGGGAGTTGGTGGGGCTGACCCACGCGTCGACGTCCTCGTCGAGGATCGATCCCCGGCGGATCTCGACCCCGGGGGTGTCGGCGAAGGCGGCCCGCCAGGCTTCCACCACACCGGCGTCGATGTCGGTCAGTACGACCCTGAGCGCAGGCTGCACGCGGTCCTCGGTCATCATCCACTCCTCTTGGGCATCGCTCTTTCGGAACCGCTCACCACGTTAGCGGCGGCCACTGACAATCGACCGCGGCACAGAGCCTCATGACGGTCAATCAGCGCTGTCAGTGCCCGCTGCTAGCCTGCGGAAAGATTCGAAGTCCGGTTCGACATTTCGGAGTTCCTCACCATGCCCGAAAACAACTCCCCGGCCCCCGCCGGACAGCCCGACCCGAATGACCCGCTGGCCCTGGCCGAATTGTTCAAGGGCGGCGGCGAACCGTGGTTTCCGCTGCTCAAGCCGGTCATCGAGGCACAGCCGGGCGCCGCCGCGTTCATCGGTGCGGGCCGCAGCCCGGACGTCGTGCCCGTCCGCGAACTGACCTTCCAGGCGCTCAAGCCGAATCCACCGCACAAGTGGAAGGTCGTCGTCTTCGGGCAGAATCCGTATCCGAGGCCGGAAAGCGCCACGGGCATAGCCATGTTCGACAACACCTTCCACGACTGGAAGGACAGCCAGTTCGGCAGGGTCGTCAGTATTCGCTGCCTCATCAAAGCGGCGGCGATGTGGAAGTACGGAATTCCGAAGAAGACGCCGATCGCCGGGATACGCGCGCTCCTGGAGGAGCGGGACACCGTACAGCCGCCGGAATGGTTCCAGGCGATGCTCACCCAGGGCGTGCTCCTGCTGAACGCGGCGCTCACCGCGGAGTGCGGCGGGCCGCGGGGCGGGGCCGATCCGCACACCGCCTTCTGGCGGCCGGTCGCCGAGCGGATCGTCGAGGAGATCCTCAAGGCCAAGAAGGACGCCGACGAGGAGGACCGCGGCGTCGTCTTCGCCTGGTGGGGGGCACACGCGCGCAGCCTGAAGAAGGTCGTCCTCGAACTCCAGAAGAAGTACCCGGAGGTCGAGGTCCGGCACATCGACCACGCCAATCCCGCGGCCCAGGGCGACGTCTTCTGCGACGGCGACCACTTCGCGACGGTCAACGACGCCCTCGCGTCCGTGGGCGCCGAGCCGGTCGACTGGCTGCCGGCCAAGGGGTGGGACGAGCGGGCCGCCACCGGGACCGGCGGGACGGGCGGTGCGGACGTCGCCGCCCGCATGGGCGCCTTCATCGCGTCCACGATGGAACTGCACCAGCTGTACCTGGAGCGCCTCGCCGGCGTCAAGGACGAGGGCCTCGTCCTCCCCGCGATCACCGGGGTGTTCGACACCCCGCTCATGGAGTTCCGGGAGGCCGTCGCGGCCGTCACCGGGCTGCTGCCCGGTCTCGGCGGGCACGTCGACCGGGCGTACGCGTTCGGCAAGGCGCGGGCGGACTGCGCGGCCGGCGGGCTGTCCGCCGACGCGGTCTCCGCCCTCCACCTCTACACCTGCGAGTCCGCGTTCTACCGGGAGCTCAACGCGGCCCTGCGCTGCCCGGACCGCTCGCGCCTCGACCCCTACCTGCCGTACCTGCGGCTGCTGTTCGCGGCGGTCTCCGGACTGCCCGCCCGCACGGAGCCGCTGTACCGCGGTGTGGCACTGGACCTGCGGGCGCAGTACCCGCTGGGCCGCACCGTCACCTGGTGGGGCGTGTCCTCCTGCACGCCCAAGCTCGGCGTGGCCCGGGGGTTCCTCGGCAGCCGCGGCAAGCGGACGCTCTTCGAGGTGGTGCCCGCCCGGGCCGTGGGCATCCGCGACTTCTCCGCGTTCACCGAGGAGGAGGAGTTCATCCTCTCCCCGGGGACCCAGCTGAAGGTCACGGACGTGCGGACCGCGCGCGGCGGCCTGTGCACCGTGCGGCTGACCGAACTGGAGGAGCAGACCCTGGTGTCCTGACCCGGCGCCGGCCGCCGGGCCTCAGTCCCACCGCTGGTCGGCGAGGGAGGCCACCGGCTGGGGCTTGCCGATCACGGCCAGCGCGATGAAGAAGCCGATCTGGCCGATCGCGACGGTGAGGGTGGCCAGCGCCTTCTCGTCGTCGTGCTTCGCCACCTCGGCGTACAGCGCGTCCGGGACGCGCTCCCCGCCGTGCGGGGCGGGCTGGAGGGTGGCCTCCACCAGCGCGAGCGCGGCACGCTCGGCCTCGCCCGGGTCGGACATGCGCGAGACCCGGGGGCGGTGGCGGTGGCGGAGGTGTTCGTCATGGCTGCTGCTCTCCTTCGGTCGGTGTCTTCACCGCACTGACGGACGGGAGAGCGCGGATGTGACAGGTCCGGGGAGGACAATCCGGAACGTTCCTCACGCCGCCGGGGGCGGGGGCAGGTGCGCGACGGAGTGGGTGAAGTACGTCCGCAGGTCCTCGGCCCTCGCGTAGGCCCGTCTCACGTACACCTCCCAGGGTCTGACGATCGCCGGGTCCTCGTACCGGCGGCTGCCCGTGTGGACGCCGGCGGGAGTGTGGAGGACCTCGTACAGGACGCGGCCGTCCAGGATCACGATCTCCGGCAGCGGACCGCCGCCCGCCGCCTCGGCGAAGGAGAACTCCTCGGCGGACAGCACCCGCGTCTGGTGGCCGGCCTCGGCGCGCATGTGCAGCCAGTGCAGCTGCCACTGCACGTACGGGGACAGCGGCTCCTCCACCACCCGCAGCCGGCGGAGGGGCGAGCCGTTGCGGCTGTCGTCGTCGGCGGCCCTGCGCGCGGTGGTGCGTTCCGCCTCGATCAGCCGGAGCGCCTCCCGCCAGTCGCCCCGGCGCAGCGCCTCGCGGGCCGGATCGCCGGTCTCCTCGACGTGCTGGAGCCGCTCCAGCCACCAGGAATCGCCGTTGCGGATCGCCGCGCGGCGGGCCCGCAGGTCCTCGGCGTAGGCGTCGGCGCCGAGCGCCTCGCCTCGGGTCGCCGGGAGCGCCGGCGCGCGGAGATCGTGCATGGAATCCCCAGCCGTGGGTGACGAATGGGCCGACTGTACCGAACGTGATCCACCGCACGCGGTACGTGTCCGCGCGGGTCTGCCGAATCGTGTCTTCAGCTCCCGGGCACGCCGAAGGGGCGGGGTGCGCGGTGCGCTCCCCGCCCCTTCGGACAGGTGGCCGTCGTGGCCGTCGTGGCCGTCGTGGCCGTGCGGCCGTCCCGGCCGTCGTGGCTAGAGGAACGAGTTGATCTCGATCGTCTCGGTGCGGCCGGGGCCGACGCCGATCGCGGAGATCGGCGCGCCCGACATCTCCTCCAGCGCCTTCACGTAGTTCTGCGCGTTCTTCGGCAGGTCGGAGAAGGTCTTGGCCTTGGTGATGTCCTCGGACCAGCCCGGGAGGGTCTCGTAGATCGGCTTCGCGTGGTGGAAGTCCGTCTGCGAGTACGGCAGCTCCTCGACGCGCTTGCCGTCGATCTCGTACGCGACGCAGACGGGGATCTCCTCCCAGCCGGTCAGCACGTCCAGCTTGGTGAGGAAGAAGTCCGTCAGGCCGTTCACGCGGGTGGCGTAGCGGGCGATCGGCGCGTCGAACCAGCCGCAGCGCCGGTCGCGGCCGGTGGTCACACCGCGCTCGCCGCCGATGCGGCGCAGCGCCTCGCCGTCCTCGTCGAACAGCTCGGTCGGGAACGGGCCCGCGCCGACGCGGGTCGTGTAGGCCTTGAGGATGCCGATGACGCGGCTGATCTTCGTCGGGCCCACGCCGGTGCCGGTGCAGGCGCCGCCGGCGGTCGGGTTCGAGGAGGTGACGAAGGGGTACGTGCCGTGGTCGACGTCGAGCAGGGTGCCCTGGCCGCCCTCGAAGAGCACGACCTTGTCGTCGTCCAGCGCGTTGTTGAGGATCAGGGTCGTGTCGGCGACGTAACCCTTGATCTGGTCCGCGTACTGGAGCATCTCCTCCACGATCGCGGAGGCCTCGATCGCGCGGCGGTTGTACAGCTTCGCGAGGAGCTGGTTCTTCCCCTCGAGGGCCGCTTCGACCTTCTGGGTGAGGATCGACTCGTCGTAGAGGTCCTGGACGCGGATGCCGATGCGGTTGATCTTGTCCGCGTACGTCGGGCCGATGCCGCGACCCGTGGTGCCGATCTTGCGCTTGCCGAGGAAGCGCTCGCCGACCTTGTCGAGGGTGACGTTGTACGGCGTGATCAGGTGCGCGTTGCCGCTGATGAGCAGCTTGGAGGTGTCGATGCCGCGCTCGTTCAGACCGCGCAGCTCGGAGAGCAGGACGGCCGGGTCGACGACGACACCGTTGCCGATGACCGGGGTGCATCCGGGGGAGAGGATGCCGGACGGGAGAAGGTGCAGCGCGTACTTCTGGTCGCCTACGACCACGGTGTGGCCGGCGTTGTTGCCACCCTGGTAGCGCACTACATAGTCAACGGATCCACCGAGCAGGTCGGTGGCCTTTCCCTTGCCCTCGTCACCCCACTGAGCTCCGAGCAGCACAAGAGCGGGCACAGGCGTACACCTCTTCCGGATGGGGCATGTCCAAGGTCAGGGGGCGTACGACGATGTACACCGCAGGCTGAGCCGTCGGACCGGTACCCCGGAATAGACGAAGGCCCTGGCGCAATAGCGCAAGGGCCTCTTGCACAAAGATGCTACCCGAGGAAGGACCGAGGTGTCGGCTCCAGAGCCCGCCATGAGCCATGCGGGCGCGCCGGTAGGCGGCCTGCTCGTGCTCGTCGACCCGGTCGCCCGCCGTCTTGACGGCGAGTCCGTGCGAATCGCGAAGGATGTGTTGTCAGCGGGAGCCGCGGCGAAAATCTGCCTCCCGGATTCGCAGGAGGAATTCGCGCGGGCCCTCGCCCGCCGGGGTCATCGGCGGCCGGTGATCGTGGGGGACGACCGGGCACTGGTGCTGGCCGTGGGGCTGCTGCACCGGGAGCCGGAGCCGGGGGACGGAGTGGTCTCGCTGGTCCCGGTGGGGGCGCCCGGGTCCCTGGCGCTGGCCCGCTCGCTCGGGGTGCCGCTGTCGGCGGTGCTGGCGGCCCGGGCGGCGCTGGACGGGGTGGCCCGGCCGCGTGACCTGCTGGTCGACGACGGGGGCGGCGTGGTGCTGGGCGGGCTGCGGATCAGCCCGCCGGTGACCGCCGTACGGCGGGGCGGGGGCTACCGCTCGCTGCTGCGGACGCTGCTGCCGGGCCCGGCGGCTCCGCTGCGGCCGGTGCAGCGGCTGCGGGTGGAGGTGGACGGGGTGGTGCTGGCCGACGGGGACCGGCCCGTGGAGGACGTGGCCGTACGGACCGCCGGGGGCGGGGCGGGGCCGGCGGAAGTGGTGGTCCGGCTGGCGGGTGCGCTGCCGCTGACGGGCCGCGCGGAGGCGGTCACGGTGTCCGGAGTGTCTGGTATGTCCGAGGAGGACTTCCGCTACCGGGCCGACCACGCCCTGGCCGGCCCGGTGCGCCGTCGTACCTGGACGGTGCGGCGGTCCGCGTGGTCGCTGACACTGCCCGGGTGAGGCGGCGTACGGCCGGCCCGAGCGGGGGCGCACCCGGTGGGCGTCGCCCCGCTCGGCGCGGCCGGGCTCGGTGCGCCCCCGCTCGGCGCGGCCGGGCTCGGTGCTGCGCCCGCAGGCCCTAGAACTCCACCAGCAGCTCCCGCAGGCCCCGGATCACATAGCCGTCCTGCCACCGCGGCTCCCGCACGAGCCGCATCGGCGGGCCGCCCGCGTCGAGCAGTGCCCCGAAGGAGGCCACCAGCTCCAGCCGGGCCAGGGGGGCGCCCAGGCAGTAGTGGATCCCCGCTCCGAAGGTCAGGTGTGGATTGTCGGCCCGCTCGAGGTCCAGCGCGTCCGGGTCCTCGAAGCGCGCCGGATCCCGGTTCGCGGACCCGAAGAGCAGCGCCACCTCGGCTCCCCGGGGGATGACGGTGTCCCCGACCTCGATGTCGTCGAGCACCCAGCGCTCGAACATCTGGAGGGGTGTGTCGTAGCGCATCAGTTCATCCACAGCTGTGGACAACTTTTCCGGATTCACCGTTCCGGGGCCCGCCCGCAGGGCGGAAAGCTGCCCGGGGTTGCGGAACAGGGCCCACCAGCCGTTCACCGTGGTGTTCACGGTCGCCTCGTGCCCGGCGTTCAGCAGGAGGACACAGGTCGAGATCATCTCCTGCTCGCTGAGCCGGCCGGCGTCATCGTGGGCGACGATCAGCCCGGAGATCAAATCCGCACCGGGCTCCTTGCGGCGCTCGGCGATCAGCTCGCGCAGGTACGCGCTGAACTCCACGCTCGCCGTCACCGCCCGCCGCGCGGTCTCCGCGTCGGGCCGCAGCTCGAACATCCCGCAGATGTCCGCCGACCAGGGTCTCAGCAGCCCCCGGTCCGCCTCCGGGATCCCCAGGAGCTCCGCGATCACCGCCACCGGCAGGGGTTCGGCGACGGCCGTGAGCAGGTCCCCGCCTCCGGCGTCCCGCAGCCCGTCGACCAGTTCCCGGGCCAGCCGCTCGACCGACGGCGCGAGCCGCTCCACCCTGCGCGGGGTGAACGCCTTCGACACCAGCCGCCGCACCCGGGCATGCGCGGGGTCCTCCAGGTCCAGCAGGCCGTTCCCGTTGAGCACGTGGAACGGCTCGTGCTCCGGCGGCGGGGCCTCGCGCCCGAACTCCTCGTGACTGAACCGGTGGAGGTACGTCCTCCCCAGCCGCCGGTCCCGTAGCAGGGCGCTCACGTCGGCGTAGTGCGGCACCAGCCACTGACCCGTCGCCTCGCACCACACAGCCCGGCCCTGCTCCCGCAACTCCCGGTAAGCGGGGTACGGATCGGCGACGAAGGCGGCGTCCCACGGATCAAAACCCATCCCCGCACCCTAAGGGCGCCCCGCTCTAACCGGGCGTCACCAGCCGGGTTTCATAGGCGTACACCGCGGCCTGGGTCCGGTCCCGCAGCCCCAGCTTCACCAGGATCCGGCTCACATGCGTCTTGACCGTGGACTCCGCGACGAGCAGCCGGTCCGCTATCTCCCCGTTGGACAGCCCTTGCGCGATCAGCACCAGCACCTCCGTCTCCCGCTCCGTCAACTCCGCCACTCCTGACGGGTCCGCGGCCCTCCGCACCTCCGACAGCTTCGAGAACTCCGCGATCAGCCGCTTCGTCACCGACGGGGCCAGCAGTGCCTCTCCGGCCGCCACCACCCGCACCCCCTCCGCCAGCTGCCGGGCGGAGGCGTCCTTCAGCAGGAACCCGGACGCCCCCGCCCGCAGCGCCTGGTACACGTACTCGTCGAGGTCGAAGGTCGTCAGGACCAGCACCTTCGCGTCCGAGTCCGCCGCCACGATCTGCCGCGTCGCCTCCAGGCCGTTCAGCTCCGGCATCCGGATGTCCATCAGCACCACGTCCGGTCTCAGGGCCGCCACCTGCGCGATGGCCTGCCTGCCGTCGACCGCCTCTCCGACGACCTCGATGCCCTCCATCGCGTTCAGCAGGACGGAGAAACCCTCGCGGACCATCATCTGGTCGTCGACGATCAGCACCCGGATCGTCATACCGGCTCCTCCTCCGACCGGGGCCGATTGCGCACCGGTATGAAGACGGCCACCTCGTACCCGCCCGCCGCGGTCTCCCCGGCCGTCATCTCCCCCTCCAGCATGGCCACCCGCTCCCGCATCCCGGTGATCCCGTGCCCGGCGCCCGGAGAAGGCCGGACGTCACCGGCCGCCGGGCCGTTGACCACCCGTATCCCCAGCCCGCCCAGCACGTACGACACCTCCACCCCGGCCACCGCCCCCGGGGCGTGCCGCAGGCTGTTGCTCAGGGCCTCCTGGATGATCCTGTACGCCGACAGCTCCACGCCCTGCGGCAGCTCGCGCACCGCCCCCGTGACCGTCTTGTCCACCCGCAGCCCCGCCTCCCGCACATTCGCCAGCAGCCCGTCCAGGGAAGCGAGCGTCGGCTGCGGGGCGTCCGGCGCCTCGTAGTCCGCGGACCGCACCACACCCAGCACCCGGCGCAGCTCCGTCAGAGCCGCCACCGCGTTCTCCCGGATGGTGACGAAGGCAGCCTCCAGCTCCGGCGGCGGATTCTTCACCCGGTACGGGGCCGCCTCGGCCTGGATCGCCACCACCGACATGTGGTGCGCGACCACGTCGTGCAGCTCCCGCGCGATGGTCGTCCGTTCCTCGAGCAGGGTCCGCCGGTCCCGCTCCACGGCCGTCTCCTCCTGCTGGGCGATGACCGCCCGCCGCGCCTCCCTGCGGGTGTTGCGGACCGTCACCGCCAGCAGGGCGACCGCCGAGAAGAAGGCCATCGGCGCGACCGTGGTGCCGTCCCCGTCCCCCACCAGGACCGGAAGGACCGTCCCGTACAGCAGGGTGATGACCCACATCCACCCGGCGGCCCGGGGCCGGACCCGCACGGCCACGAAGGTCATGACGGCCAGGGTCGCGAGGAAGGTGCTCGGCGACCAGGGCCAGGTCATGGTCCGGTCGGAGACCATCGACAGGGCGGTGGTCACGGCCAGTACCACCCAGAACGCACCCGCGGGCCGCACCAGGGTCATCAGTACCGGTGCCGCCGCCAGGAGCCCCAGCAGCAGGAACTGGAGCGGCGGACCGCCGTACAGGCCGTCGCTGCTCGCGAGCACGGTGACGAAGAACGCCGTGGCGACCACCACCACATGCGGCAGGTAGGCCGCCTTGGCGCGTATCCCCCGCGGCAGCCGGCGCACCAGAGGTCCGTCCGTACGCATCGGGGGAAGCGGCCGGTAGGCGAAGGCATCGGTGAGCAGGTCGTCCCGCAGGCTCTGGATCAAGCCTGAAGCCAGCCGCAGTTCGGGGGGCCGGGGGCTCACCCCGGTGGTCGTCTCGGTCATGTCCAAACCGTAGGCCGCCGCCGCCCTCGACCGCGTCGCCGCTGAAGGGGATATGTCGGCCTCCCTCTCAGGTACTACGCGGGGCCCTCAGTAGCCCGCCGGGCGGACCAGCCCCGTCTCATAGGCGAACACCGCGGCCTGGGTCCGGTCCCGCAGTCCGAGCTTCAACAGGATCCGTCCCACATGGGACTTCACCGTCTGCTCGGCCACCACGAGGTGCGCCGCGATCTCCGCGTTGGACAGGCCCTGGGCGATCAGCGACAGCACCTCGGTCTCCCGCTCCGTCAGCTCCTCGATCCGCGCCCTGGACGGTGCGCGCGGAGCGCCCAGCCGGGAGAACTCGGTGATCAGCCGTCTCGTGATGTTCGGTGACAGCAGGGCCTCCCCGGCCGCGACCACCCGCACGGCCTCGGCCAGCTGGGCGGCGGAGGCGTCCTTCAGGAGGAAGCCGGAGGCGCCCGCGCGCAGCGCCTCGTACACGTACTCGTCCAGGTCGAAGGTGGTCAGCACCAGGACCTTCACCGCCGAACCCGGTGTGCCCGTGATGACGGAGGTGGCCTCGATGCCGCCCATCCCCGGCATGCGGATGTCCATCAGGACCACGTCCGGGACGAGTTCGCCGGCCTTCGTCACGGCGTCCGCGCCGTCCACGGCCTGGCCGACCACCTCGATGCCGGGCTCTGCGTTCAGCAGGACGGTGAAACCCTGCCTGACCATCATCTGGTCGTCGGCGATCATCACCCTGATCGGAGTGCTCATACGTCCTTCTTCATGTCGGAGGGCTGACCTCCCGGCGGATCCAGCGGGAGGACGGCGCTCACCTCGTACCCGCCGCCGGGCCGCGGGCCCGCGGCCAGTTCGCCCCCCAGCATGCCCGCCCGTTCCCGCATGCCGAGCAGCCCGTGCCCGGTCCCGGGCGAGGGCGGGGCGGGCCGGGTCGGGGCGGAGTTCGCGACGCACAGGTGCAGGTCGCGTGGCCCGTAGGCGATGCCCACCTCCACCCGGGAACCGGGGGCGTGCCGCAGGCAGTTGCTCAGGGCCTCCTGCACGATCCGGTAGGCGGTGAGTTCCACACCGGGGGCCAGCGGCCGCCGTATGCCGGCGATCTCCGCGGTCACCTCCAGCCCGGCGCCCCGCACGTTGTCCACGAGGGCGTCGAGCTCGGCGAGGGTGGGCTGCGGATGGTGCGGGTCCGCAGGATCGTCCGCCTGCTCGGAGCGCAGTACGCCGAGGACGCGGCGCAATTCCGTGAGGGCCTCCAGCGCGTTCTGCCGGATGCCCGCGAGGTTCTCCTTCAGCTCCGCCGAGGGGTTCTCCACCAGGTGGGGGGCCACCTGCGCCTGGATGGAGATCACCGACATGTGATGGGCGACCACGTCATGGAGCTCGCGGGCGATGCGGCTGCGCTCCTCCAGCAGCGTCCGCCGCGCCCGCTCCTCCTCCGTCAGCGTCTCCTGTGCGACGAGCCGGCCACGGGCCAGCCGCGTCGCCCGCAGGGCGTATCCGAGGAGCCCGGTGAAACCGAAGACGAGGCCGGACAGGAAGAAGCTGCTGGCGCTCAGCTCCGGCCTGAAGAACAGTTCGGCCAGCCCGGTGAAGGCCAGGGAGACGGCCACGACCGCTCCGGTCACCCGGGCCGGCACCCGCAGGGCGACCAGCAGGACCAGCGGGATGAAGGAGAGCACCGCACCCGGCATCCACGGCCAGGTCTGCCCTTGCCCGACGTGATCGTGGATCACGTAGGCGATCAGTCCCGTCGTGATCAGGCCGAGCCACCAGGCGGCGACCGGCCGCGACAGCGCGAGCCCGATCGACAGCCCGGTCAGGAGGGACATGACCACGGGTGGTCCGCCCGTGACGTGGTAGTGCTCGAAGAGCTGCTGGTTGGTCAGGAAACCGAAGAAGACGGCCAGGTACACGACCACCACCTGCGGCAGCCGGCTCAGCCACCGGGGCCGCGACATCTTCGGCAGCGGATCCCGCCGCAGGGTGAACAGTTCCTGGAGCAGGGCGGCGCCAGCCTCGGCGGTCGACGGCTCGGCGGGCGGGACGGATCGCTGGGTCACACGGGCCAGACTAGGCATGGGCGGTCTCCCGGCCGGACGGACTCAGGGGGCCGCGGGGCCGCGACGCCGATCCGGTGCGGACCGTCCGCGGGGACCGGCGGCCGCGCGGCCGCTCGTGGACGTGGAAAGCGGCCCAGCAGACGGCCAGGGCCGCCGCGAACACCGGAAGCCACAGCAGCCGGGCGGCTATCCAGCCCGCCGTGCCGGGAACCGTGTGCAGGCCGGGCAGGTCGGACGGGGCCAGCAGCCCGAGAGCGGTGACGGACATCATCGCGGTCTGGTGCCAGAGGAAGACGGTCATCGCGGACAGGTTCATCAGGGCCACCTTCGCCCAGGTCCGCGGCCGGCTCCGCATGGCCCCCGCCAGCGGACCGCGCACCAGCAGGGCCAGCCCGCACTGGGCCAGCCCGAAGGCCACGGCGGCAAGCGTCGGAGGGTTCAGGTTGGACACCGCCGCCCCGGGCACCCCCACCATCGACGCCGGATATCCACCCCACAGGACCAGTGCGGCGGTGGCGGCCGCGCCCCCGCCCAGCAGCAGCAGGGCCGGACGGCGCCGGGTGAACGAGCCCCCGGCCCAGGCGGCGCCCAGGGTGTAGGGGACGAGCCAGCCCGCCGCGACATTGACCCAGCCGATCCACTCCGGCCCGCCCAGGCCGAACCTCCACACGTCGACGCCCGCGACCACGGCCACGGGCCACAGCGGGCTGAGTCGGGCCACCAGCGGGGTGGCCGCGGTCAGCGCGGCGAACACCAGCAGGAACCACAGCGGCGACCACACCAGCCGGAGCAGGGTCCGGACGGTGTCCCACTCCGCGCCGCCCAGCATCAGCCCGGCCGCCACGACGGCCCACAGCACGAGCACCGCCGCCACCGGACGGAACAGCCGGCCCAGCCGCCGGCCGGCCCAGCTCCCGTACGTGATCCCGCGCGCCCGCGCCGCCGCGTAGCCGTGGGCCGCGACGTGCCCACCCACCAGGAAGAACACGGCCAGGGTCTGGAACACCCAGGAGACCGGCGCCAGCCAGGGCATGTGGGCCAGCGGACTCGTCCCGCGCAGACCCCCGTCCGTACTGGTCAGCGAGGTCACGAGCCAGTGCCCGAGGACCACCCCGAGGATCGCCAGCGCCCGAAGGGCGTCCACGGACCGGTCCCGGTGGGCCGGGGTCGCGCTGTCCACGCGGTCCGCGAGGTCCGCCCAGCGGCGGTGCAGCCTACGCATGCGGGGCCTCCGTTCCGAGGACGACGCGGGCCAGGCCGACGAGGGACTCGGTGCCGGGCCTGAGGTAGTCGCTGTGCCCGGCGGAGCCCGCCGCGAAGGGGCGCGCCCCGAACGCGGGATCCACCGGATCGGTGCCGAACCCGACCCCGCCGAGCCGGACGTGGGGAACCCCGCCGATCCAGTCACCGGAACCCCGCCCGGCCCACACCCGGGCGGTGGTCGGCAGCTCCGAGACGGAGGCCGCTCCCGTGCCCGGGCTGCCGTACAGGGCCATGTCCGTGACCTCGGGACCGGTACGGGTCCGCCCGCAGACCACCGAGCCGTACGAATGGCAGAGCAGGGAGACCCGGGCACCGGCCGGGATCAGGCCCCGCAACCCGGAGAGGAAGACCCGCAGTTCGGCCGCGGCCCGGTCGGCACGGGCGGCGGTCAGGACGGTGGTGCTCACCGTGGCCGGCGTGTCGTAACCCAGCCAGGCCACCACCGCCGAGCGCGGATGCTCGGCCCGGAGCCGCTGCTCGAGGGAGCGCGCCCCCTCGCGGAAACGCTGGTAGGTGTCCAGGTTCGTATCGGAACCCGGTACCAGGACCGCGATCCGGTCCGCACCGCCCAGATCGCCGAACACCTCTATCGCGCGGCCCTGTCCGCGGCCGTCGAAGGCGAGGAACTGCGCTCCGGAGCCCGCCATCTCGCGCAGCCTGGACGCCCGGCCGTCGTGGCCCGCGTCCGCGGCCGTCCGCGCCGCCTCGGTGATGCCGGCGAGGGCGGCCGCGTACCGGGTCTGCGGGGTGGCGGACTCGGGGACGGCACCCGGCACCGGTGCCGGGATCCGCGGGGACGCGGCGGCGGACACCGGGAGCACGACGGCCGCGGCGACGAGACCGGCGAGCAGGGTGCGGCGGAGACGGTTGCCAGTGCTCATGTCGGGTTCCTCTTCCTGTCCTTCGCCCCAAGGACGGGCAGGTGCCCGCTCCCGCGAACGAAGTTAGGAATCGGGACCCCTCGTCGGCGTCACGCTGCGGAGCGGACCTCAGAGGTGGCTCTCAGGTATGACCGGCAGTACCCGAGAGCCAGCGCACAGCCGCTCTCCACCGGTTCACGAGCCCGGCGCCGACGCACCAGCACCCCGCCCCGCAGCAGCGCCGACGGCAAACGGGCCTGCTGGGGCCGCCGGTTAGGGTCTAGGGATGAACGACACCGACTGGCGCCGCGACCGCATCGGCAGCGCCCACCGCGGCGAGAACCCCACCGTCCTGCGCCGCCTCGACGCCGGATTCGCGGTCATCGGGGACCGGCAGTTCCTGCCCGGGTACTCGGTGCTGCTGACCGACGATCCCGCCGTGACCCGCCTCTCGGAGCTGGCCCCGGCGCGCCGGGTCGCCTACCTCACCGACCTGGAGCGGCTCGCCGAGGCCGTCGAGCGCGCCTGCGCGCGGCTCGACCCGGCCTTCCGCCGCGTGAACATCGAGATCCTCGGCAACACCGACCCGTACCTGCACGCCCACATCTGGCCCCGCTACGACTGGGAGCCCGAGGACCTCGTCCGGATGCCGGTCTGGCTCTACGAGGACGAGGAGTGCTGGCGCGGCGACCGCCACGCGCTGGCACCCCGCCACGACGGGACGAGGACCGCCATCACCGAGGAACTCGACCGCCTGCTCGCCTAGGCCCCCTACCCGGGAGCTACGTCGAGGACGTGGCCACGCGCACGCCGAAGCCGATCAGGACGATGCCCGTCACCCGGTCCATCGTCCGGCGGACGCGCGGCCGCGTGAAGAACCGCCGCGCGCGCGACAGGACGTAGACGTACGTGCCCAGCCAGGCGAGCGTCAGCAGCACGTGGACCAGGACGAGGAGCGCCATCCCCGCCGCCGGGCTCAGGTCCGGCGGCGCGAGGCTGGGCAGCAGACCGGTGTAGAACACGGCGATCTTCGGGTTGAGGGCGTTGCTGACCAGGCCGGTGCGCCAGGCACCGCCCCGGCCGCGCGTGGTGCGGCCGCCCGGTTCGGGGGCGGCGTCGTCCAGGACGGCCCCGGCGCCCGGGCGGCGCAGGGACTGCGCGCCGAGGAAGCAGAGGTACGCCGCTCCCGCCAGCTTGACCACGAGGTACACCTCGGCCGAGGCGGCGAGCAGCGCCGCGAGCCCGGCCACCGTGAGGGCGCCCCACAGCAGCAGCCCGGCGGCGATCCCGCCGACGGTGCGCAGCCCGTCGGCCCGTCCCCTCGAGACGGCCCGCCGGGTCACGATGGCCATGTCGGGGCCGGGCACGAGGGTCAGCAGGGCGAGGACGCCGGTGGCCGCGGCGAGTTGCGTGAGCACACGGCTCAGTCTGCCACCAGGGGTTCGACGTAAACGGCTCTCCAGCGGGGCGCAGGGTCCTGTCCAGGGCTCGTCCAGTACTCGCGCGCTCCGACGACCTGTCCGTCGCGCACCGTCCACAGTGATACCGCCCGGTAGAGGACGTGGTCCTCGGGTATCTCCACCTCGGTGACGACGAGGTCTCCGTCCGCGAGGATGCGCAGGACCTCGACCGAGCCGATGGACCGCTCTTCGGCGCCGTCCGCGCCGCCCGTGCCGTCCGCGCCGACGGCTCCGCCCGCGCCGCCCGTGCCGTCCGCCTCGTCCCTGAGAACGGCGATGAAGTTGGTTCTGCCGACGATCCGCTCACCGCTGACCGGCCATTCGATGACCGCGTCCTCGGCGACGAGCCCGGCCACGCCGTCCCAGTCGCGTGCCTCGATCCGCTCCCACAGTCGTGCCACTACCTTCAAGGGCTCCATGTGCCGCAGTGTGCGATGGGCGCCTCGTACGCAACAAGGTCTGTTTGCAGGCTTATTGACTTCGACACAAACGGCTTCCCGCTACTCCCTGTCATACCTGAGAGGGGGGTTGGCTCCCCCGTCCAGCTCGCGGAGCAGGCTTCCGTCGGACAGCAGCAGCAGTCGGCTCCAGCCACCCGGGGTACAGGTGGGAGGGGTTCCGGAGGTGACGGTGGAGGCGTCGAGTTCCACCGGGTCCGGGGCGCTGCGCAGAGAGGCCCGCCAGGAGCAGGAGTACGCCGGGTTCTCGACCCGCAGGGTCATGACGGAGTCGCCGACGGCGCCGGGCGTGAGGGTGAGGCGCCAGCTGGTGGAGCCGGAGGTGGCCCGCCAGGTGCCGGCGTAGGCCTGCGGGAGCCGGCCCGCCGGGGTCCCGTTTCCCGGGCTGCCGGCGGCCGGAGCGGATGCGGAACCGGACCCGGACCCGGACCCCGATCCGGAAGCGGATCCGGGCCCCGGGGCGCCCGGACTGCCGGTGGCCGTCACCGGCGGCGGGGACGTGGGGTCCTCGCTCATCACGGCGTACACCGTGCCTCCCGCGGCCGCGGCGACGACGACCGCGACGGCGGCGAGGAACCCCGTCGACGCGGTCCCCGGGCGGGACGGGGGAACGGCGGGCGGCGGCCCGTAGGGGTGGTGGCCGTGGCCCGGGAAGCCGGCCGGGAAGGGAGTGGTGGCGGAGCCCGCGGCCGGCGCGGGCGGTAAAGGCGGGACGGCTGAGGGGGGAGGGGCCACCGAGGCCACCGTGGCCGCCGCGTCCAAAGGAACCAGAGGAACCGACGGGGCCACAGGAGCCACAGGAACCGACGGGGTCACAGGGGCCACCGGAACCGCAGAGCCACCCGGGACCGTCGGGGCCCACGGGGTGACGCCGCCCGGCCCCGCGCCGGGAGCGGACGCCGGCCCGGCGTCCTCGCGGTCGAGCAACCGCACGGCCTGCCGCCCCAGCTGCGCCACGAGCGGTGTCGGCAGCCAGGGTTCCAGGGCCCGCCCGTCGGACACCGTGTCGCCGGCCCCCACGCGGGCCAGGACGGCCTCCGGGTCCGGCCGCGCGGCGGGATCCTTGTGCAGGCAGTCCGCGACGAGCTCACGCAGCCCCGCCGGTACGCCGCCCAGGTCGGGTTCGGCCTCGACGATGCGCAGCAGCAGCGCGGCGGTCCCGCCGGGGTGTTCCGCGTCGCCGAACGGTAGCCGTCCGGAGGCCGCGTAGGCGAGGACGGCGCCGAGGCAGAAGACGTCGCAGGCCGGGGTGACCGGTTCGCCGCGCACCTGCTCGGGGGCCATGAACCCGGGCGAGCCGATGAGTTCGCCGGCCCGGGTCATCCCGCTGTCGGCGTCCTCCAGGGGGCGGGCGATTCCGAAGTCGATGACGCGGGGGCCGTCGAGGGTGAGCAGTACGTTGGAGGGCTTCAGGTCGCGGTGGATCAGCCCGGCGCGGTGGATGTCCTGGAGGGCGTACGCGAGTCCGGCCGCGAGGATCCGTACCGTGCGGGCGGGGAGCGGGCCGAAGTCGTGGGCCACGACCTGGCGCAGGCTCGGTCCGGCGACGTAGCCGGTGGCGAACCAGGGGGTCGCCGCCTCGGTGTCGGCGTCGAGGACGGGCGCGGTCCAGTCGCCGCCGACGCGCCGGGCGGCGGCGACCTCCTGGCGGAACCTGGAGCGGAACTCCTCGCGGAGGGCCAGGCCGGGGTGGACGAGCTTGACCGCGACGGTGCGGCCGCGATCGGAACGCGCGAGGTAGACCTGCCCCATGCCGCCGGCCCCGAGCCGGGACAGGAGGCGGTAGGGGCCGATGTGGTGCGGATCGGCGGGGTGGAGCTGTTCCATCGCCGGGTGGTCCCTTCCCCCTGGGCGGCCGGACGGGCCGAGCGTAGTGCGGTGCGGCCCGCGGCGGGAGGGAGCCGGCGGGCGCGCGGCCATGGCCACGGCCGCCCGCCGGGTTCAGGAGGCGTCCTCGTCCCGCGACGCGATGGCCGCGGGGTTCAGGAGGCGTCCTCGTCCCGCGACGCGATGGCCGCGGGGTTCACGAGGCGTCCTCGTCCCGCGACGCGATGGCCGCGGGGATCACGAGGCGTCCTCGTCCCGCGACGCGATGGCCGCGGGGCTCAGGAGGCGTCCTCGTCCTCCGACGCGATGGCCGCCAGGGCCGCCGAGAGGCGTTCCAGCGCGGCGGCCGTCTCGGCCAGGCCGGCTTCCCCCAGGGCCGCCGTCAGCCGGGTCGCCAGCTCCGCGTGGCCCGGGTCGATGCGGGCGATCGCCGCGCGGCCCGCCTCCGTCGGGCGGAGCAGCTTCGCGCGCCGGTGGGCCGGGTTCCGGACGTACTCGGCGAGACCGTCGGCCGCCAGCAGGTCGGCGACCCGCTGCACGCTCTGCCGGGTGATCCCCATGGCGCGGGCGATGCCGGCGACCGGCAGGGGCTCCCGCAGTACGGCGCCCAGCACCTGCCAGCGCGCGGCCGTCAGTCCGGCCGGGCGGGCCAGTTCCTCCGAGACGGAGAGGAACTGGCCGTTGAGCCGGAAGACGCCGAGCGCGGTGCGGCTGAGGAGGTCCTGCCGGGCCGGCACGGAGAGCGGGTCAGGCATCGCCCGCCTCCGCGGCCGCCATGAGGACCGGGAACGCGCTCGCGTCGGAGTCGTGGAAGAGCCGGTACCAGGCGTCGAGCACGTCCGGCTTGTACACCCCGAGCCGGGCGAAGACCTCGCGGGCGAAGGCCACCGGCTCGGTCGGACCGGCCGTGATCAGGTCGCCCGCCGTCACGGCGTCGGCCTCCGCGTACTGCCCGGCGCCGCCGTACCCGGGCTGCCCCGCGAGGTAGGACGCGGCGGCGCTGGTGTGCGGGCGGTCGTCCAGCAGGCCCTCCCGCGCGAGGCCCGCCGTGGCTCCGCAGATGGCCGCGACCGGCACTCCGGCCGCCAGGAACTCGCGGGCTTTGGCCGCGAAGGGGGCCAGGTCGTCGCCGGTGTCCCAGAGGGCGGCGCCGCTCAGGACCAGCAGCGAGGAGTCCTCGGGCCGCAGGTCGGCGAGGGACAGGTCGGGCAGGATCCGGACCCCGCCCATCGTGGTCACGGGGGTGCCGGCGGCCAAGCCGACGGTGCGGATCGCGTGGCCGCGCTGGGCGAGGTGCGCGGTGGTGTGGCCGGTCTCCCAGTCCGCCCAGGTGTCGTAGACCGCGAGGTGGACGGGCTTGGCGGGGGTCTCGGTCATGGTGCTCGCCTCCGGACGCAGGACGAAGTTTATGACAGTAGGCTGTCATTTTGGGAGTGTGCTGTCAATGACCGCGCCGGCAGACAGACTGCCGAGAGCCGCCCCCCACCCGCATACAGTCCGCCGATATCCCTTCCGACCTGCGCACTTCTAGCGTGACCGCATGACCCCTCATGTCACCGGCGCGTCCGTCAAGGCCGCCGACCGCGCTCACGTCTTCCACTCGTGGTCCGCCCAGTCCCTGATCGACCCGCTGGCCGTGGCCGGCGCCGAGGGTTCGTACTTCTGGGACTACGACGGCAACCGCTACCTCGACTTCTCCTCCCAGCTGGTCAACACCAACATCGGCCACCAGCACCCCAAGGTGGTCGCGGCCGTCCAGGAGCAGGCCGCCAGGCTCTGCACCCTGGCGCCGGGCTTCGCCGTGGACGTCCGCTCCGAGGCCGCACGCCTCATCGCCGAGCGCACCCCGGGCGACCTCGACAAGATCTTCTTCACCAACGGCGGCGCCGAGGCCGTGGAGAACGCCGTCCGCATGGCCCGGCTGCACACCGGCCGTCAGAAGGTGCTCTCCGCCTACCGCTCGTACCACGGGGCCACCGCCGCCGCGATCAACCTGACCGGCGACCCGCGCCGCTGGCCCTCGGACACCGCCTCCGCCGGTGTCGTCCACTTCTGGGGACCGTTCCTCTACCGCTCGCCCTTCCACGCCACCACCGAGGCCGAGGAGTGCGAGCGCGCCCTCGCCCACCTCGCCGACACGATCGCCTTCGAGGGCCCGCAGAGCGTGGCCGCGATCATCCTCGAGTCGGTGCCCGGTACGGCCGGGATCATGACCCCGCCGCCCGGCTACCTGGCCGGCGTGCGCGAGCTCTGCGACCGCCACGGCATCGTCTTCGTCCTGGACGAGGTCATGTCGGGCTTCGGGCGCACCGGTGCCTGGTTCGCCGCCGACCACTGGGACGTCACCCCCGACCTGATCACCTTCGCCAAGGGCGTGAACAGCGGCTACGTGCCGCTCGGCGGCGTCGCCATCTCCGCCGCCATCGCCGAGACCTTCGCCACCCGCCCCTACCCGGGCGGGCTGACGTACTCCGGCCACCCCCTGGCCTGCGCCGCCGCCGTCGCCACGATCAACACCATGGAGGAGGAGGGCGTCGTCGCGAACGCCGCCCGCGTCGGCGCCGAGGTGATCGGCCCGGGGCTGGCCGACCTCGCCGAGCGGCACCCCTCCGTCGGGGAGGTCCGCGGGCTCGGCGTCTTCTGGGCGCTGGAACTCGTACGCGACAAGGAGACGCGCGAGCCGCTCGTCCCGTACAACGCCTCGGGTGCCGCCAACGCCCCCATGGCCGAATTCGCGGCCGCCTGCAAGGCGTCCGGGCTGTGGCCCTTCGTCAACATGAACCGGACGCACGTCGTCCCGCCGTGCACCGTGACGGAGGCCGAGGCCAAGGAAGGCCTGGCCCTCCTCGACGAGGCGCTGACGGTGGCCGACCGCCACACGGTCGGGGCGTGAGGGTCCGGACAGCGGGCGACATATCCGCATACCGGCTCTAGACCGCTCGGTTTCGGCCGCGTTGCCTGGCCTAAGGTGTCCGAAGTTCTACGGAGGAGACGGACCCTTATGCCAGGCAGCCGGAGCGGAGGTGTCACCCGCAACACGCTTCGGCAGCAGATAGCGGACGCGCTGCGTGACGAGGTGCTCGCGGGGCGTCTCCCTCCGGGGACCGAGTTCACGGTGAAACAGATCGCCGAGCAGTACGAGGTCTCGGCCACCCCGGTCCGCGAGGCGCTGGTCGACCTCTCGGCGCAGGGACTGCTGGAGTCGGTGCAGCACCGGGGATTCCGGGTGCGGGTCTACACCGTCGACGACTTCCGGGGGATGATCGAGGCCCGGACGCTGGTCCTCGACGGGATCTTCCGGCGGCTCGTCGAGCGCGGCGCCCCGCTCGGCACGGGAGAACTGCTGGTCTCCGTGCGCCGCCGTGCGGAGGAGGCGCGGCGGGCGGCGCGCAGCGGTTCGCTCGAAGTGCTGATCGGCTACGACCTGCGCTTCTGGCGGGAGCTGAGCGAGCTGGTCGGCAACCCCTACATCTCGGACTTCCTGCACCGCATCCGCGTGCAGTGCTGGGTCTTCTCGGTGCCCCACCTCCAGGAGGCCCCCGAGCTGCGCGCCGCGCTCTGGGACGGGCACAACGAGCTGGTGGACGCGGTGACGCTGGCCGACGCCGACGAGGTACGGCGCATCGTGCGCGCGTACAACCAGCACGGGCTGGACTGGGCCGCGAGCCTCTGACGCCGCCGGCCCGCCCGGCTAGGTCCCCCCGCACCCCTTCGCGGAGCGTGTCCGGAGCATTACCCTGGCCCGATCGGCGGCAACGACTGATCGGAGCCCACGTGGCCTGTGACCTGTGGCTGGTCCCTCTTGTCGACGTGCTGTGCCACAGCCCCGACAACCCCTTCGCGGAAGAGATCGCCTCGTACGACAAGGCGCTGGGCGAGGCGGGTCTGCCGTCGGTGCCCGTGTTCGCGTACATGCCGGGCCTGAGCGGGGACGTGGCCCCGGTGGCCGGCTTCGACTACGACGCCCTGCACTTCCTGCGGCGGGCGTACCTGCTCCAGGTCTGCGGGCTGCCGGTGACGCCGGTGGACGAGCTGGGCGGGGACTACGAGCAGCTGCTGGAGATGTTCGAGGGCACGGCGCAGCAGTCGCACCTGGTGTGGCACTACGACCACGCGGGGGCGTACGTCCCGGTGGACTTCGCGGCTCCGCTGGCGAACGAGGAGCTGCTGGCCGGGGGCGGCCCGCTGGGCTCGGCGCAGGGGCTGCTGCGGGAGCTCGCCTTCGTCGCCCCCGCGATCGGGATAGACCCGGCGAACCCGCCCGCCGCTCCGGCGCCGCCCGGGGGGCCGACCTCGCTGGAGGAGCCCGCGGGACCCGTGCCGTACGACGAGAGCCCCTTCGCCCGGGAGCGGCACGTGTGGCTGGGCCTGCACGCGGCGGCGACCCGCAGCCTGGGCCAGGGCTCGATGATCATCTTCAGCTGACCCGCCTGACCCGCCTGCCCTGCCTGACCCGCCTGACCCGCCTGCCCTGCCTGACCCGCCTGACCCGCCTGACCCGCCTGCCCTGCCTGACCCGCCTGACCCGCCTGCCCTGCCTGACCCGCCTGACCCGCCTGCCCCGCCCCACCGGTGCACCGGCGCGCCGTCCCGAGAGCGGCGCGTCCCCGTGCTCAGCGCGGCTGCTCCGGGGGCCGCTGCCGGGGCATGTTGGGGCGGGTGCCCGGCGGCAGCGGGAAACGGGCCGGGGGGACGCCCGGGTCCGGGCGGGCGGGCGCCCCGGCCAGGGACTGCATCAGAAGCGGCGCCGACCCGGCCCGGAACTCCACCATCCAGTCGGCCGTCTCCGAGCGCACGAGCTCCGTGATGTCCTCCGAGAAGCGGCGCAGCACCGTCAGGCACCGCTCGGCGGCCTCACTGGCCGTCCCCTCGGTGGGTCCCAGTACCTCGCGCACGTTCTCCGAGGCCCAGTCGAACTGGAGCGTCTGCAGCCGCCGCTGCACGGCCTGCGCCGTCGCCACGTCCCGCATCCAGCCGGAGGTCAGCCCGAAGAACCGGTCGCAGGCCAGGCAGGCCGCGGCCAGCAGCAGCGACAGGTAGCCGTACGAGGCCGCGCCCGGGGCGGAGCCCGTCAGCTCCAGCAGCGGCATCGCCGCGCCCGTGACGGCGCCGACGGCCGCGCCCGCCCGCAGCGTCCGCGCGCCCCGGCGCTTCCAGGCCCGGTCGGACAGGTACCACTCGGCCGTGCGCAGCGCATCGGCCTCCACCCGCCGGTAGAGCTCGTCGAGCCGCTCGGCGGGCTCTCCCCAGTCCCCGAGAGGGAACGGCCGCCCGGTGAGGTCGCCGTCCTCTGCGGGATCCCGGGGTGGCCCCTCGGGCTGCATCTCCGGCTGACTCACCCGGCACTCCCTCTGCCTGCGCTGACGTGTGATGCGCGTGTGCGCAATGGTGCGCATGCTCTTCCTACCTTCGAATGACACGCGATGGACAACGAATCCCGCGTTTTCCGCCCGCAAGGAGGGCTTCATCAGGGACGCGCACGCCCGGCTTCTCACCCGAAAGAGTTGGTCCTCCCGGCGTAGGGCGCGGCGCCCGGGGAGCACGTAGGCTCGGATTGACCGAGCCTTCCCCGAAGGCGATCCGCAGCCGTTGTGACGTACGGAGTGAGTACCTGTGATTCCCGGTGGTGGCCAGCCCAACATGCAGCAGCTGCTTCAGCAGGCCCAGAAGATGCAGCAGGACCTCGCGGCGGCCCAGGAGGAACTGGCCGTGGCGGAGGTCGAGGGCCAGGCCGGCGGCGGTCTCGTGAGGGCGACCGTCACCGGTTCCGGCGAACTGCGCGCCCTCGTCATCGACCCGAAGGCCGTGGACCCGGAGGACACCGAGACCCTCGCCGACCTGGTGGTCGCGGCGGTCCAGGCGGCCAACGAGAACGCACAGGCGCTCCAGCAGCAGAAGCTGGGGCCGCTGACCCAGGCGCTGGGCGGCGGCAGCGGCATCCCCGGTCTGCCGTTCTAGTCCCGCCGCCCGGCAGACCTCCCGCCGCCCCCAGACCCAGACCCCCGCGGAGACCGGCGGATCCCCGCGAAACCCCGCGAAACCCCGTAGACACCCCTCCCGCCCGACACGAAAGAAGGCAGTCCGTTGTACGAAGGCGTGGTCCAGGACCTGATCGACGAACTGGGCAGGCTGCCCGGCGTCGGGCCCAAGAGCGCGCAGCGGATCGCCTTCCACATCCTGCAGGCCGAGCCCACCGACGTGCGGCGCCTGGCGCACGCACTGCTGGAGGTCAAGGACAAGGTCAGGTTCTGCGCGGTCTGCGGGAACGTGGCGCAGGAGGAGCGGTGCGGGATCTGCCGTGACCCGCGCCGGGACACGACGGTCATCTGCGTGGTCGAGGAGCCGAAGGACGTCGTCGCGATCGAGCGGACCCGGGAGTTCCGGGGCAAGTACCACGTCCTCGGCGGGGCGATCAGCCCGATCGAGGGCGTCGGACCCGACGACCTGCGCATCCGGGAGCTGCTGGCGCGACTGGCGGACGGGACGGTGACCGAGCTGATCCTCGCGACCGACCCGAACCTGGAGGGCGAGGCCACCGCCACCTACCTCGCCCGCATGATCAAGCCCATGGGCCTGAAGGTCACCCGCCTGGCCAGCGGGCTCCCCGTCGGGGGAGACCTGGAGTACGCGGACGAGGTCACGCTCGGGCGGGCCTTTGAAGGAAGGCGACTTCTCGATGTCTGACGCAACGCTGCACGCCCAGGGCCAGGATCCGGACGACTTCGCCGTCCAGATCGCGGACCAGATCGAGTCCTTCATCGTCGCGGTCACCGAGGTGGCCAAGGGCGAGGACCCGGACAGCGCCGTTCCCTTCCTCCTCCTGGAGGTGTCCCAGCTGCTGCTGGCGGGCGGCCGGCTCGGCGCGTACCAGGACGTCCTCCCCGAGGAGCGCTACGAGCCCGACCTGGGCCCGGAGCCGGACGTGGACGACCTGCGCGAGCGGTTCGCCCTGATGCTGGAGCCGGTCGACGTCTACTCCGAGGTCTTCGACCCCTACGAGCCGCGCAAGGCCCCGGTCGCGCACCGGATCTCCGACGACCTGGCGGACGTGGTCGCCGACCTGCGGCACGGGCTCATCCACCTGCAGGCGGGCCGGGTCACCGAGGCCCTGTGGTGGTGGCAGTTCTCCTACTTCACCAACTGGGGCCCGACGGCCTCCGCCATGCTGCGCGCCCTCCAGTCGCTGATCGCCCACGTCCGCCTCGACCAGCCGCTCGCGGCCCTGGACGGCCTGGACACGGACGAGGACATGACCGAGGACGACCTCGCGGAGCAGGCCGGCGCGGTCATGGCCGAGGAGCTCGGGCAGCTGGGCCGCAAGTAGCGGGCGCGACGACCGGGTGGTTCCGGCCGGTTCCTGGTGGTTCCGGCCGGTTCCTGGTGGTTCCGGCCGGTTGATGGTGGTTCCGGCCGGTTGATGGTGTCCGGGGGCAACCGTTCCGCTGATCTTTTCATCTCATGATGTGGCACGAGGCGGTCGGATCCCGGCCGCTCGTTAGACTGCACCAGCAAATGAGACGGACCGAGCGAGGAGCGCACGTGGGCCTTGTCGTGCAGAAGTACGGAGGCTCCTCCGTAGCCGATGCCGAAGGCATCAAGCGCGTCGCCAAGCGGATCGTGGACGCCAAGAAGAACGGCCACCAGGTGGTCGTCGTGGTTTCCGCGATGGGCGACACGACGGACGAGCTGATCGATCTCGCCGAGCAGGTATCCCCGATGCCTGCCGGGCGTGAATTCGACATGCTGCTGACCGCCGGAGAGCGGATCTCCATGGCCCTGCTGGCGATGGCGATCAAAAACCTGGGCCACGAGGCCCAGTCGTTCACGGGCAGCCAGGCGGGCGTGATCACCGACTCGGTCCACAACAAAGCGCGCATCATCGATGTGACGCCGGGCCGTATCCGCACCGCGCTGGACGAGGGCAACATCGCCATCGTCGCCGGCTTCCAGGGAGTGTCCGCGGACTCCAAGGACATCACCACCCTCGGCCGGGGCGGCTCGGACACCACCGCCGTCGCGCTCGCCGCGGCGCTGGACGCCGAGGTCTGCGAGATCTACACCGATGTCGACGGCGTCTTCACCGCGGACCCCCGCGTCGTGAAGAAGGCCCGGAAGATCGACTGGATCTCCTCCGAGGACATGCTGGAGCTGGCGGCCTCCGGCTCGAAGGTGCTCCTGCACCGCTGCGTCGAGTACGCGCGCCGCTACAACATCCCGATCCACGTCCGTTCGTCCTTCTCCGGACTGCCGGGTACCTGGGTCAGCAACGAGAAGCCCGAGTCGCAAGGGGACGAGCAGGTGGAGCACGCCATCATCTCCGGAGTCGCCCATGACGTCTCCGAAGCCAAGATCACCGTCGTCGGCGTTCCGGACAAGCCGGGCGAGGCCGCGGCGATCTTCCGCGCCATCGCGGATGCCGAGATCAACATCGACATGATCGTCCAGAACGTGTCGGCGGCCTCCACGGGCCTCACGGACATCTCCTTCACCCTCCCCAAGACCGAGGGCCACAAGGCCATCGACGCCCTGGAGAAGGCGAAGGCGCAGATCGGCTTCGACTCCCTGCGCTACGACGACCAGATCGGCAAGATCTCCCTGGTCGGCGCGGGCATGAAGACCAACCCGGGCGTCACCGCCTCCTTCTTCCAGGCGCTGTCCGACGCCGGGGTCAACATCGAGCTGATCTCCACGTCCGAGATCCGCATCTCGGTCGTCACCCGCCAGGACGACGTCAACGCGGCCGTGATCGCCGTCCACACGGCCTTCGGCCTCGACTCCGACAGCGACGAGGCCGTCGTCTACGGAGGCACCGGACGATGAGCCCGCACCGGTCGGCCCCGGCGCTCGCCGTGGTCGGGGCGACCGGAGCGGTCGGATCGATCCTGCTCCAGATCCTGTCCCAGCGGGCGGACGTCTGGGGCGGCATACGCCTGATCGCCTCCCCGCGCTCGGCCGGCCGGATGCTGGCCGTCCGCGGCGAGGAGACCGAGGTGGTGGCGCTCACCGAGGACGCCTTCGAGGGCCTCGGCGCCGGCGACGTCGTGCTGTTCCTGACGCCGCCGGAGGTGTCGGCGCGCTGGGCCCCCGTGGCCACCGCGCGCGGCGCCGTCGTGGTGGACCAGTCCGCCGCCTTCCGGGAGGACCCCGGGGTGCCCCTGGTGGTGCCCGAGGTGAACGCCCACGCCGTACGGAACCGGCCGCGCGGGATCGTCGCGGGCCCGGACTGCGTGACCGCCGCGATGATCGCCGCCGTGGGCGCGCTGCACGCCGAGTACGGGCTGGCCGACCTGGTCGTCTCCTCCTACCAGGCCGCGAGCCGGGCGGGCCGGGCCGGCGCGGAGGCGCTGCGCAGACAGCTGACCCAGGTCGCCGGCAGTCCCCTCGGGGAACTGCCCGGGGACGTACGCCGCGCCGTGGGCGAGGACACCGGGCCGTTCGCGGCGCCGCTCGCGCTGAACGTGGTGCCGTGGTCCGGCGAGCTGCGGGCGGACGGCTGGTCCTCGCACGAGCTGGCCGTACGGGCGGAGACCCGGCGCATCCTCGGCCTGGAATCGCTGCCGGTCGCCGTGACCTGCGTACAGGTCCCCGTGGTGACCGGGCACTCCCTGACGGTGCGGGCGCGCTTCGAGCGGGAGGTGGCCGCGGTGCGCGCCCGGGAAGTCCTGGAGGCCGCGCCGGGCGTGGTGCTCGTCGACGACCCGGCGGCGGGGGAGTTCCCGACCCCGGCCGACGCGGCCGGGACCGATCCGGCCTGGGTGGGGCGGCTGAGGGGCTCGCTCGACGATCCGAGGGCCCTGGAGTTCTTCGTGTGTGCGGACAATCTACGCAAAGGCGCGGCATTGAATGCGACTCAGATCTCGGAACTGATCGCGGGTGAATTCGCGTAATTCGCTTTGTAGGATCGGTGGCGATCCCTTGATCAAGGTGATGGTCCGACTGCCGCCTGGATGAACGGGGCAATCGGGAAGAGCGGGTACGCATGAAGGCAATCGGAAAATTGCTGAAGACTCTGCCTCGCGCGTACAACCCTGACGGGGGGACGCGTGTCCAACGGGCGTGGCAGAGGCACTGTTGGACGTGGCCGTCCTACCGGCGCGCAGCGGGATCGTCGGCTCGCGGCGGCGCCCAGGCGCGCCCGGCGGCGGTTTCCCCGTGATCGTGCCCGTCCCGCCGGCCAGCGTGCCGCACCTCGCACCGCCGACCCGGGGCGGCCGCGTGCCCTCGCCCCGCGATAGCGCGGACACCCCGACGAGCCCGCAGACGGCCGGCGCGCTCCCGCCGGAGGCCTTGGTACCGGCCGATACCGCAGCCGTCGGGGATGCCGGTGACGTCGGCGATGTCGGCGAGCGGCCGGTCGTGGCCGGTACCACCGTCGACCACCTCACCGAGACCTACCAGGCCCACTACCGCTCCCTCCTCGGCCTGGCCGCGCTCCTCCTCGACGACACCGCCTCCTGCGAGGACGTGGTCCAGGAGGCCTTCATCCGCGTCCACTCGGCCCGCAAGCGGGTACGGGACCGCGACAAGACCCTGGCCTATCTCCGTCAGACCGTGGTGAACCTTTCGCGCTCCGCGCTGCGCCGCCGCATCCTCGGGCTCAAGCTCCTGTCGAAGCCCATGCCGGACATGGCCAGCGCGGAGGAGGGGGCGTACGACCAGCTGGAGCGCGACGACCTGATCAGGGCGATGCGCGGACTCCAGCGCCGTCAGCGCGAGGTGCTCGTCCTGCGCTACTTCGCGGACATGACGGAGGTCCAGGTAGCCGAGACGCTCGGCATATCGCTCGGCTCGGTCAAGGCGTACGGATCGCGGGGCATTGCCGCGCTGAGGGTGGCGATGGAGGCTGCGCAGTCATGAGGGACGACCGCACGAACCCGCCCGGCCCCGCCGGGACGGTCACGGCCGACGAGCAGGCGCTGCGCGGCCTGCTGGCCGGGGCCGTTCGTGGACTGGAGCCTTCCGAGGGTGCCCTGGAACGGCTGCGGCACGCGGTGCCCGCCCGCCGGGCCCGTAAACGGCAGGCCCTCCTCGCCACGGCCGCCGCTGCGCTGCTCGCCGGCACCGCGGTCCCGGCCGCGCTGCACCTGGGCTCCGACGAGGGGACGGCGGCCGGGCACTCGGCCATGGCCGGTCACGGGCAGTCGCAGGACGGCAAGCCGGGCGACCTCTCCGGCCCCCGCGGGAACGACTTCGGGGACGTGGCCGGGCCCCGGCCGGTGGCGTCCGCGGGCACGGGCCGGGACGCCGGCGCCGGGCGCCCGTCCCCCCGGGCGAGCGGCTCCCCCTCGGGCGGCGCGGTGGCGGGTCCCTCCAGCACCGGAACGGGCGCCCCCGCCGACGGCGCCGGCCACGGCCCGCTGCCGCCCCTGGGGGCCGGGCCCGGAGCGCCGGGGTGCACGGCCGACCAGCTGGGCGTGTCGGGCAGCGCCCGGCCGCCCGGGAGCGACGGCAAGGTCTACGGCAGCTTCAAGGTCACCAACGTCTCCGCCCGCGGGTGCACGGTCTCCGGCCCGGACACCGTGACGGCCGCCTCGGTGGCCCCCGCCGGCCCGCCGCCCGCGCAGGCGGCCGCGCCGCCGGTGACGGTGACCGGCCACACGGCGGGGGACCCTGCGAGCGCGCTGCTCCCCGACCCGTCCGCCGAGGCACCGGTCGTGCTGCTCCAGCCGAACAGTGCCTACGAGGTGCGGTTCGCCTGGGTGCCGTCCGCCCAGTCCTGCCCGGCGGCCACGCCCGGCCCGTCGCTCAAGCCGCAGCCCGCCAGCGGAGAGCAGGGCGGTGCCGCGGGCGGCACGGCCGGCGCCGGCGAGCCCACGGGCGCGGACGAGGCGCCGGCCAAGGACCCGCAGAGCGGTTCCGGGAACCCTGAGGGTGCCGGAGTGGAGGTTTCCCACGTCCCGGGCACGGGTGCTCCCGTCACCCAGACCACCATCCCGGAGGCCTGCGGCGGCACGGTCTACCGGACGGGGCTCATTCCGCCGGGCGCGCCGTAGCCGGTGCCGGTTCCCCGGCCGGTGCCGGTGCCGGTTCCCCAGCCGGTGCCGACGCCGGTTCCGCGGCCGGTGCCGACGCCGGTTCCCCGGCCGCCCGCGCCGCCGGGGCAGGAGCCCCGGCCGGCAGGAGCCCCGCCTCCGCGTCGCGCAGGGTCTCCACCTCGCGCCGGTAGAGCCGGAACCACATGAAGAGCACGAAGACGACGAAGACGAACCACTCGCCGGTGTAGCCCAGGTTCTGGAAGGCCTTCAGGTCCAGCCCGGTGTTGGCCGGCGCCTTCGCCGGCACCGGGGTCATGCCGTCCGCCGGCGTCGGCACCGTCAGCCAGGCGTCGTACAGCGGATCGTGCACCAGGTTGACCAGCGTGGCCGCACTGATCACCCCGAGCTGGCCCGGCGGCAGCCCGCCCTGCGCGTGCACGCCCTTGGTGCTCGAGCTCTCCGAGGACTGGAGGGCCCCCGTCACCTCGACCCGCCCGGCCGGCGGGGCCGGTGCCTTCGCCGGGTCCGCCGTGCCCGGCAGCCAGCCCCGGACCACGGGAATCGTCTTGCCGGAGTCGGCGCGCAGCAGCGTCAGGACGTAGAAGCCGGGCTTCCCGTCGAGTTCCCGTTCGGGGACCAGGAGCTGCTGTCCGTACTCTCCGGCCGTGGAAGCGAGCTGTCCGGAGGTCGTGGTGTCCACCGGGAGCAGCGAGTCCAGCGGGGCGGCCGCCCGGCTGGCGGGACGCTCGGCCGCCGCCTCCTTGTGGCTGCCGACGCGGTCCTCGAACCGGCCGAGCTGCCACGTCCCCATGAACAGGCAGAAGGGGATGGCGAGCGCGACGAAGACGTTGATCCCCCACCAGCGCGGGGTCAGGAGAAACCGGTGCACCCCACCAACGGTACGGGGGCTGCACCGGCGCTCCGGTGCCGGGTCAGCGCGGCAGGCCCCGCGGCAGGTGCTTGAGCGCGAATTCCAGGTCCATCCGGACCTGCTTGATGCGCTCCTCCACCACCAGCGAACCGTGCCCCGCGTCGTACCGGTACACCTCGTGCACCGCGCCGCGCGCCGCGAGCCGGTCCACGTAGTTCTCGATCTGCCGGATCGGGCAGCGCGGGTCGTTCACGCCCGCCGCGATGTGCACGGGCGCCTTCACCGCGTCCACGTAGGTCAGCGGCGAGGACGCCTCGAAGCGCTCCGGGACCTCCTCCGGGGTGCCCCCGAAGAGGGTGCGGTCCAGGGACTTCAGGGCCTCCATCTCGTCGTGGTACGCCGTCACGTAGTCCGCCACCGGTACGGCGGCCAGCCCGACCGCCCAGTCGTCGGGCCGCACGCCGATGCCCAGCAGCGTCAGGTAGCCGCCCCAGGAGCCGCCGGACAGCACCAGCCGCGCCGGATCCGCGAGGCCCGAGGTCACGGCCCACTCGCGGACCGCCGTGATGTCCTCCAGTTCGATCAGGCCGACCCGGTGCTTGAGGGCGTCGGTCCACTCACGGCCGTAGCCCGTCGAGCCCCGGTAGTTGACCCGCACCACCGCGAAACCGTGGTCCAGCCAGGCCGCCGGGGTCGCGGCGAAGGCGTCGGAGTCGTGCCAGGTGGGACCGCCGTGGATCTCGAAGATCGTCGGGAACGGGCCGTCCCCGTGGCCCACGGGCTGCTGGGCGAGCGCGTGGATCCGCCCGCCGGGTCCCTCGACCCACACGTCCTCCACCGGTACCGAGCCGGGCGGACGCATGCCCGGAGGGTCCAGGACGACGCCTCCGGCCGTGGACCGTACGGCGGCCGGTTCGGCCGCCGAGGACCACTGGTACTCCACCGTGCCGTCCGGGCGCGCCGTCGCACCGGACACGGTCCCCGGCGGAGTGTCCACCCGTACGAGTTCCCGCGCGGCCAGGTCGTAGCGCCACAGCTCGCTGCGCGCCTCGAAGTCGTGCGCGATGAGCAGCGCGGTCCCGTCCGGGTACCACTCGGCGCTCACGTCGCCCGGCAGGTCGATGGCCAGGTCCTCCTCGGACCCCGTGGCCACGTCCCACACCATCGGCTCCCAGCGGCCGCGCCGCTGGTGCCCGACGAGCAGCCGGGTGTCCCCGGCGACCGGGGCGAAGCCGAGCACCTCCAGGCCGAGTTCCTCGGTGCCGCCCCGGGAATCGTCCAGTTCCGCGACGGTGGCGCCGTCGAGGGTGACCACGCGCAGGGCCGAGTGCATGGCGTCGCCGTGCTCGGTGTGCTCGATCGCGAGCAAGGTCCCGTCGCGGGACAGGTCGCCGACTCCGGCGGACTCGCGGTGCCGGTAGATCACCTCCGGGGCCCCGCCGCCCGGGCGTACGACGTGGATCGTGGTGCCGTCCTCGTCGGTGGACCGCCCCACGACCGCCGTGCCGTCACGGCCGATGGCGAGCCCGGCCGGATAGGCGGGCTCCAGCCCGGGCGTGGCGGGCTCGTCGGGTCCGCCCGCGAAGGGCTGGCGGACCCAGGTGCCGAACTCGTCGCCGTCGGTGTCGGAGAACCACCAGATCCACTCCCCGTCGGGGGAGAGGGCGCCGTCGGTCGTGCCGTTGGGGCGGTCGGTGGCCTGCCGCTGCGTACCGGTGGCCCGGTCCCAGGCGTAGAGTTCGTAGGTCCCGGTGGCGTTCGAGACGAAGAGCGAGCGGTCCGGGGCGTCCTCGGCCCAGTCGGGCAGTCCCACGCGCGGCGCCCGGAAGCGCTTCTCCCAGTCGGGCATCCCGGAAGCGGAGTCGGTGCCGGGGGTCAGGTCGCTGTCGCTGGTCATGCGCTCCATTCTCACGGCTCGTGCCGCACCGGGCGGCCGGGATGCCGAGTGCGCCGAACGGGCGCATGGTGGTGTGCGTACGACGAGCGTTTCCGAGAGGGTGTTGATCATGGCCAAGAAGGCTCGTACCGGGCACCACGGCCACCAGGATTCCGAACGCGCGCTGGCGAAGAACACGGCGGCCGAGGCACGCGCCAAGGCGGCGGGCAGGGAGGCCCAGTCGCTCTCGGCGAAGACGCGCGGCATGCAGCAGAAGGCACAGGCCAAGCGGGGCTGAGCCCGGCACCCGTCAGTCGGCGCGTTTCACGTGAAACGAGGGGTGTGCGTTGTTTCACGTGAAACGCCGGGCCGCGTGCGTACCCTGGGCCGCATGCGGATGATCGTCCGAGGAGCCCGGCTGCTGCACGAGCACGGCCTGTCCGACGTCGAGGTCAACGAGGACGGCCGGATCGCCCGGGTGATCCCGCACGACGACCAGAAGGAGCCGCCGGCCACCGGCGTGCTCATCGAGGCCCACGGCGGACTGCTCACCGCCCCCTTCGTCGAACCCCACATCCACCTGGACACCGCCCTGACCGCCGGGCAGCCCCGCCCGAACGTCTCCGGCACGCTCTGGGAGGGCATCGCCTGCTGGAGCGAGCGCAAACGGACCCTGACCCGCGAGGACGTGGTCGCGCGGGCCACCGAGGTGCTGCGCTGGCAGGCGGCCAACGGCGTGCTGCACGTCCGTACGCACTGCGACGTCACCGACCCGTCCCTCACCGCGCTCGACGCGCTGCTGGAAGTCCGTGACCGGGTGCGGGACATCATGACCCTGCAGATCGTCGCCTTCCCCCAGGAGGGCATCGTCTCCTTCCCCGGAGGCGAGGTGCTGCTGCGCGAGGCCGTCGCGCGCGGGGCGGACGTCGTCGGCGCGATCCCGCACTTCGAGGACACCCGCGAGGACGGCGTCGCCTCGCTGCGGACCGCCTTCGCGGTGGCCGAGGAACACGGCCTGCGCGTGGACGCCCACTGCGACGAGATCGACGACGAGCAGTCCCGCTTCGTGGAGGTGCTCGCCACCCTGGCCCTGCGCACGGGCCTGCGCGAGCGCGCCACCGCCTCCCACACCACGGCCATGGGCTCCTACAACGGCGCCTACAGCTTCAAACTCCAGCGCCTGCTGGCCCGTTCCGGCATCAACCTGGTCGCCAACCCCTTCGCGAACCTCAACCTCCAGGGCCGCTTCGACGCCTACCCCAAGCGGCGCGGCCTCACCCAGGTCAAGGAGATGCTGGCCGCCGGGGTCAACGTCGCCTTCGGCCACGACGACGTGATGGACCCCTGGAACGCGCTCGGCACCGCCAACCCGCTCCAGACCGCACTCGTCGGCCTCTACGCCGCCCAGCTCACCGGCGCCGACGACATCCCGCTCGCGTTCTCGATGGTGACGGACCGCGCGGCCCGCGTCCTCGGGCTGCCCCCTTCCGCGTACGGCATCGCGGCGGGCGCCCCCGCCTCCTTCGTCCTCCTCCCGGCGCCCGGCCCCGAGGAGGCGATCCGCCGGCAGGTCCGGCCCCGGTACGTGGTCTCGCGCGGCAGCGTCCTCGCCGAAACCCCGCCCGCACCGGCCCGGCTGTGGTGGCCGGGGGAGGCGGGCCCGTCGGAGGTGGACTTCAGCCCACGCGTCTAAGGTCGGTCCATGACGTGGACCCTTCACAACCTTGACTCGGACACGGCCCGTTCGGCCTTCGAGATCGCCTCGGAGTACGCCGACGCAGCCCTCCTCAACCACTCCGTGCGCTCCTACGCCTTCGGCGCCGAGTACGCGCGCGTGCACGGCCTCGCGTACGACGCCGAACTCCTCTACGTCAGCGCCCTGCTCCACGATCTGGGCCTGACCGCGCCCTTCGACAGCCACACCCTGCCCTTCGAGGAGGCCGGCGGACACGTGGCCCGGGTCTTCACGGCGGGCCTGGGCTGGCCCCCGGCCCGCCGCGCCCGCGCGGAAGAGGTCATCGTGCTGCACATGCGGGACGACGTCACCTCCGCCCAGGACGTGGAGAGCCACCTGCTCCAGGTCGGCACGAGCGCGGACGTGTCGGGCCTGCGCGTGCCCGACTTCGACCCGTCCTTCCTGACGGGCCTCCTGGAGCACTGCCCCCGCCTCGGCTTCGGCCCGTCCTTCCTCGCCCTGGTCGAGGACCAGGCGAGCCGCAAGCCCACCTGCGCGGCGGCGGCCTACGTCGCGGGCGGCGCGGCCAAGCGCATAGCCGCCAACCCGCTGGACGCGTAACGCCCGCCAGGCCGCCGCGTTGAGCGGTGCGTGAACCCCACCCACCCGTCAGCGCAGTACCCCTTCTCGGACGCGGCCACGCTGTCCTTCCGACCCCTGAGCTTCGCGCAGCTGAGCCGTGGCTGGGTCGTCGACGTCAGAGCCGCCGATCTCGTCCCGCTCGCGGCCTCCGTGGACAGCGCGCGCCGCCTTCGGGCCCGGCGGGGGTTCCTGACGGACAGCGAACCCAACCTCGGGCTGGCCGCGATGCTGCGTCACCGCCCCGCGGACTTCGGGTTCGTGGGGCACATCGTGCTGGGCGCCGATGCCGTCGAGCTGGTCCCCGAGCCGGGGGCGTTCTCCGATCACATCCACGTCATCGGGCCGGAGTGCATCGACGGACTGCAGCGGCTGCGGATCATCGCGGAAGCCGTCGGGTGCCTGCCGACCGCCAACCTCGAACAGGCCGTTCTCCGGGTCGAGATCCTCTGCGGCAAGGAGCGCCGACGGGCGCGGGTCCTGTACGACGCCGCCGATCGCTACCTGAACCCCTCGACTGCGCAGGACGGTCTGATCCGGTGCCCCCACGTCCTGCGGCTGATGGACGCGGACTGGGAGAAGGGCACGTTCGACCCGCGCCGCGGCGTCACCACAGGCCCACGCGGTGAGCACTTCACCATGGCCGAGGTGACCCAGTCCCTGGCCTGCCTCGCGCCCCAGCGCTCCCCGGCAGCAGCGCACCTGGCGGCCACGCCCGAGGGACGCGAGGCCTTGTGGGGCGGCATCGGCTCCGCCCTCTACGGGCAGCTGTTCCACGCGGGAGTGACGCCGCTCGGTGTCGTCCGCGCGATGGAGGCCTGGCAGCGGGCGCGGGCCGCTCTGGATTCCCTGCCCGGGCGGCTCAAGCGGGGGCACGGGCACCTCATCCAGTACGCCCCGGCCCTCGTGTGCTGGATGGCGTGCCGCCGGCTGCCCCTGGACGCGCTCCACGACCTCCGCTCGGGCTACCGGTGGGACGAGGCCATCTCGTTCCGGCTGCCCGCCGCGACGGAGGCTGCCGCCGAGCTCCTGGTGGGCCGCTACCGGGCCGTCCGGCCCGGCCGCGGCCCCTACAAGCCGGAGGCACCCACGATGGACCTGTGGCTCGAGCTCCTCGAGGGGGTCGCCCCCCAAGCCCCTCTCTAGAGCCCCCGCTCGATCATGGTGATCACGTCCTGGCCCGCCTCGTGGGCCTGCTCCGGGGTGATGCCGCGGAGCGGGCCGTCGATGATCAGGGAGGCCAGGCCGTGGACCGCCGACCAGGCGAGGAACTCCGCGCCCGGGCGACGGGACTCCGGCAGCACGCCGGTCTCCACGAGGGCGTCCAGCGAGGCGCCGAGCAGCTCGAACGGTGTGAGCCCGCCCGCCCCGGCGGCCGTGGCGTCGGCGGCGTACGTCATGTCGTCCGGGACGTGGAAGGCCGTCCGGAACCAGCCCGGCTCGGTCACGGCGAAGCGGATGTAGCCCGTCCCGACCGCCCGGAAGCGGGCCCGGGCCCGCTCGGCGGGGGTCCCGGCGGCGGGCAGCGCGTCGATCTCCGCCTCCATGGCCAGGGCCACCCGGGCCATCGCGGCCTGGGAGACCCCGTGCACCAGGGCGCCCCGGTCGGCGAAGTGGCGGTAGGCGGCGTTCGGCGACACCCCCGCGCGCCGGGTGGCCTCGCGGAGCGAGACGGAGTCCGGTCCGCCCTCGCGCGCCAGTTCCAGGGCGGCTTCGAGCAGTGCGTTGCGCAGGTTCCCGTGGCGGTAGGTGCTGCGTTTGGGCGGCGGAGGCGGTTCGGTTTCCGAAGGCATGGGCTCTCGATTCCTCGCTACATGTGGACGGCGTCAACTTCCAGGTATAGCCTATGAGCGCGATGTGGACGCCGTCCACATGACTGGAGGGGGTCACACCGTGCAGAAAGCCGTTTCCCGCGACGGGACCGTCATCGCCTACGACCGCACCGGCGAGGGTCCCGCCCTCGTCCTCGTGGGCGGCGCCTACCAGGTGCGGGAGGACCCGAGGTGGGCCACGCTCGCGGACCTCCTCGGCGACCGGTTCACCGTCGTGACGTACGACCGGCGAGGCCGCGGCGACAGCGGCGACACCTCCCCCTACGCGGTGGAGCGCGAGATCGAGGACCTGGCGGCCGTCATCGCCGAACTCGACGGCCCCGTACGCGTGATGGGCATGTCCTCGGGCGCCGTCCTGGCCCTGGAGGCCGCCGCGCACGGCGTTCCGATGAAGGAACTGGCCCTCTACGAACCCCCCTTCGTCATCGACGACAGCCGTCCGCCGGTCCCCGCCGACTACGTCGACCAGCTGGACGCGGCCATCGCCGAGGGCCGGCGCGACGACGCCGTCACCCTCATGCTCACCACCGCCGTGGGTGTCCCGGCCGAGTTCGTCGGCCAGATGCGCGCGAGCGGCATCTGGAACCACTTCGCGGCCCTGGCCCACACCCTCCCGTACGACGCCCGCGTCATGGGCGACACCATGTCCGGCCGTCCCCTGCCGGCGGACCGCTGGGCGGCCGTGCGGATCCCCGTCCTGGCCATCGGCGGCGGCGCGAGCGACCCCTGGCTCCAGTCGGGCGCCCGCGCCCTCGCGGCCCTGCTGCCGGCCGGCCACCACCGCACCCTGCCCGGCCAGACGCACGACGTGGACCCCTCCGCCCTGGCCCCCGCCCTGGCCCAGTTCTACGCCCCGGCCGCCCCCGCGTCCTGACGACCGCACCGCCCGACACCTCGCGACAGCGCCGGTCAGGAGCCCGATCCACTGAACGGATCAGGCCCCTGACCTGACTGGGGCGCGATTCTCGTGTCCCTGGCCGTCGGGGCGCTCGCGCGTTGGGCGTACGGGGCATGGACCAGGAAGCGCCGACCGCCTCCGAGGTGATCAGCGACAGCCCGCGCCGAATCGCGCGTCCGCGGTAAGACGCGGCTCAGTCGCCGAGCAAGCGCCGGAGCTCGTCCAGGGCAAGGCGCGTCGCCTGGGCGGCGGCGCCTGCGTCGAACTGGACGCCTTCGGACGCCAGGACGTCGGCGGGTGAGCCCGTGCTGGTGGGGTCGGTCCAGCGGAAGCCGGGGCTGACCTGGCCCGCCGTGTTGAGGACCCGCCAGGCGTTGGGGCATTGGCCGCAGGTGGCCAGGTGGGTGCCGACCGGGACGGCGTGGCTGCCGATCACGGCGGCCACGTCCCCGTACGTCGTCCACCGGCCCGCGGGGACGGCCGCCAGGAGTGCGTGCAGGCTCGTCCAGTCCTTGCCGGTGCCGGTGCCGTTGAGCTGCCTGGCCAGGCCCGCGAGGTGGGTGCCGGCCAGTGCTCCCCACTCGGCGGGGTCGACGGTGTCCGGGACGTGGGCGGTGTCGACGTCCCACCAGGTGGTGCCCTGTATGCCGTCGGCCTTGCGGCCGGTCACGCTGGTGAAAATGTGGTTGGCCAGTCCGGTCGGGGTGTAGGCCTTGCCGTCGCCCTTCCACGTCAGTGGCTTGGCGGTGTTGTTGTTCCACGTGGCACTTGCCCGACTGCTGTCCTCACCGACCCAGGCCAGGATGTCCTCGCGGATGCCTTCGGTCACTCCGTGCCTCGGCGTCAGCCGGAGCAGGGCCCCGTCCGGGATCAGTCCGGCGCCCGCGATGACGTGCACGGCGTTCTGGGCCCGCGAACGTTCTTCCAACTTCTGGGCCGCGGCCTTGGCCTCGATCCTGGCCGGAGCGAGAGTGAACTCCTCCACCTCCGGGGTGGGGTAGACCTTGGTGAAACCGGCGACGAGCTGGTCCTTCACCTTCCACAGGCCCACCTGGATGAGGTCGATGTCGAGGTTCATCTCCGACAGCCACACCACGGTGTGGGTGACCTGCTTGGGGAAGTCGCCAGCGATGATCACCTGCCGGGGACGCTGGAGCAGTTCGGGGCTCCAGTCCCCGTCCACGTGGTCCAGGAGGCGCCGGCGGCAGGTGTCCAGTTCGAGGTTCTCTCCCCGCCCCTTCCGGAAGTCGCGGTGCGCCTGGGCCAGCGTGTCGAGGTCGAACCGGGACACCAGGGCGGCGTAAGTGATCGCCTGGAGGTGGACGTCACGGTCGGCGGTACCCCGCTTCAGCTCGACCACCACGAGGCGCCCGGTGGCGTCCAGGCCCAGGACGTCCAAGCGGTCGCGCGCCGGCACCCCGTCCGTGTCGGCCCACCGGTCGAACTCGGAGGTGATCACGAGCACCGATTCGCCGAGGACCTGAGGGTGCGCGATCACCCACTCCTGGAGGTGCTGCCGTTCGAGGAGGCCTTGCGCTGCCAGCGTGGTCGCCGAGACCGGCGTGGCCGAGCCCCCGTCAACGGTGAAGAGATGATCCACGCTGTCCCCCTGGCCCGATGTGTCAGCCAGGCGCCCTCACGTCGGCCGCCTCGAGCCTATGTGCGAGTCGCTCCCCGGGTCAGTTCGTTGCGATAGATCGTTGGAAGGGTCCGGGAGGCGACGGGGAGCCGGATCCCGAAGTCGGCTCCGCGCCCGGCGAGGGCCCGCGCAGATGGCTCCCACGACCGGCCCGCAAACCACTCAAGGGCTTGACCCGCGATGCGGATCAAGCCCTTGACCTGGTCTTACGAAGTCGGGGTGGCGGGATTTGAACCCACGACCTCTTCGTCCCGAACGAAGCGCGCTGCCAAGCTGCGCTACACCCCGATCGTCGCCCTGAAGTGCTGCTGTCCTGGCGACATCGATTACTTTAGCGGACCCTCGCCCTGAGACGAAATCCGGTTTCACGCGGGCCCGGCGCGGGTGGTCAGGCCTTCGGGGCCAGGGTCAGGAGCGTCGCCTCCGGGGGGCAGGCGAAGCGGACCGGGGTGAAGCGGTTGGTGCCGCAGCCGGCCGAGACGTGGAGGTAGGAGCGCCGGCCCTGGGTCTCGTACGTGGAGAGGCCCTTCACCCGCTTGGTGTCGAGGTCGCAGTTCGTGACCAGCGCCCCGTAGAAGGGGACGCAGAGCTGGCCGCCGTGGGTGTGCCCGGCCAGGATCAGGGGGTAGCGGTCGGCCGTGAAGGATTCCAGCACCCGCAGGTACGGGGCGTGCACGACGGCCATCGAGAAGTCCGCGTCCGCCTCCGGGCCGCCCGCGACCCGCTCGTAGCGGTCCCGCTTGATGTGCGGGTCGTCCAGTCCGGTGAAGGCCAGCTCCAGCCCGTCGATCTTCAGCCGGGCCCGGGTGTTGGTGAGGTTCAGCCAGCCCGCCGCGTCGAAGGCGTCCCGCATCCCCTCCCACGGGTTGTGGACGGCGCCGACGACCGGCTTGTTGCCGTTCAGCCCGTGCCGCCCCTGTGCCTTCTCGATCAGGTAGCGCCCAGGGTTGCGCAGCCGCGGCCCGTAGTAGTCGTTCGACCCGAAGACGTACACGCCGGGGAAGTCCATCAGCGGGCCCAGCGCGTCGAGCAGCTCGGGCACGCCTTCCGTGTCGGAGAGGTTGTCGCCGGTGTTCACGACGAGGTCGGGGCGCAGCCCCGCCAGGGACTGCAGCCAGGCGCGCTTCTTGCGCTGGCCGGAGACCATGTGGATGTCGGAGACCTGGAGGACCCGGAGCGGCCGCGCCCCGGCGGGCAGTACCGGGACCGTGATCCGGCGCAGCCGGAAGGACCGGGCTTCGAAACCGGCGGCATAGGCCACACCCGCGGCCCCCACCGCCGCGATGGAGGCGGTCACCTTCAGGGGGACTCCGTAACGCGCACGCATGCCCCCATCGTCGCAGACCCGGAAAACGGGTGGGCGCCACGGTGCCCGCACCTGGCAGACTCAAGGGCATGACCACGCTCAAGGCCAAGCTCCAGGAAGACCTCACCACCGCCATCAAGGCGCGCGACGAACTCGGTTCGTCCACCCTGCGCCTGACCCTCGCCGCCATCACCAAGGAGGAGGTCGCGGGCAAGGAGGCGCGCGTGCTCTCCGACGAGGAAGTCCTCAAGGTGATCGCCAAGGAGGCGAAGAAGCGCCGCGAGGCCGCGGAGGCCTTCGCCCAGGGCGGCCGCGCCGAGCAGGCCGCGCGGGAGACGGCGGAGGGCGAGTTCCTGGACGCCTACCTGCCCAAGCAGCTCAGCGATGACGAGCTGACCGCGATCGTGGCGCAGGCCGTCGAGGAGGCCCGGGCGGCGGGTGCCGAGGGGCCGCGGGCCATGGGCGCCGTCATGAAGATCGTGAACCCGAAGGTGGCGGGTCTGGCGGACGGCGGCCGGGTCGCCGCCGCCGTCAAGAAGCAGCTTTCGTAGGGAGCGGCAGGGACCGGCAGGGACCAGTAGGACCAGCAGCACCAGCAGGGAGGGCCCCGGTCGGTGATCCGACCGGGGCCCTCCCTTTCCTTCTGTCCCGCCCGTGCTCCTACGGGGTCTCGCCGCCGCCGATCAGGCCGGGCTCCACCGGGACGACCGGGTCGGTCGGGGTCTCGGGGATCCGGCCGCCGCCTCCGGTGAGGGTTCCGCCGGTGGACCCGGTGGTGGTGCCGCCGGGGCGGGTGTCGCCGGGCTTGTTGTCACCGCCGGGCTTCGTGGGCTTGCCGGGCTTGCGGGGGGTGGCCGGCGGGGTCGTGCCGCCCCGGCCGCCGTTGTTGCCGCCGGTGCCGCCCCCGGTGCCGCCGCCTCCGACCGAGGGCTCGGGGACGCTGACTCCCGCGAAGCTCGGGGCCTCGCGGCCGGCCAGCGCTCCGGTGACCGCGTCCTTCCAGATCGGGCCGGGCAGACCACCGCCGAAGACCTTCGGGTAGTACTGGCCGCCGATGGTGATGTCCTCCATCGAGATCTTCTTCGACCCGCCGGAGCCGACCCACACCGCGCCGGACAGGTTCGGGGTGTAGCCCACGAACCAGGCGTTGTAGCGGTTGTCGGTGGTACCGGTCTTGCCCGCGTTGTCGCGGTCGCTGAGGCCGGCCCGCTCACCGGTGCCGGAGTCGACCACCCCGCGCAGCAGGTGGTTGATGGTGTCGGCGGTGTCCTGGGACATCGCCCGGTCGCACTTGGACTTCGGCACCGCGAGCGCCTTGCCGTGCGCGTCGGTGATCGACTCCAGGGCGATCGGGGTGCAGTAGACGCCCCGGTTGGCGAAGGCCGCGTACGCGTTGGCCATGGTCAGCGGGGACATCTCGGCGGAGCCGAGCGCGATGGACGGCTCCTCGGGCAGCTTCACGCCGCTGGCCGGGACCACGCCGAGCTTCTGCGTCATCTCCATCACCGGGCAGAGCCCGATGTCCGAGATCATCTGCACGAAGTAGGTGTTGATGGACTTCTCCATCGCCGTCTTCAGCGCGTACGGGCCGACCTCGTCGCGGGTCTCGTTCTCGGCCGTCTGCATCTTGCCGTTGCCGAGCGGCAGGTTCTGCCAGGCCGGGCCGGAGCAGCGCGCCACCGGGCTCGGGTACTCCATCTTGTTCGGGGCCGAGTAGACCTTCGTCGGCTCCACGCCCTGCTCCATGGCGGCGGCCGCGATGAACGGCTTGAATGTGGAACCCACCTGGAAGCCGAAGTTCGAGCCGCCCATCCGCTTGTCCACGGAGTAGTTGATCTGCGTCTCGTTCTTCCCGAAGCCGTACGGCTTCGACTGGCCCATCGCCAGGACCCGCCCGGTGCCCGGCTGGACCATGGTCACGGCCGTGGCGATCGAGTCGTCCTCGTTGACGTGGTCCTTGATCGAGGCGTTGGCGGCCTCCTGCGACTGCGGGTCCAGGGTGGTGCGGACGGTCAGTCCGCCCTGGTTCCAGATCTTCGCCCGTTCCTCGCGGGTCTTGCCGAAGACCGGGTCCGAGAGGAAGGTGGCGCGCACGTAGTCACAGAAGAAGCCGGCGCCCTTGACGGCGGTGATGCAGCCGTTCTTGGGCCGGGTCACCTTCAGCGCGACCGGCTTCGCCTTCGCCTCGTCCGCCTCGGCCTGCGAGATGTCCTTCACGTCCGCCATGCGCTGGAGGACGACGTTGCGCCGCTTCATCGCCTCCTGACTGTCGTTCACCGGATCGTACCGGCTCGGCGACTGCACGAGGCCGGCCAGCAGCGCCGACTCCTCCAGCGTCAGGTCCTTGGCGGGCTTGCTGAAGTAGCGCTGGGAGGCGGACTCGATCCCGTACGCCCCCTGCCCGAAGTAGGTGATGTTGAGGTAGTTCTCGAGGATCTTCTTCTTCCCGAGCTCCTCCTCGACCTGGATCGAGTACTTCAGTTCGCGGATCTTGCGGCCGAGGCTCTTCTCCTGCGCCTCGCGCACCTTCGTCTCGTCGTCGCCGGCTTCCTCGACGAAGACGTTCTTCACGTACTGCTGCGTGAGCGTGGAGGCGCCCTGCGCCGCCCCGCCCTCCTGCGCGTTGCGGTTCACCGCGCGCAGGATGCCCTTGAGGTCGACGGCGCCGTGCTCGTAGAAACGCGAGTCCTCGATGGCGACGATCGCCTTCTGCATGTACGGCGACATGGCCGTGAGCGGCACGACCTGACGGTCCCGTGAATAGACGGTGGCGATCAAGCCACCCTCGGCATCCAGGATCGTGGTGCGCTGGCTCAGCGGAGGCGTCTTCAGATTGGCCGGGATCTCATCGAAACCCTCGACCGTGCCCTTGGCGGCGAGGCCCAGCGCACCAGCGCCCGGGATCGCGATACCGGCAAGTACGACTCCGGAGAGAACCGACACACCGAGGAACTTGGCGGCCTGCTGCGGCCCCGTCAGCCCTGCGCCCGAGCGCTTCTTTCCCATGGAGGGCAGCCTACGTTCTCAATCGCCGGACACGCGCGAATGCCTTGGCCTAAGCTGTCCCCAACTGTCACAGCAGCGCGGTGCGACATCAACCCCTCGGCTTGATTTTCACCCTCCCGAATGGGGTGGACTCATGTCCGAATCTCGCCCTTCCCCCTGACGGCCGCTTACCGGAGCCTCCCCGATTTCACCCGAATCGCCGGAATGGCCGGGCATGTCGCCGGATCACTCCGTCGGGTGATCTGCCGCTTACCCATAGTCCGTTCGGACCATTCAAGATTGGGCCCGTCGGGGGTGTTGCACTGTGTCCACCTTCCGTAACGTCCTCAACTGGCAGCGGTGAATATGCCGCTACCGCCGTGGGGGAGCCTCGATTCGGGAGAGGACGGCACCGGGATGGGCTGGGTTACCGACTGGAGTGCGCAGGCAGCCTGCCGCACTACCGATCCGGATGAACTGTTCGTTCAAGGAGCGGCACAGAACAGGGCCAAGGCGGTGTGCACCGGATGTCCGGTGCGGACCGAGTGCCTGGCCGACGCACTCGACAACCGCGTCGAGTTCGGAGTATGGGGCGGAATGACCGAGCGGGAACGGCGCGCCTTGCTGCGCAGGCGTCCCACCGTCACCTCGTGGCGACGGCTGCTCGAAACCGCCCGCACGGAGTACGAGCGCAGTACGGGCATCCTCACCGTGGATGTCGACGCGGAGATCGACGTGACGTACGAGACCTACGCGGCAGCCGGGTAACCCCCCGGGCACCGCGTCGGCACCCCCTCGTACGTACGTCTACGCTCCGGCCGGAACCCCGGCCGAGAGTCGCTCTCCGATGGCCCGCAGCCCGGCGAGGTCGTGGACATCGCCGGGCAGGGCGGCCACTTCGGCCACCGCCACCTCGGGGTGGAGAGAAGTGAAGCGGTCGCGTGTGCGTTGCTCGCGCGCGATCACCTGCATCCGCTCGGCGTGCAGGCGCAGCAGTCCTGCCGTGATCCGGTCCACGTCGTCCACGTCGTCCACCACGTCGTCCACGTCGGCCGTGCCCTCCGCGTCGGCGGTCGTCGTCCCGCCCGTGTGAGCCGCGCCGTCCGTGCCGGGGGAGCCGTCGCCGGCGGCGTCACGAAGTCCAGCTTTCCCGGACTCCTGATCGACAATGCCGCCCTCTTCAAGATTCTCCGCGGCGGCCAGCGCCCGCTCCGCCGACAGCTGTTCCGCGTCGCTCCCGTGCACCCGGTTCAGCACCAGGCCCGCCAGCGGCATCCGCTCCGCGGCCAGCCGCTCCACGAAGTACGCCGCCTCGCGCAGCGCGTCCGGCTCGGGAGCCGCGACCACCAGGAACGCCGTGCCGGGAGCCTGGAGCAGCCGGAAGGTCGCGTCCGCGCGCGTCCGGAACCCGCCGAACATGGTGTCCATCGCCGCCACGAAGGTCTGTACGTCCTTCAGCAGCGAGGCACCCATCAGCTTGCTCAGCGTGCCGGTCATCATCGACATGCCGACGTTGAGGAACTTCATCCCCGCCCGGCCGCCGACCTTCGCCGGAGCCATCAGCACCCGGATGAACTTCCCGTCCAGGAACGACCCCAGCCGCTTCGGCGCGTCGAGGAAGTCCAGCGCGGACCGGCTCGGCGGGGTGTCCACGACGATCAGGTCCCAGTCGTCCCTGGCCCGCAGCTGCCCGAGCTTCTCCATCGCCATGTACTCCTGCGTGCCCGCGAAGCCGGCCGACAGGGACTGGTAGAAGGGGTTCGCCAGGATCGCCCGTGCCCGCTCGCCGTCCGCGTGCGACTCGACGATCTCGTCGAAGGTCCGCTTCATGTCCAGCATCATGGCGTGCAGTTCGCCGACGCCGCCGGTACCGCCCTCTATGCCCGGAACCCGGCGCGGGGTGTTGTCCAGCGAGTCGATCCCCATCGACTGGGCCAGCCTGCGCGCCGGGTCGATGGTCAGCACCACCACCCGCCGCCCGCGCTCGGCCGCCCGTACGCCCAGCGCCGCGGCCGTCGTGGTCTTGCCGACGCCGCCCGCGCCGCAGCACACGATGATCCGGGTCCCCGGGTCGTCCAGCAGCGCGTCGACCGCCAGCCGCCGCGGCGTGTCCAGCCCCATGCTCTCCCCGCCCTCGCTCATGCGGCGTCCACCTGCTTGCGCAGCTCCGCCGCCAGCTCGTACAGCCCGGCCAGTTCCATCCCCGAGCCGAGCAGGGGGAGTTCGTACGTCGGCACGCGCAGCCCCGCCAGCACCGCGCGCTGCTCCCGCTCGAGCTCGACCCGGCTCGCGTGCTCGGTGGCCTGCGTGAGGAGCGGCTCCACCAGCCGCTCGGCCAGCCCGCCCCGTCGCGCACCGCCCAGCCCGGCCCGGGACAGGGCCTTGGCGATCTCCGCGCGGCGGCCGTCCGCCGCCGCGCGCAGGGTGTCCTCGTCGAGGTGGTGCGGGCGCACCATGTTGACGATCACCCGGCCGACGGGCAGACCCGCCGCCACCAGTTCGTCGATGCCGTCCGAGGTCTCCTGGACGGGCATCTCCTCCAGCAGGGTCACCAGGTGCACGGCCGTGTCGGGGGACTTGAGCACCTTCATGACGGCCTGGGCCTGGTTGTGGATCGGCCCGAACCGGGCCAGCCCCGCCACCTCGTCGTTGACGTTCAGGAACCGGGTGATCCGCCCGGTCGGCGGCGCGTCCATGATCACGTGGTCGTAGACGAACCGCCCGGCCTTGTCCTTGCGCCGGACCGCCTCGCACGCCTTGCCGGTCAGCAGGACGTCCCGCAGACCGGGCGCGATCGTCGTCGCGAAGTCGATCGCGCCGAGCTTCTTCAGGGCGCGGCCCGCCGAGCCCAGCTTGTAGAACATCTGGAGGTAGTCCAGCAGCGCCCGCTCGGCGTCGATGGCGAGCGCGTACACCTCACCCCCGCCCGCGCCGGGCGCGACGGCGATCTTCCGCTCCTCGTAGGGGAGCGCTTCCGTGCCGAAAAGCTGTGCGATGCCCTGCCTGCCCTCGACCTCCACGAGAAGAGTCCGCCTGCCCTCGCGCGCGAGGGCCAGCGCGAGTGCCGCGGCGACCGTGGTCTTGCCGGTGCCGCCCTTGCCGCTGACCACCTGGAGCCTGCTCACAGCGTCCGAGCCTAACCACTCCCGCTCAGGCATTACGCTCGCCCCCATGACCAAGAAGTTCGAATACGCGACGGTCCCCCTGCTGGTTCACGCCACCAAGCAGATCCTGGACACCTGGGGCGAGGACGGCTGGGAGCTCGTCCAGGTCGTGCCCGGCCCGAACAACCCCGAGCAGCTCGTGGCCTACCTCAAGCGGGAGAAGGCATGAGCGGCGCCGTCGAGGCCCGGCTCGCCGAGCTCGGCCTGACCCTGCCCGAGGTCGTTCCGCCGCTGGCCACGTACCAGCCGGCGGTCCGGTCGGGCGCGTACGTGTACACCGCGGGCCAGCTGCCGATGGTGCAGGGCAAGCTCCCCGTGACCGGCAAGGTCGGCGCCGAGGTCTCCGCGGAGCAGGCGAAGGAGCTGGCGGCGACGTGCGCCCTCAACGCGCTGGCCGCCGTCAAGTCCGTGGCCGGTGACCTGGACCGGATCGCCCGTGTGGTGAAGGTCGTCGGCTTCGTCGCCTCGGCCCCCGACTTCACGGCGCAGCCGGGCGTGCTGAACGGTGCGAGCGAGCTGCTGGGCGCGGTGCTCGGCGACAAGGGCGTGCACGCGCGCAGCGCGGTCGGCGTGGCGGTGCTGCCGCTGGACGCGCCGGTCGAGATCGAGATCCAGGTCGAGCTGGCCGACTCCTGACGCCCGGGCCCCGCGGTGTGCGGCCTTGCCGGACGTTCCGGCGTGCCGCCCGCGGGGCGGGGCGCCGTGCCGGTTCCGCCGCCGCGCGGGGCCGCGTCCCCAGGCGCGGGGCCGTGCGGGAGGGGCCGGCGTCCAAGATCGGCCCGGCCGGGGCCGGGGCCTCGAACATCGGGCCGGATGGCCGTAGCATCCCGCCATGCCGAATGGTCAGCACGGTCAGCCCTCGCCCAGCCAGCCGCCCGCGGGAGGGCAGTGGTACCCCCCGGAGTGGCCGGACCGCATCCGCGCGCTCGCGGACGGGACCCTCACCCCGGTGGAACCCAGACGCGCCGCCACCGTGATGCTGCTCCGTGACACCACCGCCGGCCCGGCCGTGCACATGCTGCGCCGGCGCTCCTCCATGGCCTTCGCCGGCGGCGCGTACGCCTACCCCGGCGGCGGTGTCGACCCCCGCGACGAGGACCACCGCATCGGCTGGGCCGGACCCGGCCAGGAGCTGTGGGCGCGGCGCCTCGGCACGGATGCCGCCGCCGCCCAGGCGATCGTCTGCGGAGCGGTGCGCGAGACCTTCGAGGAGGCCGGGGTGCTGCTCGCGGGCGAGACCCCGGACACGGTCGTCGGCGACACCACCGGTGACGACTGGGAGGCCGACCGCGAGGCCCTCGTGGCGCGCGAGCTGTCCTTCGCCGAGTTCCTCGACCGGCGCCGCCTGCTGCTGCGTTCCGACCTGCTCGGGGCGTGGGCCCGCTGGATCACCCCGGAGTTCGAGCCGCGCCGTTACGACACCTGGTTCTTCGTGGCCGCCCTCCCGGAAGGCCAGCGCACCCGCAACGCCTCCACCGAGGCCGACCGGACCGTCTGGATCCGCCCCGCCGAGGCCGCCGCCGGGTACGACAAGGGCGAGCTGCTGATGATGCCGCCGACCATCTCCACCCTGCGCTCCCTGGAGCCGTACGGCAGCGCCGCCGACGCGCTCGCGGGGGCCGGTGCGCGGGACCTCGCCCCGGTCCTGGCCGAGGCCTCGCTGGAGGACGGCGTGGTGGTGCTCAGCTGGCCGGGCCACGACGAGTTCACCAAGCGCGTCACCCTCGGAGGCTCCGCATGAGCGACGCAGTGGCCCTCCCCGGCCAGCCCCGCGGAGTCGTCGCCTCCGGGCCCGCCACGGCCCGCGCGGTCAACGTCCTGGCGCCCAATCCCTCGGCCATGACCCTGGACGGCACCAACACCTGGCTGGTCTCCGAGCCCGACTCCGAGCTGGCCGTCGTCATCGACCCCGGCCCCCGCGACGAGACGCACCTGCGGGCCGTCATCGCCACCGCCGAGCGGGCCGGCAAACGGGTCGCGCTGACCCTCCTCACCCACGGCCACCCCGACCACGCCGAGGGCGCCGGCCGCTTCGCCGAGCTCACCGGTACGAAGGTCCGCGCCCTCGACCCCGCGCTGCGCCTCGGCGACGAGGGCCTGGCCGCCGGGAACGTCATCCGCACCGGCGGCCTGGAGCTGCGGGTGGTGGCCACCCCCGGGCACACGGCCGACTCGCTCTGCTTCCACCTGCCGGCCGACCGGGCCGTCCTGACCGGCGACACGGTCCTCGGCCGCGGCACCACCGTCGTGGCGCATCCCGACGGCCGCCTCGGCGACTACCTGGACTCCCTGCGCCGCCTGCGCTCCCTGACCGTCGACGACGGGGTCCACACGGTGCTCCCGGGGCACGGGCCGGTCCTGGACGACGCGCAGGGCGCCGTCGAGTTCTACCTCGCCCACCGGGCGCACCGCCTCGCACAGGTCGAGACGGCGGTGGAGAACGGTTTCACCACGGTGGAGGCCGTCGTCGCCCACGTCTACGCGGACGTGGACCGCTCGCTGTGGCCGGCCGCCACGTGGTCGGTCGAGGCCCAGCTCGAGTACCTCCGCGATCACGGACTGATCCCGGGAGGACCCGAATGAGCCCGCGGAGGACCGGCCCGGCGGGGGCGGCTGCCTAGGCGCGCGGCGTCTTCGTCCCGAGCCGGGCCGTGTACTCGTCGGCGAGCCACGGCCCGAGGTCGTCGAGGTAGGCCCGCGCCACGGCCGGATCGTCGACCGGGTCCAGCGCCACGGCTGCGGCGCGCCGCAGCTGGGCGGCCCGCTCCGGGTAGTACGCGCCGAAGACCTCCGCGGATTCGGCGAGGTCGCTGGTCCAGCCGCCCCACCGGGGCATGACCAGGGTGAAGGCGGTCCGCACCAGGTGCCGAGAGAAGAACCGGTTCATCCTGAGGAACTCGGCGGGCTCCGAGGCGGCCTCGAACCGGGCCCGCCACCGCGGCAGCAGGGCGGCCAGGTCGCCGTTGGTCTCGCGGGCGAGCACGGCGTCGGGCCGGTACCGGGGCAAGTGCTCGGCGAGGTCGTCGCCGAGCAGCGGGGTGCACAGGCAGGCGAGGAACCAGCCGAGGTCGTAACGTTCCTGCTCGCTCAGCAGCCGCTCCTTGCCGTACAGCAGGATGCCGACCCCGTCGATCTGCGGGAAGTCCTGGTCGAGCCCCCGCCCGAGCACCTCGGCGGTGTCGTGGTCCTCGTCGCCCGGCTCCCGGTGCAGGGCGATCAGCAGGTCGAGGTCGCTGCGCCCCGGCCGGGCCGTCCCGCGCGGTACGGAGCCGTAGAGGTAGGCGCTGTGCAGCCGGCGCCCGTACGCCTCCGCGGCGCGTTCGCGGGCGGCCGCGACCGGGCCCGCGAACTCGGGCCGGACCCGCCCCAGGGACCCCTCCCGCTCGAAGTAGCCGTACGCGTCCAGCCCTCTGCGCTCCATGGCCCTACTCTGCACGTCCCCGGCCCTGGCCGGCCGGCATTGGCGTCCCGGTGTCCCGTCCCGGGTACCGCGCAGGCGCCGGGTACGAGCGGAGGGGCCCCGTCCGTACCCGGACGGGGCCCCTCCGCGAAGACACCCGAAGGCGGCGTCAGCGCGAGCGCTTGGCGAGCCGCTCCACGTCCAGCAGGATCACGGCACGCGCCTCCAGGCGCAGCCAGCCACGGCCCGCGAAGTCGGCCAGCGCCTTGTTCACGGTCTCGCGGGAGGCGCCGACGAGCTGGGCCAGCTCCTCCTGCGTCAGGTCGTGGACGACGTGGATGCCCTCCTCCGACTGCACGCCGAAGCGGCGAGACAGGTCGAGGAGCGCCCGGGCGACACGGCCGGGAACGTCGGAGAAGACCAGGTCGGACATCTGGTCGTTGGTCTTGCGCAGGCGCCGGGCGACGGCGCGCAGCAGCGCGGTCGCGACCTCGGGCCGGGCGTTCAGCCACGGCTGGAGGTCACCGTGCCCGAGGCCGAGGAGCTTGACCTCGGTCAGGGCGGTGGCGGTGGCGGTGCGGGGGCCCGGGTCGAACAGCGACAGCTCGCCGATCAGCTCGCCGGGACCGAGGACGGCCAGCATGTTCTCGCGGCCGTCGGGGGAGGTGCGGTGGAGCTTCACCTTGCCCTCGGTCACGACGTACAGCCGGTCACCGGGATCGCCCTCGTGGAACAGGGCGTCGCCGCGCGCGAGGGTCACCTCGGCCATGGAGGCGCGGAGCTCCGCGGCCTGCTCGTCATCGAGCGCCGCGAAGAGCGGGGCGCGCCGCAGAACGTCGTCCACGAGTCTCTCTCCTATGTCGACCAGCCAGTGGGGACCGCTCCCCATTTTGCCGGACGGCTCAAACAGTGCGATCAATCACAAGGATGCCGGACGGATGGGTGTGCTGTGCGGCGCGAGGCCGATCGGGGTGGTGTTACCTGAGGTCCGGGCGGGTGTCGGCGCCCGGCCTTAGGCTGGTCGGGTGTCCAATAAGCCGGTGAGAGCACAGGCCAAGGGGTCCGCGGGAGTGACGGCGGGCCTGAATTCTGCCGTGGGCGAACAAGCCCGAGCAGAGACGTCCGAAAAGGTCCGACCTGTCCCGTTGGGCAAAGGTTCGGCCAAGAAACCGGCGGCGGCGAAGCCGGAATCCCGTCTGGCGATGGTCCGACGGGCCCGCCGCATCAACCGCGAGCTCGCCGAGGTCTACCCGTACGCCCATCCGGAGCTGGACTTCCGCAATCCGTTCGAGCTCCTCGTCGCGACCGTCCTCTCCGCGCAGACCACCGACCTGCGCGTGAACCAGACGACCCCGGCCCTCTTCGCCGCCTACCCGACGCCCGAGGACATGGCCCAGGCCGTACCGGAGGACCTGGAGGAGATCATCCGGCCGACCGGGTTCTTCCGGGCGAAGGCGAAGTCACTGCTCGGCCTCTCGCGGGCGCTGCGCGACGACTTCGGCGGCGAGGTCCCCGGCCGGATCGAGGACCTCGTCACCCTCCCCGGGGTCGGCCGCAAGACGGCCAACGTGGTGCTGGGCAACGCCTTCGGGGTCCCCGGGATCACCGTCGACACCCACTTCGGCCGGCTGGTGCGCCGCTTCAAGTGGACCGAGCAGGAGGACCCGGAGAAGGTCGAGGCGGAGATCTGCGCGATCTTCCCCAAGAGCGAGTGGACGATGCTCTCCCACCGCGTGGTCTTCCACGGCCGCCGCATCTGCCACGCCCGCAGGCCCGCCTGTGGTGCCTGCCCCATCGCCCCGCTCTGCCCGGCCTACGGCGAGGGCGAGACGGACCCGGAGAAGGCGAAGAAGCTGCTGAAGTACGAGAAGGGCGGCTACCCGGGCCAGCGCCTCTCCCCGCCTCCGGACTACCCGGGCCTCCCCGCGCCGCCGCTGGGAGCCCGTACGGAGCCCTGAGCACGGCCGGTACGAGCCGTCGCGCCCCCCGGGCCCGGAGGGACCCCGGGGGGCGCGCGGCGGGCGCCGCACGCGCCCCCGACGGAACGAATCCGGACCCGGGCCGCGTTCAGCGGTCAGACGGTGTCGACAGAGGAACGCGGACAGGGGTGCCCATGACGCGCGGTACGCAGGACGAGACCACGGCAGCCGCCCGGGAGGGCGACGGCCTGGCCCTCACGACGGCCGGTCTGCCCGCCTGGCTCGACCCCGTCGTGGAGGCCGCCCGGAGCGTCCGGCCGCGCCAGCTCAGCCGCTTCCTGCCCCCCGAGGACGGCCGCGGCCGGCAGTCCGCCGTGCTGATCCTCTTCGGCGAGGGCCCGCGCGGCCCCGAGCTGCTGCTCCAGGAGCGCGCCGGCAGCCTCCGCTCCCACGCCGGGCAGCCCTCCTTCCCCGGCGGCGCCCTGGACCCGGAGGACGGCGACCCGCACACCACCGGCCCGCTGCGCGCCGCCCTGCGCGAGGCCGAGGAGGAGACCGGCCTGGACCCGGCCGGGGTGCAGCTCTTCGGGGTGCTGCCCCGGCTCTACATCCCGGTCAGCGAGTTCGTCGTGACCCCCGTGCTCGGCTGGTGGCGCGAGCCCTCGCCGGTCGGCGTGGTGGACCCGGCGGAGACGGCCCGGGTCTTCACGGTGCCCGTGGCGGATCTCACGGACCCCGCCCACCGGGTCACCGTGGTCCATCCACGCGGGCACGAGGGGCCCGGATTCACCGTGGAATCCGCCCTGGTCTGGGGTTTCACCGCCGGCGTCATCGACCGGATCCTGCACTTCGCGGGCTGGGAGCGACCGTGGGACCGCTCACGTCGCGTGCCGCTCGACTGGCACGCATGAGACGGTGACCCTCGTGAACGTGCTGGACATCCTGTTGCTGGTCGCCGCCGTGTGGTTCGCGATCGTCGGCTACCGCCAGGGGTTCGTCGTCGGCGTCCTGTCGGTGATCGGCTTCCTCGGCGGTGGTCTCATCGCCGTGTCCCTGCTGCCCCTGATCTGGGACCGGGTGACCGACAACGGCACCCAGGTGTCCACCACGGTCGTGGTGATCGCCGTCGTCGTGATCATCATCTGTGCCTCCATCGGCCAGGCGCTCACCACCCACCTGGGCAGCCGGCTCAGACGCCACATCACCTGGTCGCCCGCCCGTGCGCTGGACGCCACCGGCGGTGCCCTGGTCAACGTCGTCGCCATGCTGCTCGTGGCCTGGCTGATCGGCTCCGCGCTGGCCGGGACCTCGTTGCCCACCCTGGGCAAGGAGGTCCGCAACTCCAAGGTGCTCCTCGGGGTGTCGCGCGTGCTGCCCGACCAGGCGAACACCTGGTTCTCCGACTTCACCTCCACGCTCGCCCGCAACGGCTTCCCGCAGGTCTTCAGCCCGTTCTCGAACGAACCGATCACCGAGGTGAAGGCGCCCGACCCGGCGCTCGCCCGCAGCGGGGTCCCCCAGCAGGCCAAGCTCTCCATCGTGAAGGTCGTCGGCACCGCGCCCAGCTGCAGCAAGGTCCTGGAGGGCACCGGCTTCGTCTTCGCGCCCGGCAAGGTGATGACCAACGCCCACGTCGTCGGCGGGGTCGTGGAGCCGACCGTGCAGGTCGGCGGCGAGGGCAAGCTCTACGACGGCAAGGTCGTGCTCTACGACTGGGAGCGCGACATCGCCGTCCTGGACGTGCCCAGGCTGAAGGCCCCTGCCCTGGAGTTCACCGACAAGGACGCGACGAGCAGCAGCGACGCGATCGTCGCGGGCTTCCCGGAGAACGGCGCCTACGACGTCCGCGCGGCGCGCGTCCGCGGCCGGATCAACGCCAACGGCCCGGACATCTACCACCGGGGCACCGTCCGCCGCGACGTGTACTCCCTGTACGCGACCGTCCGCCAGGGCAACTCCGGCGGTCCGCTGCTGACGCCCGAAGGCAGGGTCTACGGAGTCGTCTTCGCCAAATCGCTCGACGACCCGAACACCGGCTACGCCCTGACCGCGGACGAGATCCGCGAGGACATCCGCATCGGCAAGACCGCCGAGCGCCGCGTCGACACCCAGGGCTGCGCCCTCTGACCCGTACGGGGCCGGGGGCGCCGCTCCGGATCCGTGATCCCCCGCGTACGCCCCCGGGTGCCCGTCCCTCGGGTGCGTCCTACATGCGGGGATGGCGCAGCCGCGCCGAGACCCAGCGGGCGCGCCGGCGCAGGATGCGCGGGATCCCGAGCCGGGGGTCGTGGCCGTCCCGGCCGGTCCTGTCGTGCGTGCCCGGCGCCGTGGCCGAGCGTCGTTCGCGTGCGGTGTCACCGTGGTCGTGCGTCCAGCCCATACAACGAGCTGTGCCCGGGCTCCAAGGTCCGTAATCCCGTACGCGGCGCCCAATTGGCCTATGCGCCGGGCATGTGAAGGTCCGTAAGGCCGTCGTACGGGGCCGGCTGTCGGTTCGTCAGGCCCCCGCCGGCGATCCGTCAGCGATCGGGTTCGGGGTCCTTGAGCCAGTTCAGCAGCTCGGTGGTGAAGCCGTCCGGGTCCTCCTCGTGCGGGAAGTGCCCCAGGCCGTCGAAGAGCCGCCAGCGGTAAGGGGCTTCGACGTACTCACCGGAACCGGCCGCGCTGCGCGTGCGCATCACCGGGTCCAGCGAGCCGTGCAGGTGCAGCGTCGGCACCCGTACGGGCCGCTTCATCCGCCGGTAGAACTGGAGTCCGTCCGGGCGGGCCATCGACCGCATCATCCAGCGGTAGGGCTCGATCGAGCAGTGCGCGGTGGACGGGATGCACATCGCCCGCCGGTACACGTCCAGGTCGGCGTCCTCCGGGAGCAGCGGGCCGGACCAGTCCCGGATCAGCCCGGCCACGAGGGCACCGTCGTCGGCGACCAGCTGCCGCTCCGGGATGAACGGCCGCTGGAACCCCCAGATGTGCGAACTCGCCCGGGTCTGGCCGAAGTCGGCCATCATCGCCGAGCGCCAGCGGCGCGGGTGCGGCATGGAGGAGACGACCAGCCGCCGCACCAGCTTCGGACGCATCACGGCCGCCGTCCAGGCGAGGTAGCCGCCCAGGTCGTGTCCGACGAGGGCCGCGTCCGGCTCGCCGAGGGACCGTACGACCCCGGTGATGTCGAGCGCCAGGTTCGCCGGGTCGTAGCCGCGCGGGGTGCGGTCGCTGCCGCCCACCCCGCGCAGGTCCATGGCCACCGCGCGGTATCCGGCGTCCGCGAGGGCGGCCAGCTGGTGCCGCCACGTCCACCAGAACTGCGGGAACCCGTGCAGCAGCAGCACCAGCGGCCCGTCGCCGGCCTCCGCGACGTGGAAGCGGGCGCCGTTGGCGGCGACGTCCCGGTGCGTCACCGTCCTCCCGCCGGGGAGGTCGAGCCGTACCGCCGTGGCGGCGGTGGGCGGAGTACCGGAGTCGGCCGAGGGCGCTGTCATGAGGACGAGCGTGCCACACCCACAGCCTGGTCACTCACCGCGCGGGGATGCGGCTTGACGGTTCCGACGAGGGCCGCGGTCTGCTTGACCGAGTCCATGGTCTTCACCGGCGGCTTGATCTTCTTGAACTTGGTCACCGCCAGGAGCCCGATCAGCCCCGCCAGCAGCCAGAACGCGCCGCCGACGATGAGGAAGGACCAGGCCAGCCCGAGACCCAGATTGTGGATGCCGTAGGCCGCGGCGAAACTCAGTACGGGGAGGGAGAAGAGCACGAGCACGCCGGCCGCGATCGCGGCGCCGCTGCCGATGCCCGCACGCTTGACGTCCTGCTTGATCTCGACCTTCGCGAGGGCGATCTCGTCGTGCACCAGGGCGGACATCTCGGCGGTGGCCGAGGCGACCAGCTGGCCGAGTGTGCGCTCCGCTCCCGGAGCCCCTTGGTCCTCCACTGCGCTCATCCCTGTCTCCCTCTGTCGTCGTCCCGCCGGCGGCTGTCCTCCGTCGTCCCTCAGATCATGCCGGACGGTCGGCGCGGGTGCTGGACCCGCCCGCCGCTTCGTCTTCGGCCGTGTCAGACGCCGTGGCCCGCCCGAGTGCCACGGCTTGGGCCCTGCGGCGGTGTTCGGCGGCCTTCTCCTCGAAGATCTTCGCCATCCGCAGGTGGTACTCCGGGTTGTCCTGTTCGTAGATGTCCGGGATCCCGTCGAGGTCGTCGTCGCGCTCCTCGGCCTCGGTCAGCGCCCGGTACTTGCGGTCGCGCAGCTTGAGCATGGCGCTCGCGATGACCGCCGCGATGAGGGAGCCGATCAGTACGGCGGCCTTGACCTCGTCGGTGAGGACCTGGTCCCCGTCGAAGGCGAGTTCACCGATGAGCAGGGAGACGGTGAAGCCGATGCCGGCGAGCGAGGCCACGGCGAGCACGTCGGGCCAGGCGAGGTCCTCGTTCAGCTCGGCCTTGGTGAAGCGGGCGGCCAGCCAGGTGCCGCCGAAGATGCCGACCGTCTTTCCGACGACGAGGCCGAGCACCACGCCGAGGGTCTCGGGGCGGGTGAAGACCTGAGCGATGGATTCGTCCGAAAGGGAGACACCGGCGGAGAAGAGGGCGAAGAGCGGCACGGCCAGTCCGGCCGACAGCGGGCGCACGAGGTGCTCGATGCGCTCGCCGGGGGAGTGCTCCTCGCCCTCCTCGCGGGTGCAGCGCAGCATCAGGCCCATGGCCACGCCGGCGATGGTGGCGTGGACGCCGCTGTTGTACATCAGGCCCCAGATGACCAGGGCGAGCGGGACGTAGACGTACCAGCCGCGGACTCCGGCGCGCAGCAGGAACCAGAAGAGGACCAGGCCCGCGACCGCGCCGCCGAGTGCGGCGAAGTCGAGGTCGCTGGTGAAGAACACCGCGATGATCAGGATGGCGAACAGGTCGTCGACGACTGCCAGGGTCAGCAGGAAGGCGCGCAGTGCCGAGGGCAGCCAGGTGCCGATGACCGCGAGGACGGCGAGGGCGAAGGCGATGTCGGTGGCGGTCGGGACGGCCCAGCCGGCACTCGATCCGTCCCCCACGGTGTTGACCAGCAGGTAGACGAGCGCGGGCACCGCCATGCCGCACAGGGCGGCGATCACCGGGAGGGCCGCGGCCTTGGGGTCGCGCAGGTCGCCCGCGACGAGTTCGCGTTTGAGCTCGATGCCGGCGACGAAGAAGAAGACGGCGAGCAGGCCGTCGGCGGCCCAGTGCTGGAGCGAGAGGTCCAGGCCGAGGGAGGCGGGACCGATGTGGAAGGAGCGGACGCGGTCGAAGCTCTCCGCCAGTGCGGGGATGTTCGCCCAGGTGAGGGCGGTGATCGCGGCCGCCAGCAAGAGGACGCCGCCGACGGTTTCCGTGCGCAGGGCGTTCGCGACGTAGCGGCGCTCGGGCAGGGAGAGGCGGCCGAGGAACTTGAACCGGCGGTCGGGGCCGGGTGTGTGCGCGGGAGTGGCCACGGTGGGGACCTCCGGGTGGTCGACGGCATGACTGTGCAGTTGCCGACCAGACTTCCCGGCGCACCCTGGGGACTTTCGGACGTCTCTTGACGCTTCTTTGATTTTACAGGGTGTGCCCGGTCGTACCAGATGATCTTCGTCTTGAACGGACGGAGGGCGCCCGGGCGCGTTGTGCGCCGGACGCCCTCCTCAGGCCGGGTCCCGCCGGTCTCAGTCCTCGTCGGAGCTGCTGGGAAGCTTCGTCTGGATCAGGTCCATCACCGAGGAATCGGCCAGCGTGGTGACGTCGCCGACCGCGCGGTTCTCCGCCACGTCGCGCAGCAGCCGGCGCATGATCTTGCCCGACCGCGTCTTCGGCAGCTCGGCCACCGGCAGGATGCGCTTCGGCTTCGCGATGGGGCCGAGGGTGGCACCGACGTGGTTGCGCAGCTCCGCGACCAGGCCCTCCGTCTCGGAGGCGGTGCCGCGCAGGATCACGAAGGCCACGATCGCCTGTCCCGTGGTCTCGTCGGTCGCGCCGACCACCGCCGCCTCGGCGACCGAGGGGTGGGAGACGAGCGCCGACTCGACCTCGGTCGTGGAGATGTTGTGGCCGGAGACCAGCATGACGTCGTCGACCCGGCCGAGGAGCCAGATGTCGCCGTCGTCGTCCTTCTTGGCGCCGTCGCCCGCGAAGTACTTGCCCTCGAAGCGCGACCAGTAGGTGTCGATGAACCGCTGGTCGTCACCCCAGATGGTGCGCAGCATCGACGGCCACGGCTCGGTGAGGACCAGGTAGCCGCCCCCGCCGTTCGGGACCTCGTTCGCCTCGTCGTCCACGACGGTGGCCGAGATGCCGGGCAGGGCGCGCTGTGCCGAGCCGGGCTTGGTCGCGGTGACCCCCGGGAGCGGAGAGATCATCATGGCGCCGGTCTCGGTCTGCCACCAGGTGTCGACGATCGGGCAGCGGTCGCCACCGATGTGCTTGCGGTACCACATCCAGGCCTCGGGGTTGATCGGCTCGCCGACGGAGCCGAGCACGCGCAGGCTGGACAGGTCGAACTTCGCGGGGATGTCGTCGCCCCACTTCATGAACGTACGGATCGCGGTGGGCGCGGTGTAGAGGATGGTGACGCCGTACTTCTGCACCACCTCCCAGAACCGGCCCTGGTGCGGGGTGTCGGGCGTGCCCTCGTACATCACCTGGGTGGCGCCGTTGGCGAGCGGCCCGTAGACGATGTAGGAGTGCCCGGTCACCCAGCCGATGTCGGCGGTGCACCAGTAGACGTCGGTCTCCGGCTTGAGGTCGAACACCGCGTGGTGGGTGTACGAGGCCTGGGTGAGGTAGCCGCCCGAGGTGTGCAGGATGCCCTTCGGCTTCCCCGTGGTGCCCGAGGTATACAGGATGAAGAGCGGGTGCTCGGCGTCGAAGGCCTGCGGTGTGTGCTCCGTTGACTGGCGGCCGACCAGCTCGTGCCACCAGACGTCCCGGCCCTCGGTGAAGGCGGTGTCCTGGCCGGTGCGGCGTACGACGAGGACGTGCTCGACCTGCGGGCACTTGGCGACGGCCTCGTCGATGGCGGGCTTGAGCGCGCCGGGCTTGCCGCGGCGGTAGCCGCCGTCGGCGGTGATCACCAGCTTGGCGTCGGCGTCCTGGATGCGGGAGGCGACGGCGTCGGCGGAGAAGCCTCCGAAGACCACCGAGTGGGCTGCGCCGACCCGGGCGCACGCCAGCATCGCGACGACCGCCTCGGGGATCATCGGCAGGTAGACGGCGACCCGGTCGCCGGCCCGGACACCGAGCTCGGTGAGGGCGTTGGCGGCCTGGGAGACCTCGTCCTTGAGCTGGGCGTAGGTGATCGAGCGGCTGTCGCCGGGCTCGCCCTCGAAGTGGATGGCGACGCGGTCGCCGTTGCCGGCCTCCACGTGGCGGTCCACGCAGTTGTACGCGACGTTCAGCCTGCCGTCGGCGAACCACTTGGCGAAGGGCGGGTTGCTCCAGTCGAGCGTCTGGGTGGGCTCGGTGTCCCAGCTCAGCCGGCGTGCCTGCTCGGCCCAGAAGCCCAGCCGGTCGGCGTCGGCCTGGGCGTAGGCGGCCTCGGTCACGTTGGCGGCGGCGGCCAGATCGGCGGGCGGTGCGAACCGCCGCTCCTCCTTGAGCAGATTGGCCAGGCTGTCAGTGCTCACGACATCTCCCTTTCCCAGAGTTCTCGTTGTCCCCGGGCATAGCTGTGTCTCCGGGCATAGCTCATCAGTCGGATGTCCAGGTGACAAGGGCTAGCCGAAAATTGGTTTAGACCTATATCACGACTGGGGGCGTCCGCCGGACGTCCGCCGCATGCGAACGAACGGCCCCTTTCCGCCACGGGTGCGAGAAGGGGCCGTCAGCTTGCACGGATACGGGAGGGTATCGGTTCGAGCGGGTTGTGGATCAAGCGTTCTGGTCGACGCTGTCGAAAACCCGACAGTCGAAGAAGTCCTCTCCCTCGGACAGCAGGTAGGCCTGCGCCTCACCCACGTGGAAGTACATCCCGTGCAGCTCCAGCGTGCCCTCGGCGAGCCTGCGCGCCACCGACTCGTGCGCCCGCAGGTGGTCCAGCTGCTGCACCACGTTGGTCAGGCAGAGCTGTTCCACGGCGTCCGCCGGGAGCCGCCCGGAGATCCGGGCCCAGGCGTGGTGCCGGCTGCCCATCCGCTCCAGGCTGGGACGGCCGTGCCGCAGCCAGCGCGTCAGGGGGGTCATCGGGGCTTCCGGGTGGGAGTTGAGCAGGGCTTGCATGGCCCCGCAGCCCGAGTGCCCGCAGACCGTGATGCTGGCGACCTCGAGCACGTCGACGGCGTACTCGATGGCCGCGGCGACCGAATCGTCGGTGGCCTCGGCGCCGGGCAGGGGGACGAGGTTGCCCACGTTCCGGACGGTGAACAGGTCGCCCGGGCCGCTTGCCGTGATCATGCTGGTGACCAGCCGGGAGTCCGCGCAGGTCAGGAAGAGCTGGGAGGGCCGCTGCCCCTCACGGGCCAGCCGTGCCAGCTCGTCGCGGACGCGCGGGGCGGTGTCCCGCTGGAAGGCGCCGATCCCACTGGCCAGTTGGCCTGCGCCGCGTCGCCGGGGCGCCGGGGCGGAAGCGGGCGATCCGGCCGCCGCGGGTGCCCCGGCGGCCCCGGCCGCGCCGGGGGTCGTACGCCCTTCCGTGCCTCCGGGGCGGCCCGCGTCACCGGCGTCGGCCGACAGGCCGGCGGCATGCCCCGCGCGGTGGTCGCAGTGGTTCTGCCAGGGCGTCCAGGGGCGGCAGCACTGGTGCGCCGCGCGCCCGGAGTCGGTCCGCCGGTGCCCGCCTCCGCCGCCCGCACCGGGGAGGAGGGGGTCGGGGCCGGGAAACGGGTCCGTTTCCGTGCCCGGCCCCGGCCCCGGATCCGGCCCCGACCCCGGCCCCGTGCCCGCGAGCACCCGCCCGCCGCGGCCGGTGAGTTCCAGCGATCCGCCGTGTGCCCGGTGGGAGTTCTGCCAGTCGTGCAGGGTCTCGTAGGCGGCGTGGTCCATGAACGAGCCGTCCAGCTCGAGCACCACGTGCCCGCCGTGCGGGATCTGGCTCAGCACGCGGCTCAGCCTGGGTACGGCCAGGAAGGTCAACTGGCCGCGGGCACAGACGTGGTGCCCGCCGTCCAGGTCGGTCAGGGTGATCCGGGTCCGGGTCAGCCGGTGCAGGGCCAGGGCCACGGCGACCGCGATGCCCACGGCCACGCCCTCCAGCACCCCGCCCAGCACCACGGCCGCGATGGTCGTCGCGTAGACCAGCACCTCGCGGTGCCGGTTGACGGTGCGCAGGTGCGTGATGCTGACCATCTGCACACCGACGGCCATCACCAGGGCGGCCAGCGCCGCGAGCGGGATGAGGTCGAGGACGGGCACGAGCAGCCCGGCCGCGAGCACCACCCACAGCCCGTGGAACATGGCCGATTTTCTGCTGACGGCGCCGGACTTGACATTGGCCACGCTGCGCACGGCCACGCCCGTGATGGGCAGTCCGCCGAGCAGCCCGGAGACGATGTTCGCCGCGCCCTGGCCGCGCAGCTCGCGGTCGAGGTCGGCGCGGGGCGGACGGTTGTCCGTACCGCGCTCGGACGCGATCAGCTTGTCGGTGGCGACCGAGGACAGCAGGGACTCCACGCTGCCCACCAGGGTGATGGTCAGGACGGCGGCGATCAGACCGAGGACCGGTCCCTCGGGCAGCTCGGGCAGCGCGTGGCTGCGCCAGGACGGCAGGTCGACCCGGGGCAGGGAAAGCCCGGCCAGGGCCGCGAAGGCGGTGGCGGAGGCGACGGCCGCGAGCGCGGCGGGGACCTTGCGCAGGGCGCGCCCCGCCCGCCCGGGCAGCCGGCTCCAGCCCAGCAGCACACAGACCGTCAGCACGCTCACCGCGAGCGCCGCCGGATGCGGATCGGCCAACTGGGCGGGCAGCCCGAGGACGTTGGCCACGGCGGAACTCTGCGGGCTGCCGCCGAGCACGATGTGCAGCTGGGCCAGCGCGATGGTCACGCCGATTCCGGCGAGCATGCCGTGCACGATCGCCGGGCTCACCATGAGGGCCGACCGGGCGGTGCGCAGGAGTGCGAGCCCGAGCTGGCAGACGCCGGCGAGCACGGTGATGGCGCATGTGGTGCGCCATCCGAAGCGCTGGATCAACTCGGCGGTCACCACGGTGAGTCCGGCGGCCGGTCCGCTCACCTGGAGCGGGGCTCCGCCGAACCGGCCGGCCACGATCCCGCCCACGGCCGCGGCCACCAGCCCCGCCTGGAGCGGGGCGCCGGTGGCCAGCGCGATGCCGAGGGAGAGCGGCAGAGCGATCAGGAAGACGGCGATGGACGCGGACAGGTCGGCGGGCAGGTCCTTGAGGGGACCGCGCGTCTGCGGGGCGGTCGGGGCGGGGGCCGGGGCGGTGGCTGGGGCTGGCGTTGTGGCTGTCATGGGTCCCGTCTCCTCTGAGGAGGGGTGAAGCGGCGGGAGTTTCAACACTCGGTAAATGAACGGTAATGGAGAGTAAAGAGCCGTGGTGAACAATACGGGCAAATGGCCTAGGAATTAGCACTCAGGGATGAATAAGCATTTTGTCTGGCTTGTCGTGTCTTCGTCTGGGCGGACCGCATGGGACGTTGCGTCGCGGAAGTGCTGCGATGGAACTGCGAGGGAGAGGTGTGCGGATGATCGCCGCCACGAAGAAGATCGCCGGCGGCCTCGTCGCCACGGCACTGGTCCTGTGCGCCGCGGGGTGCAGCGGTTCCGGGCCCGCCGAGTCGGGGACCTCGGGCCCGGGCGCGAGGAAGGCTCCCGCCGCCCCGGACGCTCCCGGCAGCCTCAACCGCCTGATCGGGGACGGCTCGACCGCCTACACCGGCTCGCAGCCGAACGTCCGGGCGCCGCAGAAGCTGAAGCCCGGCGAGAAGCCGCCGCAGTTCGTGGTGTTCTCGTGGGACGGCGCGGGCGAGGACAGCCAGAAGCTGTTCTCGCACTTCCGTGAGGTGGGCAAGCAGTACAACGCCCGGATGACCTACTTCCTCAGCGGTGTCTACCTGCTGCCGGAGGAGAAACGTTCCCTCTACACGGCGCCGCAGCACGCGGCGGGCCTCTCCGACATCGGCTTCGGCGACCTCCAGGGCATCAAGGACACCGCCACCCAGGTCCGCGCGGCCTGGCTGGAGGGCAACGAGATCGGCACCCACTTCAACGGCCACTTCTGCGGCCCCGACGGCGGCGTCGGCACCTGGTCCGTGGCGGAGTGGAAGAGCGAGATCAAGCAGGCGAAGTCGTTCGTCAAGAACTGGAAGACGAACGCGGGCCTGAAGGACATGGCCCCGCTCCCCTTCGATTACGACAAGGAGCTGATCGGGGCGCGCACCCCCTGCCTCGAAGGCCAGAAGAACTTCATGCTGGCGGCCAAGGACATGGGGTTCCGCTACGACTCCAGCGGCATCAGCAAGCAGATCTGGCCCAAGAAGACCGACGGGCTCTGGGACCTGCCGCTCCAGCTGGTGCCCATGCCCGGCCGTGCCTTCGACACGCTGAGCATGGACTACAACTACATGGTCAACCAGTCCGGTACGACGACCCAGGGCGACCCGTCGCAGCACCAGTACTGGGGCGACCAGATGCGCGACGGACTGCGGCAGGCCTTCGACCGCGCCTACCAGGGGAACCGCGCCCCGCTGATCATCGGCAACCACTTCGAGTCGTGGAACGGCGGCACCTACATGCGGGCCGTCGAGGAGTCCATCAAGCACATGTGCACCAAGCCGGAGGTGCGGTGCGTGCCGTTCCGCGAACTGGCCGACTGGCTGGACGCCCAGGACCCCAAGACGCTGGAGTGGCTGCGCACCCTCGACGTCGGCGAAGCGCCGAAGGAGGGCTGGACCAAGTTCCTCACCGCGGGGCCGCCGGCGCCTCCGGCCGCCCCGCCGGGCGCGGACAAGGTCAAGCCGGCTGAGGAGCGGGCAGCGATGCAGGACGAGGGCTGACCAGGGCCTCGTGGAGGACGAAGCCGGGGTCGATCTGGGCCGCCAGGTCGACCCCGGTCTTGGCGTTCCCCCAGCTCTCGGCGTTGCGCAGGTGGAAGTGCACCATCTGCTCGGTGTACCGGCCCCAGTCGCGGGCCGCGTAGGAGTCCTCCGCCGCGTCCTGGAGCGCCTGGAGCGCGAGCCGGTTGCTCGCCTCCAGGAGTTCGAACCCGGCCGGGCGGCCCCGCTCCATCGCCCGCACCCAGTCGGAGTGCCCGAAGGTGACGAGCAGGTCCTCGCCGACCTCGTCCTGGAGGAACTCGATGTCCTCCGGGCCCTGCACCTTGTTCCCGACCACCTTGAGCGCCACCCCGAAGTCCCGGGCGTACTCCTTGTACTGGCGGTAGACCGACACGCCCTTGCGGGTCGGCTCCGCGACGAGGAAGGTGACGTCGAAGCGGGTGAACATGCCGGACGCGAAGGAGTCCGATCCGGCCGTCATGTCGACGACGACGTACTCGTCCGGGCCGTCGACCAGGTGGTTGAGGCAGAGCTCGACCGCCCCGACCTTCGAGTGGTAGCAGGCCACGCCCAGATCGGACTCGGTGAAGGGGCCCGTCGCCATCAGCCGGACGGAGTCCCCGTCGTCGAGGGTCACCGTTCGCGCGCAGGCCTCGTAGACCGGGTTGTCCTCGGTGATGCGCAGCAGACGGGAGCCGGCACCGGGCGGCGTGGTCTTGATCATGCTGTCGGCCGAGGCGATCCGCGGGTTGGAGCCGCGCAGGTACTCCTTGATCAGGGGCAGGTGCGCGCCGAGGGCGGGCAGTGCGGCGGCCTCCTCGTCGGTGAGTCCGAGGGCGGCCCCGAGGTGCTGGTTGATGTCGGCGTCCACCGCGACGACGGGCGCTTCATTGGCTGCGAGGTGGCGGATGAAGAGGGACGACAGCGTGGTCTTCCCGCTGCCGCCCTTTCCCACGAAAGCGATCTTCATGTTCACCAAGAGTAGCGGCACGATAGCGGCGTGTGGCCGAAGTGAGTGAAGAAGACCACTCCAAGGAGGGGTCGGTGCCGAGGCCGCGGAGTGCGTAGGCTCCCTACTTATGAGTAGCGCTTCTGACCCGCTGGCGGCCCTCGGATCCCTCCCGGGAGTCGCAGAGTCCGTGGATTCCGTACGCAAGGCCGTGGACCGGGTCTATGGGCACCGGGTGATGCGCCGGCGCAGCGGGGAGATCACCTCGGAGGCCGCCCTGCGCGGCGCCCGGGGCAGCGCGGCGCTGTCCGGTGCCGACTGGGCCCTGGAAGAGGTGCGCCGCCGCACCGACTTCGGTGCGGAGGACGAGGCCCGCACGGTGGGCGCCGCGCTGCGCCTGACGGCGGAGGCCGGGCAACTGCTCAGCATCTGGCGGCAGTCGCCGCTGCGGGTGCTGGCGCGCCTGCACCTGGTCGCGTGCGGGGCCACGGGCTCGGACGGTGACGGTGACGTGGTCGGCCGGCCGCGGCTGGCGGGCGAGCCGGTGGACGAGCCCCTGGTGGACCTGCCGCTCCCGGACGCCGAGGAGGTGGCGGGCCGGCTGGACGGCCTGTCCCGCCTGGTGATCGCGGGGGGTTCCGCCCCGGCGCTGGTGACGGCCGCGGTGGTGCACGGGGAGCTGCTGGCCCTGCGCCCCTTCGCCTCGTACAACGGGCTGGTGGCGCGGGCGGCGGAGCGGATCGTGCTGATCAACAGCGGGCTGGACCCGAAGGCGATCTGTCCGGCGGAGGTCGGCCACGCGGAGCAGGGGGCGGAGGCCTACCTGAAGGCCTTCGAGGGCTACGTCTCCGGCACGGCGGAAGGGGTGGCGGCGTGGATCGGGTACTGCGGCCGCTCGGTCGAGCTCGGCGTGCGCGAGTCCACGGCGGTCTGTGAGGCGCTCCAGCGGGGCGCGGCCTAGGAAAGGTGCCGGCTCGGCAGGGGGAGCGGCTGGGCCGCCGGCTCGGCGGAGCGGGCGGCTGGGCGCAGGGTTGCGGCGACACCGTGCTGCTTTGGTGTCGCCGCTGGCATTCACGCCCAGTTACCAAGCGTCCTCGATGGTGCCCATCAGGCCGGGAACTTTGCCCGTGGCCTGGTGCGGCTGGCCCGTAATCGACGGGTCGACGTCGCGTGGGTGCTCGGCGTTCCTGCTTCGGTCCGTGGGCCTTACTGCGTTTTAAAGATGATCCTCTCGGATGTTCTTTGGTCTCGCGGGCCGTGACTCCTTTGTACTCCGCTTCGACGCCGAGCGAAACCCCTGGCCGGAGTTCTTTACTTTCCAGGGCAAAGTGGGCTGGATCGGACACCCCATATCGTCCTGGACCGGGACGTTTCCCTTTCGGCGGTGAGGGCCTCGGCGAGGGTGGCGAGGCCCTGGGCGGGGCCGGCTTCCGCCCGCCCCGCGCGGCCCTCAGGCCGAAGCGGGGGAGACGCCCACGCGCCGGCGGCTGGCGTACCAGACCACCCCGGCGGTGGCCGCCGCCGCACCGATCGCCGCCGCCGCGACGAGGGCGGGGCGCGTCGGCATCGACAGCCCGGGCAGGCGCTGCTTCAGCCGCACCGGCTTGTTGAAGACCAGGACCGGCCACTCCCGCGCGACCGCTTCCCGCCGCAGCGCTCGGTCAGGGTTGACCGCGTGGGGGTGTCCCACGGCCTCCAGCATCGGCACATCGGTGACCGAGTCGCTGTACGCGTAGCAGCGCGCGAGGTCGTACCCCTCGGACTCGGCGAGATCGCGGACGGCTTCGGCCTTCGTGGGGCCGTAGGCGTAGTACTCGATCTCCCCGGTGAAGCAGCCGTCCTCGCCGACCACCATGCGGGTGGCGACCACGCGGTCCGCGCCGAGCATCGAGCCGATCGGCTCGACGACCTCGGCCCCCGAGCTCGACACGATCACCACGTCACGGCCGGCCGTGTGGTGGGCCTCGATGAGGGAGGCGGCCTCGTCGTAGATGATCGGGTCGATCAGGTCGTGCAGCGCTTCGGCGACGATCTCCCGGACCTGCTGGACGTTCCACCCCTTGCAGAGGGCGGACAGGTACTCCCGCATCCGCTCCATCTGGTCGTGGTCGGCGCCGCCGGCCAGGAAGATGAACTGGGTGTACGCGGTCCGCAGCACGGCCCGCCGGTTGATCAGGCCACCCCGGTAGAAGGACTTGCTGAACGTCAGAGCGCTCGACTTCGCAATGACCGTCTTGTCCAGGTCGAAGAAGGCGGCGGTCCTGGGCGAGGAGTGCGGCAAGGGCTGATTTTCCACGAGCCGAGCATATGCGCCCACCATTCGGCGTAAGGTGTGGCGCGTGGGTTTGCCTGAGAAGGCTCTCGGGTACACCATGGAAGTCACGGATCGTTCGCGACCGTGCTAACCCGGTCTGGCTCCTCCCCCCCCGAGTCGGACCGTGGGGACGACCCCCGCTCTCCCCCCCGGCGGGGGTCGTCGCATGTCCGGACGCGGTTCGCGTCCCTTCGCACCTTCTGCGGCGATCATCTCCTCGGCCCTCCGTCCTTGATGGGCCCGCCTGACACAGGCCTTCACCCTCTCAGACTCGTCACGGTGCGTAGTGGTTCCGCAGCGCTCCGGAAGTCACCTGATGGGGTGGCGAAGTTATTCACAGGCGTCTTCTTGTCCACAGTTTTCAAGCAAGATCCACTTCTTTTTCCGGATCCCTCCACCGTGATTCCAGCCGCGAAGTCCGCGGCCCGTGGATTTGCAGTGAGAAGGGGGCGGAGATCGTGGCTGGATCGAAGTCGTGTGAAGCGCAGGCACCCGTGGTGGCCGGCGGGGGAGGACCGCCCGTCCGGGGCGCGGGGACCGTGCCCGGAGGCGGGCGGCCGCTGATCCTCACCGAGGACCCGCTGCTCCTGGACGACCTGCTGCGGTTGTGCGCCGCCGCGGGAGCCGAGCCGTACGTGCACCACGCGGTGCCGGAGCGGACCGGAGCCGACGGCGACGCGGGCGGGGGCGCCCCCGGCGTGACGGGCACGCGCTGGGATTCCGCACCGCTCGTCCTGGTCGGCGACGACGCCGCCCGCCGAGTGCGCGGAGCACCCCGCCGGGACGGGGTGTTCCTCGTCGGCCGGGACCTCGACGACCCCTCCGTGTGGCAGCGTGCGGTGGAGATCGGCGCCCAGGAGGTCCTGCGCCTGCCCGACGCCGAGAGCCTGCTCGTCGACCGCATCGCCGACGTGGTGGAAGGCGCCGGACGGCCCGCCCTGACCGTCGGGGTCATCGGCGGCAGCGGCGGTGCCGGGGCGTCCACCCTCGCCTGCGCCCTCGCGCTCCGGGCGGCCAAGGCCGGCGAGCGCACCATCCTCATCGACGCCGACCCGCTCGGTGGCGGCATGGACGTCCTGCTCGGCGGTGAGGGCGCCGAGGGGCTGCGGTGGCCGGACTTCGCCGCCTCGCGCGGCCGGGTCGGGGCCGGAGCCCTGGAGGAGTCCCTCCCCGAACTGCACGCGCTGCGGGTGCTGAGCTGGGACCGCGGGGAGCGGGTGGTCGTGCCGCCCGCCGCGATGCGGTCGGTCGTGGCCGCCGCCCGCAGGCGCGGCGGCGTCGTGGTGGTCGACCTGCCCCGGCGGGTGGACGAGCCCGTGGCGGAGGTGCTGGCCCAGCTGGACCTGGTGCTGCTGGTGGTGCCGGGCGAGCTGCGGTCGGTGGCTGCGGCGGGGCGGGTGGCGGCCGGGGTGCGCATGGTGGCCCGGGACGTGCGCGTGGTCGTGCGGGGCCGCTGTCCCGACGGGCTCGACGCCGAAGCCGTGGCGGGGCTGCTGGGAGCGCCGCTGGCCGGTGAGGTGCCGGTCGAGGTCGGGCTTCCGGGCCGGGTGGCCGAGGGTGAACCGCCGGGCGCGCGGGGCACGCTGGCCCGCTTCTGCGACGGCTTCTGGCAGCGGGCGCTCGGCTCCGCCCAGGGGGTGCCGGCATGAGCGCGGTACTGCTGGACGCGGTGCGCCAGCACCTCGCCGAGAGCGGGGCGGAGCCCACGCCCGCCCGGGTGGCGGCGGCCCTGCGCGCCCAGGGGCGGCTCCTCGGGGACGCCGAGGTGCTGGGAGTGGCCGCCGAACTGCGGTCCGAGCTGGTGGGCGCCGGGCCGCTGGAGCCGCTGCTCGCCGACCCCGGGGTCACCGACGTGCTGGTGGCGGCCCCCGACCGGGTGTGGGTGGACCGCGGCGGCGGGCTGGAGCTGACCTCGGTGGCCTTCGCCGACGCCGAGGCCGTGCGCAGGCTGGCCCAGCGGCTGGCCGCCGTCGCGGGACGGCGGCTGGACGACGCCCGGCCATGGGTGGACGCCCGCCTGCCGGACGGCACCCGGCTGCACGCCGTGCTGCCCCCCGTGGCGGTCGGATCGGCGTGCCTGTCACTGCGGGTGGTGCGGCCGAAGGCGTTCACCCTGGACGAGCTGGTCGCCGCCGGGACCCTGCCGCCCGGCGGACACCGGCTCCTGCGGGCGATGGTCGAGGCCCGGCTGTCGTTCCTCGTCTCGGGCGGTACCGGGACGGGCAAGACCACCCTCCTCAGTGCCCTGCTGGGCCTGGTCGGACCGGGTGAGCGGATCGTGCTCGCCGAGGACTCCGCGGAGCTGCGCCCCGACCACCCGCACGTGGTGCGGCTGGAGACCCGGCCCGCGAACCAGGAGGGGGCCGGCCTGGTCACCCTCGCGGACCTGGTCCGCCAGGCCCTGCGGATGAGGCCCGACCGGCTGGTGGTGGGAGAGGTGCGCGGCGCCGAGGTCGCCGACCTGCTCGCCGCCCTGAACACCGGGCACGAAGGCGGCTGCGGCACGGTCCACGCCAACGCCGCGGGGCACGTGCCCGCCCGCCTGGAAGCGCTCGGGACGGCCGCCGGGCTCGACCGGGCCGCCCTGCACAGCCAGCTGGCGGCCGCGCTGACCCTGGTGGTCCACCTGGTCCGGGACCGGTCCGGGAAGCGGCGGGTGGCCGAGGTGCACGTGCTGGAACGGGACCGGGCCGGGCTGGTGGTGACCGTTCCCGCCCTGCGCTGGGGGGCGCACGGCTTCCTGCGGGAGGCGGGCTGGGCGCGGCTCGCCCCGCTGCTGGGAGGTGCGCGGTGATCACCGGACCGCTCGGGTCGGTGCCCGTGTTCGCCGGGGTGCTGTGCGCCGGGGCCGCCGCATGGGGGCTGGCCGGGGGTGAGCGGCTGTCCCGGCGGGCCAGGCTGGTCCTGGCCGGGGGCGGACCACTGGTGCCGGGCGGGCCGGCGCCCGGGCAGCGGCTGGCGGCCGCCCTGCGCATCCGGGTCACCGTGTGGCGGGAGTGGGCCGGCCTCGTGGCCGGGGCGGTGGTCGCCGCCCTGGGCGGGTCGGTGATCCCGTTGCTGCTCGGCGCGGCTTCGGTGCCGCTGCTGCGGCGCTGGCTGCGGGCCAGGGAGCGGGAGCGGGCGCGCGCCGCCCGTGCCGCGGGGGTGGTGGCGCTGTGCGGGGCCGTCGTGGGGGAGCTGCGGGCCGGCGCCCAGCCGGGGCAGGCGCTGACCGTGGCGATACGCCGTACGGCGGTTGGCCCCGGCGGCCCGGGCGCGGCGGAGGCGGGGGTCCTGGCCGCCGCCGCCTTCGGCGGGAACGTGGCCGAAGCCCTGCACCAGGCGGCGCGCGAGCCGGGCGCGCGGGGGCTCGCCGGGATGGCGGCCTGCTGGCGGGTGTCGGTGGACGGGGGAGCGGGCCTGGCCGCCGGCCTCGACCGGCTGGAAGGGGCGTTGCGGGCGGAGCGGGACCGGGAGGAGTCCCTGCGGGCCCAGCTGGCGGGTGCCAGGTCCACGACGGTGGTGCTCGCCCTGCTGCCGCTGGTGGGGCTGCTGATGGGCACCGCGCTGGGAGCGGATCCGCTGAGGGTGCTGCTGCACTCCCCGGTCGGGTGGGGCTGCCTGCTGGCCGGCGGGGTGCTGGAGGCGCTGGGGCTGCTGTGGTGCCGGCGGATCGTGCGGACGGGGGAGCGGTGATGGACGGCTCCGCGGTCCACAGGCTGGGGACGGCGCTGTGCGTGACCGCGCTGGTGTGGTGGCCGGCCTCGGCGGTGGCGGCACGGCTGGGGAGGCGGGCGGTCCGGAAGAGGACCGCGGCCCTCTTCCGGACCGGGCCGGTACGGAGGGGCCCGGTACCGGGGCCGGGCGTTCGGGCCGCGGCGCTGTCCTGGGCGGGGCCGGCCGGAGCGCTGCTGGCGGGATGGGTGCTGGTCGGCGGGACGGCCGGGGTCCTGGTCGGGTGCGGGGCGGCGTTCGCGGCGCGGCGGGCGCTCGCGCGGGCCCGGCCGTCCGCGGGGCCGGATCCGCGGGAGGCGGAAGCACAGTTGCCGTTCGCCGCGGATCTGCTGGCGGCCTGTCTCGCGGCGGGCGCGGGACCGGTCGAGGCGGCCGAGGTGGTCGGGGAGTCGCTGGGCGGCCCGGTGGGCGAGCGGCTGGCGCTGGCGGGCGCGGAGCTGCGCCTGGGCGGCGAACCGGGGGCCGCGTGGGGGAGGTTGGCGGAGATACCGGGCGCCCGGGGGCTGGCGGAGTGCCTGGAGCGCGCCGCGCGGACCGGGGCGCCCGCCGCGGAGCCGGTCTCCCGCCTCGCGGCGGCCCTGCGGGCGGACCGCTCCCGGCGGGCGGGTGCCCGGGCGCAGCGGGCGGCGGTGCTCGTCACCGCCCCGGTGGGGCTGTGCTTCCTGCCCGCGTTCCTCGCGGTGGGAGTGGCGCCGGTGGTGATCGGAATGGCCTCCGGACTGCTGTCGGAACGGTGAGGCGCATGGGCCGGGGCGGCGGAATCGAAAAGCTGAAATCAGATCAAGAACGTAATCCCACAGGAGGGTGTCATGAGGATCATCCGGATTCGGGTGCGGGCGGCGCTTAAGGGCGGTGGAGGTGATGCGGGAATGTCGACTTCGGAATACGCCATGGGCACGATCGCGGCGTGTGCGTTCGCCGCGGTTCTGTACAAGGTGGTGACGAGCGACGTCGTCTCGACGGCACTCCAGTCGACCATCGGGAAGGCGCTCGATGTGCCCTTCTGAGCGAAAGGGGCGGCTCTCCGAGGACCGCGGATATGTGACGGCTGAGGCGGCTGTGGTCATTCCGGCTCTGGTGCTGTTCGCGGCGCTGCTGGTGTGGGCGCTGATGGCGGCGGCCGCGCAGATCCGGTGTGTGGACGCCGCGCGGGCGGGTGCCCGGGCGGCCGCCCGGTCCGAGCCCGTGGAAGCGGCGGCCGGGGCGGCCCGGGAGGCCGCCCCGGCGGGGGCGGAGGTGCGGCTGGAGCGGTCCGGCGACCTGTGGCGGGTCCGGGTGGCCGCTCCGGCACCCGGCCCGGCCGTACTGCCCGTACGGCTCGGGGCGCTCGCGGTGGCCCTGGCGGAGGACAGCGTGGGGCCGCCGCCATGAGCCGGGGCGGGGAGGGGCGTCCGGGGCCGGGCCGGGGGATGCCACCGGGACGTGACGGGCGCCCGGGCCGGGACGCGCCTCCGGAACGGGGGCCGGGTCGGCGCGAGTGTCCGCGGGACCGGGGCGTCGCGACGGTGTGGGCCACCGTGGTGGCCGCGGTGCTGGTGGCGGTGTTCGGGGGCGTGCTGCTGCTCGGGCAGGCGGTGGTGGCCCGGCACCGGGCGGGTGCGGCCGCCGATCTGGCGGCCCTGGCGGCGGCCGCGAGCTGGGCGCACGGCCCCGAGCGGGCCTGTGCGGCGGCCCGGCGGGTCGCCGGGGCCCAGGGGGCGGTGCTGCCGGCCTGCCGGGTGGGCGGTGAGGTGGTGGAGGTGCGGGCCGGCGTCCGGGCCGGCCCCTTCACCGCCGAGGTCGCGGCCCGGGCGGGGCCGCCGGTGGCCTCCCCTGCCGGGGACCCAGGGGACCCAGGGAGCCCCGGGGAGTCCGGAGAGGCCGGGGACCGCGGGAAGTCCGAAGACCCCGGGCCGGCGGTCAGGGAGCCGCGGAGAGGAGGCGGGTGAGGAGTCGTACGGCACCGCGCTTGTGCAGGGGGTCGTTGCCGTTGCCGCACTTGGGGGACTGGATGCAGGAGGGGCAGCCCGCCTCGCACTCGCAGGCGGCGATGGCGTCCCGGGTGGCCGTCAGCCAGGCCTTGGCCGTCTGGAAGGCCCGTTCCGCGAAGCCGGCGCCGCCCGGGTGGCCGTCGTACACGAAGACCGTGGGCAGCAGGGTGTCCGGATGCAGCGGGACGGAGACCCCGCCGATGTCCCAGCGGTCACAGGTGGCGAACAGCGGGAGCAGGCCGATGGAGGCGTGCTCGGCGGCGTGCAGGGCGCCGCCGAGGATCTCCGGGCCGATCCGGGCCTCGTCCAGCTGGTCCTCGGTCACCGTCCACCACACGGCCCGGGTGCGCAGGGTGCGCGGCGGCAGGTCGAGCTTGGTCTCGCCGAGCACCTCGCCGCTGATCAGTTTGCGGCGCAGGTAGGAGACGACCTGGTTGGTGACCTCGACGGAGCCGAAGCAGAGCCTGGCCGCGCCCCAGGGGATCTCGGTCTCGGTCTCCAGGATGGAGATGGAGGTGGTGTCGCGGGCCGTGGTGGAGAAGGGCGGGTCCGCCTCTTCGACCAGGGCGGCGGAATCCTCCAGGTCCAGGTGTTTCACCAGGTAGGTGCGGCCCTGGTGGAGGTGGACGGCGCCGTCGTGGACGGCCGTGTGGGAGGCGGATTCATCGACGGTGCCCAGCAGACGGCCCGTCGAGGCCTCCACGATCTGCACCGGGCGGCCCCCGCCGCCGCGGATGTCGGTCAGGTCCGACGCCCGCTCCCGGCGGGTCCAGTGCCAGGCCGTGGCGCGGCGCCGGAGCAGTTTCGCCGCCTCCAGCTGCGGCATCAGGCCGCGGGCCGCGGGGCCGAAGAGGTCCAGGTCGGCTTCGGTCAGGGGCAGCTCGGCGGCGGCCGCGCACAGGTGCGGGGCCAGCACGTACGGGTTGTCGGGGTCCAGGACGGTGGCTTCCACCGGCTGGCGGAACAGGGCCTCGGGGTGGTGGACCAGGTAGGTGTCCAGCGGGTCGTCGCGGGCGACCAGCACGGCCAGGGCGCCCTGGCCCGAGCGTCCGGCGCGCCCGGCCTGCTGCCACAGCGAGGCCCGGGTCCCCGGGTAGCCGGTGATCAGCACGGCGTCCAGGCCGGACACGTCCACGCCCAGCTCCAGGGCGGTGGTCGCGGCCAGTCCCAGCAGTTCCCCGGAGTGCAGGGCCCGCTCCAGGGCCCGCCGTTCCTCGGGCAGGTAGCCGCCCCGGTAGGCGGCGACCCGCCCGGGCAGGGACCGGTCCACCGCCGCGAGCCGCTCCTTGGCGATCACGGAGATCAGCTCCGCCCCGCGCCGGGAGCGGACGAAGGCCACGGTCCGTACGCCCTGGACGACCAGGTCGGTCAGCAGGTCGGCGGTCTCGGCGGTGGCCGTCCGGCGCACCGGGGCGCCCTTCTCGCCCTTCAGCTCCGTCAGCGGCGGCTCCCACAGGGCGAAGACGACCTCGCCGCGCGGGGAGGCGTCGTCCGTGATCCCGGTGACCGGGACGCCGGTCAGCCGGGACGCGGCGGCGGCCGGGTCGCCGGCGGTGGCGGAGGCCAGCAGGAAGACCGGCTCGGATCCGTAGCGGGCGCACAGCCGGCGCAGCCGCCGCAGGACCTGGGCGACGTGGGAGCCGAACACGCCGCGGTAGCTGTGGCACTCGTCGATGACGACGTAGCGCAGCGCCTTCAGGAAGGAGGACCAGCGGGGGTGGGAGGGCAGGATCCCCCGGTGCAGCATGTCGGGGTTGGTCAGCACGTAGTTGGCGTACTGGCGCACCCACTCGCGTTCCTCGACGGGCGTGTCCCCGTCGTACACGGCCGGCCGTACGGCGTTCTTCAGCGGCGCGGCGAGCTTCCGGACGGCCCGCAGCTGGTCGGCGGCCAGAGCCTTGGTCGGGGCCAGGTAGAGGGCGGTCGCACCCCGCCCGTTGGGTGCCTCGGCGCCGTCCGCGAGCGCGGACAGCACGGGCGCCAGGTACGCCAGGGACTTCCCGGAGGCGGTTCCGGTGGCGACGACCACCGATTCGCCGTCCAGGGCGTGCTCGGCGGCGGCCGCCTGGTGTTCCCACGGATGGTCGATCCCCGCGTTCCGGATCGCGGCCACGACATCCGTTCGGATGCGATGCGGCCAGACCGCATGACGTCCCGCCCGAGGGGGCAAGTGCTCCGTATGGGTGATGCGCGCAGCCCGGGAAGGCCCCCGTGACAGGCGGTCCAGGACCGTGCCGGGAGCGGGTCGTGGATCGGCGGGTGCCGTGGGCGGACCGGGGCGGTGAGTGTTGGCCATTGGAACCGAGTGTGTCACTGGCGTGCGGGACAATGGTCCCAAGGCGTCGTGCGCGCCTGCCGGTAAGTGATTGAATGCCATCGCGGCAGCCGATCCCCTCCCCTACCTTCGGACGGGGAGGCCCCTGGGGGGCGCCGCTCGATAGCAAGGTGCTGGAGGATCCGTGGACCTGTCCCTGTCGACTCGCACTGTCGGCGACCGCACGGTCGTAGAGGTCGGTGGCGAGATTGATGTGTATACCGCGCCCAAGCTGCGCGAGCAGTTGGTGGAGTTGGTGAACGACGGCAGCTACCACCTGGTTGTCGACATGGAGCGAGTGGACTTCCTCGACTCCACCGGCCTCGGTGTGCTCGTGGGAGGCCTCAAGCGCGTCCGTGCGCACGAGGGCTCGCTGCGTCTGGTCTGCAACCAGGAGCGCATCCTGAAGATCTTCCGGATCACCGGTCTGACCAAGGTGTTCCCGATCCACACCACGGTGGAGGACGCCGTTCAGGCCACCGACTGACGTACGGCTCCGGATACCGAGGAGCCGAGAGGAGCGGGGGTGCCGGGCCGAGGTCGGTCCGGGCCCCTGTCAAGGCACGCCCGTAGTCCGAGGGGGACGCACATGGCCACCGTTGAACTGCGCTTCAGCGCCCAGCCCGAACACGTCAGGACGGCCCGCCTCGTCGCGGCCGCCGTGGCGCGCCGGGCAGGGGTGGAGGAAGCCGTACTCGACGAGGTGCGCCTCGCCGTCGGGGAGGCCTGTTCGCGTGCCGTCGGACTGCACCGCAGCAACGGACTGACCGCGCCCGTGCGCGTCGTGCTGACCGAGGAGGAGAAGTCGTTCTCCATCGAGGTCGGCGACGAGGTGCCCGGACCGGCCGGCGGCTCCGCCGAGTCGGTTCCGGGCATCGCCGCCGTCCTCGACCCGGACACGGAGGGGGAGGACGAGATGGGTCTCGCGGTGATCAGCGGGCTCGTCGACGATGTCTCCGTGACCAGTGGGGAATCGGGCGGGACGATCCGGATGAGCTGGCCCGTGACCGCGGTGCCCCCGCTTCCGTAGCACCCTTCCCACCCTATCTTCCGATCTTCATCCATTTCCTCGGATCTTTGCCAAGGCCCTGCTGAGCAGGGCCTTTTTCGTTTTCCCGGAAAATCCTCCCGGGTGCTGATCCATCGTCAATGCCTTTGTCCCATTACCTCTTTCGAGGGTAATGGAGTGACGTGATCTATTGCTGAGGAGCCACAGTTCGCCAATTCCGTTTGACGCGCACTGTTTTGATCAGGTCCGGCTCCCTACAATCCGTCCACATCTTGAGCTCATCACGTCAAGGAGGACGAATGACGGGGCTCTTCACCCCTATCGCTCCGGATCACGCCCATGATCTGGCAGCCGCAGTACTCACTGATGACAACCGCATCATCGTGTTCGTCATCGCGGGCGTCGCCCTGGCCGCGCTCGTCGTCGCGCAGGTCCTGGTCCGCCAGGTCCTCGCCGCCGACGAGGGCACCGACAGCATGAAGAAGATCGCCGCGGCCGTACAGGAAGGCGCGAACGCCTATCTCGGCCGCCAGTTGCGCACCCTCGGCGTCTTCGCCGTGGCGGTCTTCTTCCTGCTCTTCCTGCTCCCCGCCGACGACTGGACGCAGCGGGCGGGACGTTCCGCCTTCTTCCTCGTGGGGGCCCTCTTCTCCGCCGCCACCGGCTACATCGGCATGCGCCTCGCGGTCCGCGCCAACGTCCGCGTCGCCGCGGCCGCCCGCGAGGCCACTCCCGCCGAGGGCGAACCCGCCAAGGACCTGACCGACGTGGCCCACAAGGCCATGAAGATCGCCTTCCGCACCGGTGGCGTGGTCGGCATGTTCACGGTCGGCCTGGGCCTGCTCGGTGCTTCCTGCGTCGTCCTGGTCTACGCCGCGGACGCCCCCAAGGTCCTCGAGGGCTTCGGTCTCGGCGCCGCCCTGATCGCGATGTTCATGCGCGTGGGCGGCGGCATCTTCACCAAGGCCGCCGACGTCGGCGCCGACCTGGTCGGCAAGGTCGAACAGGGCATTCCGGAGGACGATCCGCGCAATGCCGCGACCATCGCCGACAATGTGGGCGACAACGTCGGCGACTGCGCGGGGATGGCGGCCGACCTCTTCGAGTCCTACGCCGTCACCCTCGTGGCCGCGCTCATCCTCGGCAAGGCCGCCTTCGGCGACCTGGGCCTGGCCTTCCCGCTGATCGTGCCCGCCATCGGCGTCATCACCGCCATGATCGGCATCTTCGCGGTCGCCCCGCGCCGCTCCGACCGCAGCGGCATGACCGCGATCAACCGCGGCTTCTTCATCTCCGCCGTGATCTCCCTCGTGCTCGTGGCCATCGCCGTCTACAGCTACCTCCCGGCCACCTACAAGGAGCTCGTCGGCGTCGAGGACGCCGCCATCGCCAACCACAGCGGGGACCCGCGCGTCCTGGCCGTCGTCGCCGTCGCCATCGGCATCGTGCTCGCGGCCCTGATCCAGCAGCTGACCGGCTACTTCACCGAGACCAACCGCCGCCCCGTCCGGGACATCGGCAAGTCCTCGCTGACGGGTCCCGCCACCGTGGTCCTCGCCGGCATCTCCGTCGGGCTCGAGTCCGCCGTCTACACGGCGCTGCTCATCGGCCTCGGCGTCTACGGGGCCTTCCTGCTCGGCGGCACGTCGATCATGCTGGCGCTCTTCGCCGTGGCCCTGGCGGGCACCGGCCTGCTCACCACCGTCGGCGTCATCGTGGCCATGGACACCTTCGGCCCCGTCTCGGACAACGCCCAGGGCATCGCGGAGATGTCCGGCGACGTCGAGGGCGCGGGCGCCCAGGTCCTCACCGACCTGGACGCCGTCGGCAACACCACCAAGGCCATCACCAAGGGCATCGCCATCGCCACCGCGGTCCTCGCCGCGTCCGCGCTCTTCGGCTCGTACAACGACGCCATCACCGGCGCGGTGAAGGAGGTCGGAGCCAAGGCCGGGGAGATGAACCTCAGCCTCGACATCGCCCAGCCCAACAACCTCGTCGGCCTGATCCTCGGCGCGGCCGTCGTGTTCCTCTTCTCGGGCCTGGCCATCAACGCCGTCTCCCGCTCCGCGGGCGCCGTCGTCTACGAGGTGCGCCGCCAGTTCCGCGAGCACCCGGGGATCATGGACTACTCGGAGAAGCCCGAGTACGGCCGCGTCGTGGACATCTGCACCAAGGACGCGCTGCGGGAGCTCGCCACGCCCGGCCTGCTCGCCGTGCTGACCCCGATCGCGGTCGGGTTCACCCTCGGCGTCGGCGCGCTCGGCTCCTTCCTGGCGGGGGCCATCGGCACCGGCACCCTGATGGCGGTGTTCCTCGCCAACTCCGGCGGAGCGTGGGACAACGCGAAGAAGCTCGTCGAGGACGGCCACCACGGCGGCAAGGGCAGCGAGGCCCATGCCGCGGTCGTCATCGGCGACACCGTCGGCGACCCCTTCAAGGACACCGCCGGCCCGGCCATCAACCCGCTGCTGAAGGTCATGAACCTGGTGGCCCTGCTGATCGCCCCGGCGGTCGTGCAGTTCAGCTACGGCCCGGACACCAGCCCGGTCGTGCGGGCCGTCGTCGCGGTGATCGCCCTCACGGTGATCGTCGGCGCGGTGTACGTCTCCAAGCGCCGCGGCATCGCCGTCGGCGACGACTCGGGGAGCGCGAACGCCGAAAGGGTGGCCCAGCCGGCCGGCCCGGCGGTGGTCTCCTGACGCTCCAGGGCCCCTGAGGCCGGCTCCCGCGGTACTGGCGGGGCGACCCCGGCTCGATGATGCGCCCGAACGGCGGACGGGCGGCGCGGACTGACGCGCCGTCCGTCCGCCTTTGCGCGTGCGCTGTTGGCAGGCGTGTATCTTCCGGCCGAGAGCCTTCGAAGGGACCAATCCGGTGAACAAGAAGCTTGCGGCCGCGGTGTCCGGCGGTGCGGTACTGATGCTCGTCCTGTCCGGCTGCGGCGGTGGGGACGACGGCGACAAGAAGGCCGACGCCTGGGCCAAGAAGGTCTGCGACAAGTGGGAGCCAGAACTCACCAAGATCAAGACGACCAATGACGAGCTGAAGCGGGTCGCCACCCAGAGCAGCAAGCCCGAGGAGGTCCAGAAGACCGACTCGGCCGCCTTCCAGACCCTCTCCGACGCCTACAAGACCATGGGCGGCGCCCTGACGGCGGAGGGTGAACCCCCCGTCAAGGACGGCAAGGCCGCGGCGGATTCCGTGGTCAAGAGCTACGGCGAGATCTCCAAGCGCTACACCGATCTCAAGACGAAGATCGACGCGCTCGACCCGAAGGACCAGGGCAAGTTCGCGGACGGCCTCCAGGAGGTCGCCGGCGGACTCACCGAGGTCGCGGCGAACGAGACGGCGGCCAAGGAGAAGCTCAACTCGAGCGGCCTCAAGGTGATCTACAGCCAGAAGGGCTGCCAGGTCACGACGCCCGCCAACGGCTGACCGGCGGGGTTCCACGCGCCCGGCGCACCTCGTGCGTCCCGCGCGCTGCGTGCGCCGCGGGCGGCCGCGGCGAGCCGGCGGGTGCACGGCACCGGCAGTTCGTGTCCCGCGCGCGGGGGTTCGTACGGATCGCCGGTCCCAGCGGCCACAATGGTCGGGTGAGTACCACCAGCCTTCCCAAGCCCGACCGCGCCGCCGAGCTCCGCGAGGCCTTCCTCGCCGCGGGATTCACCGCCGACGGACTGCTCGACCTGCTCGGAGCCCCCGCCTACGCCGCGCTGGCCCGCAGCGAGACGGTCCCCGCCCTGCGGGCCACCCGCGGGGCGGGTGACGAGGCGCTCGCGGCTCTGATCCGGCTGTTCCTGCTCCAGCAGCCGGAGCCGTACGCGCGTGCCGCCGCCGCGCTGCCCGTCGAGGCGGCCGTCGCCGACGGCTGGCTGCGCCGGGAGGGCGACGAGGTCCACGCCACCGTCGACGTACGCCCGTACGGCGGGCCCGACGGCGAGGACTGGTTCATCGTCTCGGACCTCGGCTGCGCCGTCGGCGGCGCCGGCGGGATCGGCAGCCGTGAGGAGGGCGTGGTGCTCGGCGTCGGCGGCGCCTCCACCACGCTGGCCGGGATCACCGTGCGCCTGCCCGTCGCCTCCGCGCTCGACCTCGGCACCGGATCCGGGATCCAGGCGCTGCACGCCGCCCAGCACGCGACCCGGGTCACCGCGACCGACGTCAACCCGCGCGCCCTGGAATTCACCCGTCTGACGCTGGCGCTCTCCGGGGCGCCGCGGGCCGAACTGCTCGCCGGCTCGCTGTTCGAGCCCGTGGGCGACGCCACGTACGACCTGATCGTGTCGAACCCGCCCTTCGTCATCTCGCCCGGCGCGCGGCTCACGTACCGGGACGGCGGAATGGGCGGTGACGACCTGTGCCGGACCCTCGTCCAGGAGGCGGGGGGCCACCTCAACCCGGGCGGGTACGCGCAGTTCCTCGGCAACTGGCAGCACGTGGAGGGGGAGGACTGGCGCGACCGGGTCCGCTCCTGGGTGCCGCGCGGCTGCGACGCCTGGATCGTGCAGCGTGACGTGCAGGACGTCACGCAGTACGCCGAGCTGTGGCTGCGCGACGCGGGAGACCACCGCAGCGACCCGGCCGAGTACGCGGCGCGGTACGAGGACTGGCTGGACGAGTTCGAGGCCCGCAAGACGAAGGCCGTCGGCTTCGGCTGGATCACGCTGCGCCGCACGGACGCGGCCGAGCCCTCGATCGTCATCGAGGAGTGGCCGCATTCGGTGGAGCAGCCGCTCGGCGACACCGTCCTCGCGCACTTCGCCCGCCAGGACTACCTGCGCGACCACGACGACGCCGCCCTCCTGGCCGGGTACTTCCGGCTGACCGCGGAGGTCGTCCAGGAGCAGGTCGGCGCGCCGGGCGCGGAGGACCCCGAGCACGTCGTGCTCCGGCAGAACCGGGGGATGCGCCGCGCCACCAAGGTGGACACGGTCGGCGCGGGCTTCGCCGGGGTGTGTGACGGCTCACTCAGCGCGGGCCGGATCCTCGACGCGATCGCGCAGCTGGTGGAGGAGGACCCGGTCGTCCTGCGGGACCGGACTCCGGAGGCGATCCGGATGCTGGTGGAGCAGGGGTTCCTGGAGCCCGTGCAGGGTCCGGTCCGGTAGCCGGCGGCCCTCCGGCACCGGGATGTAACCCGGGGTTCGCCCGCCGTACCCCCGCGGCTGGCAGGCTCCCGGGCAGCGGGGATCCGGGGGGATCCCCGGGCGGCCCGGGGGGACGAGGGGAACGGCATGGAACGCGGTCCGGCGATCTTCGCGGCGGCCGTGTTCCTGCTGTTCGGGGCCGCCCTGCTGGCCTGGACGGGGGCGCGTGCGCGGCGCGGCGCGCCGGTGGCCGAAGGCGTGCGCCCTGGGGTGGCCGTACCGGTGGCCGTACTGGCCGGGGCGGGCTCGGTGGCCCTCGGCGTCTGGTGTCTCCAGCGGTTCTGAAGCGGGCGTCGCGGACGATCTCCACCGGGGTGTGAAACCCGACGTCGGGGCGGGTGCGGATGCGGGGCCAGACGGCCCCGCGGCCACCCTGCGCGGTGACCGCGAGGGTCCCGGCGCGGCATCCGGGCGGCAGAAACGGCACTTGTCGGGTTACCGTTCGAGTGGCCGTTGCGGGCTTGTGCCGTTTGACACGGGGGCGGGTTGTACCGTCACACTCCGCAGCGTCGCCGTACCGCGACCGAGTGCCGACCGGAGAGAAGAGCCAAGTTGTCCCCGACTAGCGAGACCGCAAAGGGCGGCCGCCGACTCGTCATCGTCGAGTCCCCTGCCAAGGCGAAGACGATCAAGGGCTACCTCGGCCCGGGATACGTCGTCGAGGCGAGCGTCGGGCACATTCGCGACCTCCCCAACGGCGCGGCCGAGGTCCCCGACAAGTACACGGGTGAGGTGCGCCGTCTCGGCGTGGACGTCGAGCACGACTTCCAGCCGATCTACGTTGTCAATGCGGACAAGAAGGCGCAGGTCAGGAAGCTCAAGGACCTGCTTGCCGAGTCCGACGAACTCTTCCTCGCCACCGATGAGGACCGCGAGGGCGAAGCCATCGCGTGGCACCTCCAGGAAGTCCTCAAGCCCAAGGTCCCCGTCCACCGGATGGTCTTCCACGAGATCACCAAGGACGCGATCCGCGACGCCGTCGCCAACCCGCGCGAACTGAACCAGCGGATGGTCGACGCCCAGGAGACCCGCCGCATCCTCGACCGCCTCTACGGCTACGAGGTCTCGCCGGTGCTGTGGAAGAAGGTCATGCCGCGGCTGTCGGCCGGGCGTGTCCAGTCCGTGGCCACCCGCCTCGTCGTCGAGCGCGAGCGCGAGCGCATCGCCTTCCGCTCCGCCGAGTACTGGGACCTGACCGGAACCTTCGGCACCGGCCGCGCCGGTGACGCGTCCGACCCGTCGACGCTGGTCGCCCGCCTGAACACCGTGGACGGCAAGCGCGTCGCGCAGGGCCGTGACTTCGGCGCGAACGGGCAGCTCAAGAGCGAGGTGCTGCACCTCGACGAGAGCGGTGCGCGGGCGCTCGCCGCCGCGCTGGCCGAGACCTCGTTCGCCGTCCGCTCGGTCGAGTCCAAGCCGTACCGGCGCTCCCCGTACGCCCCGTTCCGCACGACGACGCTCCAGCAGGAGGCCTCGCGCAAGCTCGGCTTCGGCGCGAAGGCGACGATGCAGGTGGCGCAGAAGCTGTACGAGAACGGCTTCATCACCTACATGCGTACGGACTCCACCACGCTTTCCGACACCGCGGTGACGGCGGCGCGGGCGCAGGTCACCCAGCTCTACGGCGCCGACTACCTGCCGGAGAAGCCGCGCGTCTACGCGGGCAAGGTCAAGAACGCGCAGGAGGCGCACGAGGCGATCCGGCCTTCGGGTGATCGTTTCCGCACCCCCGCCGAGACCGGTCTGACCGGCGACCAGTTCCGCCTGTACGAGCTCATCTGGAAGCGGACCGTCGCTTCTCAGATGAAGGACGCGACCGGCAACTCGGTGACCGTGAAGATCGGCGGCCGCGCCGCGGACGGGCGGGACGCCGAGTTCAGCGCCTCCGGCAAGACGATCACCTTCCACGGCTTCATGAAGGCGTACGTCGAGGGCGCGGACGACCCGAACGCCGAGCTCGACGACCGCGAGCGGCGGCTGCCGCAGGTCGCGGAGGGCGACGCGCTGACGGCCGAGGAGATCACCGCCGACGGCCACTCCACCAAGCCGCCGGCCCGATACACCGAGGCCTCGCTGGTCAAGGAGCTGGAGGAGCGGGAGATCGGCCGCCCGTCGACGTACGCGTCGATCATCGGCACGATCCTCGACCGCGGCTACGTCTTCAAGAAGGGCACGGCACTCGTGCCGTCCTTCCTGTCCTTCGCCGTGGTCAACCTGCTGGAGACGCACTTCGGGCGGCTCGTCGACTACGACTTCACCGCCAAGATGGAGGACGACCTCGACCGCATCGCGCGGGGCGAGGCCCAGTCCGTGCCGTGGCTGAAGCGCTTCTACTTCGGCTCGGAGGAGGCCTCGGAGGTCGTACCGGCCGACGGCGACCACCTCGGCGGCCTGAAGGAGCTGGTCACGGACCTCGGCGCGATCGACGCGCGGGAGATCTCCTCCTTCCCGGTCGGCGACGGCATCGTGCTGCGCGTCGGCCGCTACGGCCCGTACGTGGAGCGGGGCGAGAAGGACGCGGAGGGCCACCAGCGGGCCGACGTACCGGACGACCTTGCCCCGGACGAGCTGACGGTCGAGTACGCGCAGGAGCTGTTCGCGAAGCCGAGCGGCGAGTTCCAGCTCGGCACCGACCCGGTCAGCGGCAACGAGATCGTCGCCAAGGACGGCCGCTACGGGCCGTACGTGACGGAGATCCTGCCCGAGGGCACGCCGAAGACCGGCAAGAACGCGGTCAAGCCGCGGACGGCCTCCCTCTTCAAGTCGATGTCCCTGGACACGGTCACCCTCGACGACGCCCTCAAGCTGATGTCGCTGCCGCGCGTGGTGGGCACCGACGCGGAGGGCGTGGAGATCACCGCCCAGAACGGCCGCTACGGCCCGTACCTGAAGAAGGGCACGGACTCGCGGTCCCTGGAGACCGAGGACCAGCTGTTCTCGATCACCCTGGACGAGGCGCTGGCGATCTACGCGCAGCCGAAGCAGCGGGGCCGGGCCGCGGCCAAGCCGCCGCTGAAGGAGCTGGGCACGGACCCGGTGAGCGAGAAGCCGGTCGTGGTCAAGGACGGCCGCTTCGGCCCGTACGTGACGGACGGCGAGACGAACGCGACGCTGCGGCGGGACGACGACGTCGAGACGATCACGCCGGAGCGGGGCTACGAGCTGCTCGCGGAGAAGCGGGCCAAGGGCCCGGCGAAGAAGACCGCGAAGAAGGCCCCGGCCAAGAAGGCCCCCGCGAAGAAGGCGACGGCGACCAAGGCGACGGCGACGAAGACCGCGGCCGCGAAGAAGACCGCGGCGAAGAAGACGACGACGGCGACGGCCGCGAAGAAGACGACCGCCGCCAAGAAGGCGACCGCCACGGCCAGGACGGCTGCGAAGAAGGCGGTGGCCGCCCCGGCGGACGAGTAGTCACCGCCCGCATCCCGGTGGGCCGAGGGCCCCGCGCGGTTGGCGCGGGGCCCTCGGCGTGCCCGGCTCACCCGCCGCGTCCGGGCGGCGCCCGCGGCGGCGCGGGCGACCGTCCGGGAAGGTGGGTGGCGGGTCACACCCGGCCTCGTCCACAGGCCTCCGCGGCGGCCGGGCGCAGCGGATAGGCTGGGCGGATGACGCGAGCCGAGCAGCCGACGGTCGTGACCGACTCCGAGAACACCGACAACACCCCCTACGACGAAGCCCTGGCCGCGGACTCCCGCGACCGAGCGGTGCGCGCCCTGCTGCGCACGCCCGGGCTGCGCCGGCTGTGGAGTGCCCAGCTGGTGAGCGGCATCGGTGACGCCCTCGCCCTGCTGGTCCTGGTGCTGCTGACCCTCCAGGCGGCCGTCACGGCCGGTACGGAGGGCCTCTTCGGCGGCGGCTACCGGGGCGCGGCCTTCGCCGTCGCCGCCGTGTTCGGGGTGCGGATCCTCGCCACCGTCCTGTTCGGGGCGGTCCTGCTCGGCCCGCTGGCCCAGCTCACCGCCCCCGGAGGCAAGCTGGACCGCCGCTGGACGATGGCCGGAGCCGACGCCCTGCGGATCGGGCTGTTCGTCGTCGCCCCGCTGTGGCTCGACTGGATCCCCGCGCACGCCACGACCGCGCTGCTGGCCACCGTGTTCGTCTCCGGTGCCGCCGAGCGGGTGTGGACCCTGGCCAAGGAGAGCGCGGCGCCCGCGCTGCTGCCGGCGCCGCCGCCGGAGGGGGCGACCGTACGGCCCCTCCCGGACCACCTCGACGCCCTGCGGCGGCTCACGCTGCGCACCGCCTTCGCGGCGATGCCCGTGGCGGCCGCCGCGCTGCTCGCCGCGACCCTGATCGGGCGGGCGCTGGGCCTGGGCGTGGACTGGTTCGCCGCGAACCAGGCGGCGCTGGGCTCGTACGTCGCCGCCGGCCTGTTCGCCGCGTCCGTCTCGCTGCTGGTGCCGCTGACGGTGCCGGCGGTCAAGACCCCGAGGCCGCGTTCCCCGCTGGAGGGCCTGCGGGCCCCCAGGGCGGGCGACCGGCCCGAGAAGGGCCGTACCGGCGCGATCCGGCTGCTCGTGGTCGCCTGCGCGGCCGTCGCCGCCGCCGTCGCCCTCGCCGCCTCCGTGTCCGTGCTGCACGCCTTCGACCTGGGCGGCGGCCCGTCCGCGTACGCCCTGCTGGTGCTCGCCCTCGTCGGCGGTACCGCCCTCGGCATCCGCGCCGCCCAGGCCGGCAAGGTGCTGCCCGCGCTGTCGCGACGGCGGCTGCTGGCCCTGGCCATGGCGGTGACCGGCATCGCGCTGCTGCTGACCGGGCTGGTCCCGGACACGGCGACCGTCCTGTTCCTGGCGCTGCTCGCGGGCACCGCCGCCGGCGTGGCCGCCAACACCGGGCACACCCTGCTCGACCAGGAGACCGAGGAGTTCCGCCGGGCCCGGGTCACCGAACACCTCCAGGCCGTGGTGCGGGTGGCCGTCGCCCTCGGGGCGGTCACCGCCCCGCTGCTGGCCGCGGCGATCGGCCCGCACCGGCTGGGCGGGGGCCAGGTCGTCCTCTCGCACGGCGGCGCCGCCTACGCGCTGATGGTGGCCGGTGCGCTGCTGCTGCCCGTCGCGGTGGTGGTCCTCGCCAAGGCCGACGACCGCAGGGGCGTACCGCTGCGCCGCGACCTGCGGGAGGCGCTGCGCGGCGGAGAGCCCGTGCAGGCCCCCGCCGCGACCGGGTTCTTCATCGCCCTGGAGGGCGGCGACGGGGCGGGCAAGTCCACCCAGGTGCAGGCGCTGGCCGACTGGATACGGAGCAAGGGCCACGAGGTCGTCGTGACCCGGGAGCCCGGTGCCACCCCCGTAGGCAAGCGGCTCCGCTCGATCCTGCTGGACATCTCCTCCGCCGGGCTGTCGAACCGCGCCGAGGCCCTGATGTACGCCGCCGACCGCGCGGAGCACGTCGACACGGTCGTCCGGCCCGCCCTGGAGCGCGGTGCGGTGGTCATCACCGACCGGTACATCGACTCCTCGGTCGCCTACCAGGGTGCCGGGCGGGACCTTTCCCCGACCGAGATCGCCCGTATCTCCCGCTGGGCCACCGGCGGTCTCGTGCCGAACCTGACCGTGCTGCTCGACGTGTCCCCGGAGACCGCCCGGGAGCGCTTCACGGAGGCGCCGGACCGGCTGGAGTCCGAGCCGACGGAGTTCCACCAGCGGGTGCGGGCCGGGTTCCTGACGCTCGCCGCGGCCGACCCCGGGCGCTACCTCGTCGTCGACGCCGGCCAGGACCCCGGCTCGGTGACCACCGTCGTACGCCACCGCCTGGACCGGATGCTCCCGCTCTCCGAGGCCGAGGTGGCCGCGCAGATCGAGGCCCGGCGGCTCGCGGAGGAGGAAGCCCGGCGCAGGGCCGAGGAGGAGGCCGCGCGCAAGGCGGAGGAAGCCCGGCTGAAGGCCGAGGAGGAGGCCCGGCTGGCAAGGGAGGCCGAGGAGGCCCGGCTGCGCGCCGAGGCCGAGGCGGCCCGCCGGGCGGAGGAGGAGCGGCTGAGGGCCGAGGAGGAGCGGCTGAGGGCCGAGGAGGAGGCCCGTGCCCGGGCCGAGGCCGAGCGGCTGCGCGTACAGGCCGAGGAGCGGGCGCGCGCCGCCGAACGGGAGCGGATCCGGCTCCAGGAGGCGGAGGAGGCCCGGCTGCGTGCCGAGGCCGAGGAGCGGCGGCTGGAGAAGCAGCGGCGCGCCGAGGAGGCCCTGCTGCGGGCGGAGGAGGCGCGTCGGCTCGCGGAGGCGTCGGCCGCGGCCGCCGCTGCGGCTGCCCAGGCGCCCGCCGCGCCGGAGCCCGCCGCGCCCGAAGCGCCCGCGCCGGAGCCCGCCGCGCCCAAGGTCGTGATGCGCAAGGAGCCCCTGCCGGACGACGACGCCGTCACGGTCGAGACGCCGGTGGTCCGCCGGGTCGTGCAGCCCGACGACGTGACCCAGACCGTCCCGGTGCCCAAGATCGACCCGCGCGCCCCGCGTCCCATGGACGAGACGGCGGTCCTGCCGTCCGTGCGGCCCGAGGGCCCCGCGCGGGACGCCGCCCGCCCGGACCAGCCGGGGCGGACCCGCCCGGCGGAGCGGCCCACGGCCCCCCACTCGCAGGAAGCCCCGGCCGACCGCGTGCCGCCGGGCATCTTCCGGGACTCCGGGAACGACGTGACCCGCGAACTCCCCGTCGTCGGCGACGACGGCCGCGAGCGCCGGGCCCCCTCCGACTGGGCCGAGGCCACCCCGATGGACGACCTGCCGACCCTGGCCGACGAACTGCTGGGCCCGCGCCCCGACGACGAGGACGGGCACGACGGGCACCACGGGCACGACGGCCCCGGCGGGGGCAGGCCGCGCCGCCGCCGTCGCTGACAGGAGCACGCGCGGTTCACCGTCCGTGATCACGGTCAGTGAGCACGGTCGGGGATTGTCAGTGGCGGGCGCCACAATGTGAGCAGGCAGTATCCACGGAGAGTGAAAGGCGGTGGGCGGCATGCCCGTGTGGGAAGACCTGGTCGGTCAGGAGCGCGTACAGACGCAGCTGGCCGCCGCCGCCCGTGACGCCGACGCCCTCGTCACCGCCATCGAGCAGGGGGAAGCGGCGCCGTCCGCTTCCAAGATGACCCACGCCTGGCTCTTCACCGGCCCGCCCGGCTCCGGCCGGGCCACCGCGGCCCGCGCCTTCGCGGCGGCCCTCCAGTGCGTCAGCCCGGACCGCGCCCTCGGCGGCGAGCCGGGCTGCGGATTCTGCGACGGCTGCCACACCACCATGGCCGGGACCCACGCCGACGTGGAATTCGTCCGCACCGACCTCCTGTCCATCGGCGTGAAGGAGACCCGCGACCTCGTCCGCCGCGCCCAGCTCTCGCCCGCCGTCGGGCGCTGGCAGGTCATCGTCCTGGAAGACGCCGACCGGCTCACCGAGGGCGCGGGGAACGTACTCCTCAAAGCCGTGGAGGAGCCCGCTCCGCGGACGGTGTGGCTGCTGTGCGCGCCTTCCCTGGAGGACGTGCTGCCCACCATCCGCTCCCGCTGCCGCCACCTGACCCTGACCACCCCGTCGGTGGCGGCGGTGGCCGACGTGCTGGTGCGCCGGGACGGCGTCGAGCCGGCCGCCGCCGCGGCCGCCGCCCGCGCCACCCAGGGCCACATCGACCGGGCCCGCCGGCTCGCCACCGACGAGGCCGCCAGGACCCGCCGCGCCGCCGTCCTGAAGCTCCCGCTGCGCGTCGACGACGTGGGCGCCTGCCTCAAGGCCGCGCAGGAGCTGGTCGACGCCGCCGCCGAGGACGCCAAGCAGGTCGCCGAGGAGGTCGACACCAAGGAGACCGAGGACCTGAGGGCCGCGCTCGGCGCCGGAGCGGGCGCCGGGGGCCGGCTGCCGCGCGGCACCGCCGGGGTGATGAAGGAACTCGAGGACCGTCAGAAGCGCCGCCGTACGAGGACCCAGCGCGACAGCCTCGATCTCGCCCTGACCGACCTCATCGGCTTCTACCGGGACGTGCTGGCCCTCCAGCTCGGCTCGGCCGTGGCCATCGCCAACGAGGATATACGGCCGGACCTCGACCGGATCGCGCGCGCCTCGGGCCCCGAGCGCACGCTGCGGCGCATCGAGGCGGTCATCGCCTGCCGGCAGGCCCTCGACCGGAACGTGGCGCCGCTCCTCGCGGTGGAGGCCATGACGATGGCCCTGCGCGCGGGCTGACCGTCCGCGCGCCGGTACCGACCCGGTTCACCCGTACGAGCGGTCCCGGCCGGGCGCCGCCGGGACCCCGGCCGGGCGGGACGCCAGGCCCGCGCACGGCCCGGAGGGCTTCCGCCCGCGTCCCGCGCGCCGGACAGGAGCCGCGCGCAGCACGTACGCTCGCCGCATGGACACCAGGCGCCTGCTGCGTACCGCCGGAACCGTGATCGCGGCCGCCGGGCTGCTGATCTCCGGGTGCACCTCCGGGGGGCCGGAGGTGGCGGCCTCGGCCGAGCCCTCCACCGTCCCGGACGCCCTGCGCCCGTACTACGACCAGAAGCTGAGCTGGCGCGACTGCGGTGTCCCCGGCTTCCAGTGCTCCACCATGAAGGCTCCGCTGGACTACGCGGCTCCCGGCTCCGGCCAGGACGTCGAACTCGCCGTGGCCCGCCGCCCCGCCACCGGCCCCGGCAAGCGGCTGGGCTCCCTGGTGGTCAACCCCGGCGGCCCCGGCGGTTCCGGGATCGGCTACCTCCAGGCGTACGCGGGCATCGGCTACCCCGCCCCCGTGCGTGCCCAGTACGACGTGGTGTCCTTCGACCCGCGCGGCGTGTCCCGCAGCAGCCCCGTCGAGTGCCTGACCGGCCCGGAGATGGACCGCTTCACCCAGGTGGACCAGACGCCGGACGACCAGGCGGAGCGGGCCGGGCTGGTGGCCGCGTTCAAGAAGTTCGCGGCGGGCTGCGAGACCCGCTCCCGTCGGGTGCTGCCGCACGTCTCCACCGTGGACGCCGCCCGGGACATGGACGTGCTCCGCGCGGTCCTGGGCGACGAGAAGCTGAGCTACGTCGGAGCCTCGTACGGCACCTTCCTCGGAGCCACGTACGCGGACCTCTTCCCGGCCCGGGTCGGCCGCCTGGTCCTGGACGGCGCGATGGACCCGTCCCGGCCGTCCCTCGACCTGAACCGCGACCAGACCGCGGGCTTCGAGACGGCGTTCCGCTCCTTCGCCAAGGACTGCGCCAAGCAGACCGGCTGCCCACTGGGCCAGGGCGGCCCCGACGCGGTGGCCCAGCGCCTGAAGGAGTTCTTCCGCAAGGCCGACGCCCAGCCGGTCCCCTCGGGCGACCCGGCCCGCCCCCTGGGCGAATCCCTGGCGACGACGGGCGTGATCGCGGCGCTGTACGACGAGAGCGCCTGGCCGCAGCTGCGCGAGGCCCTCACCGACGCGCTGAACGGTGACGGCGCCGGCCTGCTGGCCCTCGCCGACAGCTATTACGAGCGCGAGGCGGACGGCACGTACGCGAACCTCATGTACGCCAACGCCGCCGTGAACTGCCTCGACCAGCCGCCCGCCTTCAGCGGCCCCGAAGCGGTGGACGCCGCCCTGCCGTCCTTCGAGAAGGCCTCCCCGGTCTTCGGGGCCGGCCTGGCCTGGGCCTCGCTGAACTGCGCGTACTGGCCGGTGAAGGCCACGGGCTCGGCGAAACCGCTGAAGGCGGCGGGCGCGGCCCCGATCGTGGTGGTCGGCACGACCCGCGACCCGGCGACCCCGTACAAGTGGGCCCAGGCGCTGGCCGGCCAGCTGGACTCGGGCACGCTCCTCACGTACGACGGCGACGGCCACACGGCGTACGGCCGCGGCAGCGACTGCGTCGACACGGCGATCAACCGCTACCTCCTCGAGGGCCGCCCCCCGGCGGACGGCAAGCGCTGCTGACACCCTCCGCCGGCCCCGGTTCGGGGCACCCGGATTGACCCTGTAGACTTGGCGCCGCTGCTGATGAGAGCGTCCCTCCGAGGAAATTCTTGTCTTCCCAGCGGTGCCGCCTTAGCTCAGTTGGCCAGAGCAACGCACTCGTAATGCGTAGGTCTCGGGTTCGAATCCCGAAGGCGGCTCGGATCAGCCCCAGGACTCACTCGCCGTGACCTGGGGCTTTTTCATGCCCTGAGCGGTCGGGGGTGGAACGTGAGGTCCTCGCGGCCTGCTGCGTGCCCCTTGCGTGCCCACGCGGTTGCGGCTGGAACGGGCCGGGTGTGGTCCGGGCGGTCGTGTGGCCCTCGGCGGCTCCGCGCACAATGGAGCACGGCGCGCGAGTGGATCAAGGGGAGACGCATGTTCGGTCAGGTGGGAACGCAGGGCGGCACGGTCACGGACGAGGGCTCCGGTGTCGTCCTGCGCGTGGCGGGTGAGGCGGACCTGGACACGGCCGCGGAGCTGTTCCGCGGGTACCTCGACTTCTACGAGGTGACGGTCGAGGACCCGGGTGCCCCCAGGGAGTTCCTCGCGGAGCGCATCGCCAGGGGGGAGTCCCTGGTCCTGCTCGCCGACGCGCCCGGAGTCACCGGCACGGTCGGCTTCGCGCAGGTCTACCAGGCCTTCTCCTCCCTCACCCTGCGCACGGCGTGGATCCTCAACGACCTGTACGTGGCCCCGTCCGGCCGGCGTACCGGTGCGGGCCGGGCGCTGCTGCGCGAGGTGCTGCGCCGGGCGCGGGAGGCCGGGGTGGCGGGGGTGCAACTGGAGACCGCGTACGACAACCGGGTCGCGCAGGGGCTGTACGAGTCCGAGGGCTTCGTGCGCGAGGAGTTCCACGTGTACTTCCACGACCTCGGCTGAGGCGTCAGGGGCCGGGAGGACGCCGTCACTTGGCGTCGGCGTAGCACTCCACGACCGCCGTGGTGAAGGGGAAGCGGACGGGGGTGTCCCCGAAGGTGATCCGGCCGGCCCGGTCACCGGCGGTACGGATCGCCTCGGCGACGGCCTCCGCCTCCTCGGCGGGGCAGTGCACGATCACCTCGTCGTGCTGGAAGAACACCAGCTCCGCGCGCATCCCGGCGGTCGCCTGGCGCAGTGCGGCGAGCATCAGCAGGGCCCAGTCGGCGGCGCTGCCCTGGACGACGAAGTTGCGGGTGAACCGGCCGCGGGCGCGGGTGTTGGTGGAGGCGTAGGACGGGGTCCAGCCGGCGTCGTCGGAGTCGGCGCGCTCCTGTTCCTGCGGGATGCCGGCCTCGTCCGCCTCGGCGGCGCCGGCGGGCGGCGGGCAGGTGCGGCCCAGCCAGGTCCGTACGAGGCGCCCCTCCTCGCCCGCGCGGGCCGCGTCGTCGACGTACGCGACGGCGCGGGGGAAGCGGCGGCGGAGGGCGGCGAGGTTCTTGAGGCCGTCGCCGGAGGTCTGTCCGTAGACGGCGCCCAGCACCGCGATCTTGGCCTTGTCCCGGTCGCCGGAGAAGCCCTGGCGGGAGACGGCCGTGTAGAGGTCCTCGGGGCGGCCGGCCACCTCCATGAAGGCCGGGTCGCGGGAGATTGCGGCGAGGACACGGGGTTCCATCTGGTCGGCGTCGGCGACGACGAGCCGCCAGCCGGGGTCGGCGACGACCGCCCGGCGGATCACCTTGGGGATCTGGAGGGCCCCGCCGCCGTTGGTGACCCAGCGGCCGGTGAGGGTGCCGCCGGGGATGAACTCGGGCCGGAAGCGGCCGTCGCGGACCCAGTCCGCGAGCCAGGACCAGCCGTGGGCGGTGTAGATCCGGTACAGCTTCTTGTACTCGAGGAGCGGTGCGACGGCGGGGTGGTCGATCTCCTGGATCGCCCAGCGGCGGGTCGACTTGAGCTTGAACCCGGCCTCGGCGAAGGCCTTGATGACGTCGGCCGGCAGCTCGGGGCGCACGCGCCGGCCGAAGGCGGCGGAGATCCGGTCGGTGAGCTCGGCGAGGCGGCGGGGTTCGCCGCCGCCGGGGTAGCGCTCGCCGAGCAGCTCGGTCAGCAGGGCGCGGTGCACGTCGGCCCGCCAGGGCAGGCCCGCGTGGTGCATCTCGGCGGCGACGAGGAACGCGGCCGACTCGGACGCGATGAGCAGGCGCATCCGCTCGGGGTGGGCGGTGGCGGCCGTCCGGCGGGCCTGGTCGGCGTGGACGGCGAGGAGGGCCTCGAGGGGGAGGGGGGCGGCGGGCTGCGGGTCGAAGTCGAAGAGGGAGTCCTGCGCGGCGGCCCGGGCGGGCTCGGCGGCGCGCTGCGGGGGGTCCGGCGGGACGGGGGCGTTGTTGAGCCGGGCCCAGGCCGCCGCCGCCGAGCGGGGTTCGCCGGAGCGGCCCTCGTGGGCGAGGAGCAGCAGTTCGGCGTCCTCGATGTCGTAGCACCGCTCGACGCGGGTGCCGACGGCGAGCAGGCGGGGGTAGACGGCGGCGGTCGAACGCCAGATCCAGCGGGTGCCGGGGGGTGCGGAGCGGATCGCTTCCGCGGGGGTGGCGGTGGTGGTGGGCCGGGCGCCCGGGTGCAGGGGGGTGGCGTGCCACTGGCCGTCGGCGGCTTCGGCGAGGGCCCAGGGGGTGGTGGGGTGGTCGCTCACGGGTGCGAGTGTCCCACCGGGGTCTGACACCGGGCCCGCGCCGGGCCCGGTGCGGGTGCGCGGATCCGCGCGGGCCCGTCGCGCCGGGCGGGCGGGGTACGCGGACCCGCGCGGGGGGATCGCCCTGCCGGGCGGGGTGGGGGGGCGCGCGGATTCGCCCGGGGCGGGTGCTGGCGGGCGGGAAGTGAGGTGCGCGGGATCCGTGATGAGGGTTTGCCCGGCGGGGCTGCGGGTCTGTGCGGGAGCCCTCCTGCCGGGTCTGGGTATGCGGGCCCGTGCCGGGGCCGCCCCGGCGGGCGGGGTGGGGTGCTGGGGCTTCTTCGGGGGCGCACCCGCTCGGGTGGGTGCTCTGCGGGCGGGGTGCGGGATCCGGGGTGAGGGCGGGCCGGTCGGCGGGGTGTGGGTCTGTGCGGGGGCCTCCTGTCGGGTCGGGGTATGCGGGTCCTCGCTGGGGCCGCCCCGGCGGGCGGCGGTGGGGATCGCACCCGCCCGGGCGGGGTGTTGGCCCGGGGCCCGGGGTCCGGGATCGGCCCCGGGGGCGGGCGGCGGGTGCCCGGGCGGGGTGGGGGTGCGCGGGCCCTGGCTGCGCGTGCGGGGGCGCGCCGCGGCCACGCTTGCGTCCCCCGGGAGTTGTCCGCCGTCCCGCTGGGGGCTGCCTCTCCGTGGTTGGTTCCCCGCGGCACCGGCGGGGCTCGGGCCGCCGACTGCCGCAGTCGCCCGTTGTCCCGCACCGCGGCTCCCGGCGCCGCCGACCGCTCCGCACACGTCCGGCGTCGGAGAGGCCTCGTCCTGCTTCCGGCCCCTCCCGCCCCGGGCCGGGGCGGGAGGGGGAGCGTGTCAAGCTGAAGGGGTGAGTCAGTGTGCCGAGATCGTCGACCGGGCCTTCGCGGCCGCCCTCTACGCCCAGGACGATGCCGGGCTCGACACCGGCGCCTCCGTGCTCGCGGCCGACGGCGGGCTGTGGGGCGGGGTGGGGCGGGAGTTGCTCGGGCGCGGGGAGGCGTACGTACGGCAGGCCTGGGAGCGGGGGTGGCGGCCCGCGGACGTGCTGCGGCTGGTGCGGCGGGACCTGGAGGCCGTGCACCTCGGCATCGCCGGTGACGTGATCGCCGCCGAGGCCCGGCGGTACGCGCGCCTCCCCGAGCGGTGGGGCGCGCCGGAGGCGTGGTGGGGGGCCGACGAGGAGTACGCCGACGGGCTCGCGCGCCGTGAGAGGGCGGACCGGTTCACCCTGGCCACCGCCGTCCTGGAGCTGTTCCGGCTGCTGGTGCGGCTGCCGTCCGTCGAGCCGGTGGGGCCGGTCCCGGGGGACCCGGCCGGTGACGCCCTGGAGCACGCGCACATCGAGCCGCGCATGCTGGGCCGGATCCGGGCGCTGCTCGCGAAGGCCGAGGCGACGACCTACCCCGAGGAGGCGGAGGCGCTGAGCGCCAAGGCGCAGGAGCTGATGGCCCGGCACACGGTGGACGAGGCGCTGCTGGCGGTGCGCGGCGGCGCTCCGGCACAGGTGCCCGGCGCCTGCCGGATCGGGGTCGAGCCCCCGTACGAGGAGGCCAAGGCGGTACTGCTGGACGCGGTGGCCTCCGCCAACCGCTGCCGGGCGGTGTGGAACAGCGGGTTCGGGTTCTCGACCGTCGTGGGGTTCGAGAGCGATCTGGAGGCGGTGGAACTCCTGTACACCTCGCTGCTCGTGCAGGGCACGGCGGCGATGACCCGGGCCGAGGCCGCCCAGCGGGCCGGCGGGCGCAAGCGGACCAAGACCTTCAGGCAGTCCTTCCTGCTGGCCTACGCGAGCCGGCTCGGGCGGCGGCTCGCCGAGACCGCCGAGCACACGGCCACGGAGGCCCCCGACAACCTGCCGGCCCTGGTGGCCCGGGACGTGGCGGTCGGCGCGCGGGCCGACGAGATGTTCCCCCGGACCACGACCACCCGGCTGCGGGGGGCCACCGACCACGCGGGCTGGGAGGACGGCACGGCGGCGGCCGACGCCGCCCACGTGGGCGGCCGGCGCCCCGCGCTGCCCTGAAGCCCCCGCGCCGCGCTGCAACCGGGAGCCCCCCGCGCCGCGCTGCTGCCGGGAGCGCCCCGCGCCGCGCCGGGAGCCCCCCCGCGCCGCCCCGGAGTACCTGTCCGGCGTGGGCGGAGCAAAAGCGGAAAAAGCTGACGAACGGTTACGCTCGTCGCCATGAGCTGGCTCCGCGCGCTGAAGGACACCGCGCGCGCGGGCATGAGGGTCGAGCGGGCCCGTCTGGAGCCCCTCGTCGCCGTCCGGGCCGCCGTGGGGCTCGCGCTCGTCATCGGCGCCGCGCTCGCCCTCCTCGGGCCCGGCGCGGCGGCCAGTTCCGCGTTCGGGGCCTTCATGGCCGCGATCGCCACCTTCCAGCAGAGCTGGCGCCCGCGTCCCGTGCTCGCCCTCGCCTCCGGGCTGACGCTGGCGGTCTCCACCTTCACCGGCTACCTGGTCGGGTCGGCCGACGTCGGGCTGTTCCTGCCGATGCTCGCCGTCTGGGCCTTCGCGGCCGGGCTGTTGTGGGCCGCCGGGCCCACCGCCGGGATCATCGCCTCCGGCAACGTCGCGGTCATGCTGGTCACCGTCACCCTGCCGACCTCCGTCCCGCAGGCCGCCGGGCACGCCGCGCTGATCGCTGCCGGAGGGGTGGTGCAGGCGCTGCTCATCGTGCTGTTCCCGGTCCGCCGCTGGGGTGCCCAGCGCGACGCCCTGGCCGACGCCCTCGCCGCCGAGGCCGACTACGCCCGCCGGCTGCGGCACGACCCCGTCAGTTCCTTCGACCCCGTGCCGCTGATGAAGGCCCGGGACGCCGCTGCCGTCACCGTCCGGCAGGCCCGGCGGCGGCCCGCCGAGCTCCACGGGGCGCGGGGGCTGGCGGAGCGGGTCCGGCCCGTGCTGGCCTCGCTCGCCGACCCGGCCGTCGGCGCTCCCGCCGGGGGACCGGCCCGCGAGCGGGTGCGGGGGCTGCTGGACGCCGCCGGGGCGGTGCTCGACGCCGCGGCGCACGCCATCCGGCACGGGGATCCCGTACGCCTGCCCGCGCCGGCGCTGGCCGTGCTGAAGGCACCCGACCTGCCGGAGGTCCTCACCGGCGCGCCGCTGCGGGCCGCGCGCAGGCTCACCGCCCTGCTGGACGACGTACTGGAGACGGCCGAGCCGGGTTCCGGGCGCACCGCGGACCCCGCCGAGGCGAGGCTGCGGCCCACCGTGCCCGCCCTGGTGCCGCTGGTGCTGAAGGCCGTACGGGCCGAGCTGCGGCCCGGTTCGCCCGTGCTGCGGCACGCCGTGCGGGTGACGGGGGCGGCGTGCGCGGGGTACCTGGTCGGGCAGGTGCTGCCGTTCGGGCACGGCTACTGGGCGCCGATGGCCTCGGTGATGGTGATGCGGCCCGACTTCACCCAGACCTGGTCCCGGGCCGTCGCCCGCTTCGGCGGCACCCTGGCGGGCGTGGGGGTGGCCACCGCGATCGTGCGGCTGGCGCAGCCGGGGATGTACCTGTCGGGGCTGCTGGCGGTGGTCAGCGCGGGCCTGATGTACGTGCTGATGCGCACCGGGTACGCCGTCTCGCAGGTCTTCGTGTCGGCGTACGTGGTGTTCCTGCTCGGGATGGGCGGCGTCCGCTGGGACCAGACGGTGCCCGACCGGATCGCCCTGACCCTGGTCGGCGGGCTCCTCGCGATGCTGGCCTACGCGCTCTACCCGGCCTGGGAGACCCCGAGGCTGCGCACCCGCCTCGCCGACTGGCTCGCCGCCGACGGGCGGTACGCGGCCGCCGTGCTCGGGCAGTACGCCGACCCGGACGGGGCCCGGCGCGCGGACGTGCGGGAGGCGCTGCTGGCGGCCCGCGACGCCCGGATCGCCTGGCAGGAGGCGCTCGCGCGGGCGGAGGGGGAGCCGGTGCGGCACCGGGGGCTGTCCCGGGCGGCGGCCGAGGGCGCGGGGGACGCGCTGGCGGCGCTGGGCCGGACCGCGATGCTGCTGGAGGCGCACCTGCCGGACCGGGGTCATCCGCCGGTGCCGGGGGCCGCGGAACTGGCGCGGGTGCTGCGGGAGGCGACCGGGGCGGGCGCGAAGGCGGTGCGGGAGCGGAAGGTCCCCCGCTGGGACGGGGTCCGGGAGCTGCTGGCGGAGGGGGCGGCCCCCGGGCCGGGTGTGCTGCGCGGGGCGGCGGACCAGCTCCTGGCCGCGCTGGACGGGGTGTCGGAGGCGCTGCGGCCCTGACCCGGACGCCTCTGCCCTGACGGTGGGAGCGCTACGGCGCGGACGCCGGTGCGCCGTGACCGGCGGGAAACGGAGGGACAGGGTCCTGGACCGCCGCCCATGGTGATCAACAGTGATGGGTGCGGCACCCCGCGTGCACGTGCATCTGCCCATGCATGCGGTCATGAACACAGCTATGATCCGGTGGAGTTGACATCTGCACTATCGGGGGCTTCCTGTGGACCACGCGTACAACGGGATGGCAGCTGCAGAACTCACTTCCTTGTACGAGCTGACCTGGCAGAAGAGCAGACACAGCAACTCGCAGGGGTCCTGCGTGGAGTTCGCCAGGCTGCCCGGGGGCGACATCGCCATGCGCAACTCGCGCTTTCCCGAGGGACCGGCGCTCGTCTACACCCCGGCCGAGATCGAGGCGCTGCTGCTGGGCGTCAAGGACGGCGAGTTCGACCATCTGATCGGCTGAGCGGGCCGAACCGGCCGCGACGCAGCCGGGTGCCGGGCGACCGGGCGGAACGGCGCATCGATCAAGCCATGCACGTGCACCGGCCGGGACCGATCCCTTGATCGGTCCCGGCCGGTGCGTTACGACGGCGCGCACGGCACGGCCGCACCGTGCGTGGCAGCGCGTGCGGAGCGGCAGGTCAGTCCTGGAGCAGGAACAGCGCCCAGACCACCTTGCCGCTGAGGCGTCCCGCGAGGGGGTGCCAGCCCCAGCTGTCGCTGTAGGCGTCGACCAGGAACAGCCCGCGCCCCGACTCCAGGTCGCAGTTCTCGTCCGTGCGCTCCGGCGCGAAGGAACCGCCCGGCCGGTCCTCGCTGGGGTCCCGTACCGCGCACACCAGCCGCGTGCTCCACCGCATCAGGTGCAGCCGCACCGCCGCCTCCGGCCCGGCGGCCGGCCGTGCCTCGTCCGGCAGGGCGTGGCGCAGGGCGTTGGTGACGAGCTCGGAGACGACCAGGGAGACGTCGTCGAAGCGGTCGTCCAGGTCCCATTGGGACAGGGTCGATCTGGTGAAGGAACGGGCGCCGCGCACCGCTTCGAAGCGGGCGGGCAGAGCGCAGGAGGCGGATCCGGAGACAGCCGTGGGGTCGACCGGGGGCAGCCCCTGCCGTAACGGCTCGAGCACGGTCGATCCATTCGTCCCCATGCGAGGCACTCCCGGGATTCGCGGACGAAGCGGGCGGCTCCGTCCAAAGAGAACTGCGGGGTGGGTCCCGCGCCGGCGCGAAGAGCACGCAGGTGCGCGGCACCATCGTTCCGAAAGGCGAAGCCGGATGCAAGGGCAGATGCACGTGCACGCGCCCGACCCGTCCCCTCCCGTGACGGTTCTTGCTCATTTCTTCCTACGCATACTTACGGACTTCTTTTCCGGGACGCCGGATTCCGTTACAGAACGAGTACGGGCCGATGCGTTTTGGTGGCAGACTGCGGCCCGGGGTGCGGGGGCCCCGCCGAGGCACGCGCACACCACGCGCACACCATCGCGATGGGGAGGGCAGTACGAGTGACCGCAGAAGCCAGCGGTTCTGTGGTGCGCCGCATCCTCCTGGGCTCACAGCTCAGGCGACTCCGAGAATCCCGCGGCATCACCCGTGAGGCGGCCGGCTACTCGATCCGCGCATCCGAATCGAAGATCAGCCGCTTGGAGTTGGGAAGGGTGAGCTTCAAGGCCAGGGACGTGGAGGACCTCCTCACGCTCTACGGGGTCACCGACGGCGCCGAGCGGGAGTCCCTGCTCGGTCTGGTCCGCGAGGCCAACGCGGCGGGCTGGTGGCACAGTTACGGCGACGTGCTGCCCGGGTGGTTCCAGACGTACATCGGTCTGGAGGGCGCGGCGTCCCTCATCCGGATCTACGAAGTGCAGTTCGTCCACGGCCTGCTGCAGACCGAGGCGTACGCCCAGGCGGTCGTGCGCCGCGGGATGCCCGCTGCCGGCGCCGCCGAGATCGACCGCCGCGTGGCGCTGCGCCTGGAGCGCCAGAAGGTCCTGGTGTCCGAGAACGCCCCCGTGTTCCACGCGGTCCTCGACGAGGCCGCGCTGCGCCGCCCGTACGGTGACCGGGACGTGATGCGCGGCCAGCTGGAACACCTCATCGAGATCAGCCAGCGGCCCAACGTACGGCTCCAGGTGATGCCCTTCTCCTTCGGCGGCCACGCGGGCGAGAGCGGCGCCTTCACGCTGTTGCGCTTCCCCGAGTCCGACCTCCAGGACATCGTCTATCTGGAACAGCTGACCAGCGCGCTCTACCTGGACAAAGAAGAGGAAGTGGGTCAGTACGCGCGGGCGATGGAGCGGCTCCAGGCCGATTGCCCGGACCCCGGCCAGACCCGGGACCTCCTGCGCGGGCTCCTCCAACTGTCTTGACGCGCACGTACTATGACGTCGGATCAGTGCATGAAGACGACCGATCGGTCTCCGGTGCAGCGCAGGGGTGCGCGCTCGCAGTAAGGGATGGCATGTCCATATTCACCGACCTGGCCCACCAGTACATCGACGGCGAATGGCTGGCCGGCACCGGTTCGTGGGACATCATCGACGTCAACCCGTACAACGGGGAGAAACTGGCGGCCATCACCGTGGCCACCGTCGAGCAGGTCGACCGGGCCTACCGCGCCGCCGAGCGGGCCCAGCGGGACTGGGCGGCCACCGGCCCCCACGCGAGACGCGCCGTCCTCGAACGCGCCCTGCGCATCACGGAGGAACGCCAGAAGGAGATCGTCGAGGCGATGATCGACGAGCTCGGCGGGACCCGTCCCAAGGCCGAGTACGAGGTCCACCTGGCGATGGAGTTCCTGCGCGAGGCGGTGCGGCTGGCCGTCCGCCCCGAGGGCCGCATCCTGCCCTCGCCGGTCGAGGGCAAGGAGAACCGGGTCCAGCGCCTCCCGGTCGGGGTGGTCGCGGTGATCAGCCCCTTCAACTTCCCCTTCCTGGTGACCCTGAAGTCGGTGGCCCCCGCCCTGGCGCTGGGCAACGCGGTCGTGATCAAGCCGAACCAGAACGCCCCGGTGGCCGGCGGCGGGATCATCGCCAAGGTCTTCGAGGACGCGGGCCTGCCGGCCGGGCTGCTGAACGTGCTGGTCACCGACATCGCCGAGATAGGCGACGCGATCCTGACCCACCCCGTCCCCAAGGTCATCTCCTTCGCCGGCTCCGACCGCACCGGCCGGCACGTCGGCTCGGTCGCGGCGCGCCACTTCAAGCGGACCGTGCTCGAACTGAGCGGCAACAGCGCCCTGGTCGTCCTCGACGACGCCGACGTCGACTACGCGGTGGACGCCGCCGTCTTCAGCCGCTTCGTCTTCCAGGGCCAGGTCTGCATGGCGGCCAACCGGATCCTCGTCGACGCGAGCGTCGCGGAGGAGTTCACGGAGAAGTTCACCGCCCGCGTGCGCGCCCTGAAGACCGGCGACCCGCGCGAGGCGGACACCCACATCGGCCCGCTCATCAATTCCTTCCAGGCGGACGCGCTGACGGCGCTCGTGGACCGCGCCCTGGCGTCCGGGGCGCGGGCGCTCGTACGGGGGTCTACGCGCGGCAACCTGGTCGAGCCGACCGTCCTCGCCGGGCTGCCCGAGGACTCCCCGCTGCTCGGCCAGGAGATCTTCGGACCGGTCGCCCTGCTGGTGGTCTTCGACGGGGAGGAGGAGGCCGTACGCCTCGCCAACGCCACGCCGTACGGGCTCAGCGGCGCGGTGCACACCCGCGACGTGGAGCGCGGCGTCCGCTTCGCCCGGCGCATCGAGACGGGCATGATCCACGTGAACGACTCCACCATCGGCGACGAGCCGCTGGCCGCCTTCGGCGGCGAGAAGGCCTCCGGTCTGGGGCGGCTGGGGGGCGAGGCCACGGTGGAGGCCTTCACCACCCAGAAGTGGATCTCGGTCCAGCACGGCCGGACCCGGTTCCCGTTCTGACCGCCGCCTCCGGCCCGTCCCCGCCCGCCGCGCCGTGCGGCTCTTCCCGTCCTCGCGCGAGTTGCGGACAGAAGCTGACCGCAAGTCTCCGTAGCGTGGTCCTTGTCAGCGGGGGACGGCCCCCGCGCAGGGGACGAAGAGGTGGTTGGTCATGGCACAGATTTCCGGTGAGGTCCTGGGTGACGAGCGCGGCACCCTGCTGGCCTTCGTCGAGTCCCAGCGGGCCGCGATCCGCGAGGCGGCGGCGGGGCTGACCGAGGAGCAGGCCGCGAGCCGCCCGAGCGCCAGCGAGCTCTCGCTGTCCGGGCTGCTCAAGCACGTCGCCGAGGTGGAGCTGGGCTGGCTGCGGATGGCGCAGCAGCGGCCCAACGAGAGGGTGCGCACCCAGGAGGACTACGCCGAGGCCTTCCGGCTCGTCGGCGACGAGACCATGGCGTCCGTGCAGGCCTTCTGGGACGGGGTGAGCGCGGAACTGGCCGCCTTCGTCGCGGACCTGCCCGACCTGGACGGGACCTTCCCGCTGCCCCCGGCGCCCTGGTTCCCCGAGAACGCCAAGGTCTCCATGCGCTGGATGCTCCTGCACCTGATCGAGGAGTTCGCCCGGCACGCGGGCCACGCGGACGTCATCCGGGAGTCCCTGGACGGCACCAAGGCGATGGGCTGATCCTCTTCCCGCGGGCCCCGGGCGAACGGGGCTTGCACCTCACGTGGCGTGAGGAACCACAGTGGGGGGCGTACCCAACCAGAGGAGCGGAAAGCGATGGGCTACTCCGTGGGCCAGGTCGCCGGGTTCGCGGCGGTCACGGTGCGCACCCTGCACCACTACGACGAGATCGGGCTGCTCCGTCCGAGCGGCCGCAGCGGCGCGGGACACCGGCGGTACGACGACGCCGACCTGGACCGGCTGCAGCAGATCCTGTTCTACCGGGAGCTCGGCTTTCCGCTCGAAGAGGTCGCGGTCCTGCTGGACGATCCGCGTTCGGACCCGAGGGAGCAGCTGCGCCGGCAGCACGCCCTCCTGTCCGGCCGGATCGCCCGGCTCCAGCAGATGGCCAAGGCCGTTGAGCACGCCATGGAGGCGAAGAAGATGGGCATCAACCTCACGCCCGAGGAGCGGTTCGAGGTCTTCGGGGACGAGGACCCGGAGCGCTACGCGGAGGAGGCCGAGCAGCGCTGGGGCGGCACCGCGGCCTACGCGGAGTCGCAGCGCAGGGTCTCCACCTACACCAAGGACGACTGGAAGCGGATCCAGGACGAGGCCGCGGACTGGGGAGCCCGGTACGCGGCCCTGGTGGCGGCCGGCGAGCCGGCCGGGGGCGAGGCCGCGATGGACATGGCCGAGGAGCACCGCCTGCACATCGGCCGCTGGTACTACGACTGCCCGTACGAGATGCACACGTGTCTCGGTGACATGTACGTCGCGGACGAGCGCTTCAAGGCGTACTACGACGGGATGGGCGCGGGCGTCGCCGAGCACCTGCGGGACGCGATCACGGCGAACGCCCTGCGCAAGGCGTAGCCGGTCCCGCACCCGTACCGCCCCCTCCGGTCCCTGGAACCCGGCGGGGGCGGTGTGCGTTCATAATTGAGACCGCCTGCCTCGTCGCGTCCCCCACCGCAGACGTCCCCCTGATCCAGGAGAGCCCGGAAACGTGGAACCCCTCTACACGCTTGCCCTCGGCCCCGAGTGGCTGTCACCGGAGTACCTGATCGGGCATTTCGGCCTGATCGGCATCCTGGTCATCGTCTTCGCGGAATCGGGCCTCTTCGCGTTCCTGCCGGGCGACTCGCTGCTGTTCACGGCGGGTCTCTTCGTCGCCAGCGGTGACATCAGCCAGCCGCTGTGGCTCGTCTGCACGCTGATCGTGGCGGCCGCGATCATCGGTGACCAGGTGGGGTACCTGATCGGCAAGTACTTCGGCCCCAAGCTCTTCAACCGGCCGAACAGCAAGGTCTTCAAGCGGGAGAACCTGGACGCCGCGCACGACTTCATGGACAAGCACGGCCCCAAGGCGATCGTGCTCGCCCGCTTCGTGCCGATCATCCGCACCTTCGCCCCGATGGTCGCGGGCGCCGGCGCGATGAAGTACCGCACCTTCCTCACGTTCAACATCATCGGTGGCATCGCCTGGGGTGCGGGTGTCACCTGCCTCGGCTACCAGCTCGGCCAGTTCGACTTCATCAAGGACAACGTCGAGAAGATCTTCATCGGCATCGTGCTGGTCTCGGTGATCCCGGTGATCGTCGAGGTGGTCAAGGGGCGCAAGAACAAGAAGGGCGGCGCGGCCGCCCCGGCGCGGCCCGGTCAGCCGCGCGAGGAGCAGCCGCCGGCCTCCGGCCAGCGCGGCCGCCACGCCAAGCGCTAGCGTCACCACGGGCCGGCGCGCCCGAAGCTCCGTACGCCCCCGCAGACGGCCGTCTGCGGGGGCGTCGGCGCGTCCGGGGGCGCGCGGCCTCAGAACCCCCGGGTGCGCTTCGCCGCGGCCCGGCGCTTGGCCGCGCTGCGCGCCCCCGGGATCCGCATGAACAGCCGTGAGGTCTCGGAGCCGAGGTTGACCCCGATCGCGATGGCCAGGGCGATGGCGGCGGCGTTGGTGAGGGAGGCGAAGCCCGCGTCGAGCCGGTTCTCGGCGATCGAGAGCAGTCCGTAGTACGTGGCCGAACCGGGCAGCAGCGGCCCGATGGCCGCCGTCACGTACGGCAGGGCGGAGGCGAAGCGGTAGCGCGAGAAGAGCTGCCCGAACAGGCCGACCAGCCCGGCCGCGATGGCCGTGGACGGCACCGGCGGCAGTTCGGCGGCCCGCAGCGCGCCGAAGGTGACCCAGGCGACCCCGCCGTTGAGGGTCACGATCCACACGGTGGAGCGCTCCTGCTGGAGCAGGATCGCGAAGGTGAACACCAGGACCATCGAGGCGAGGATCTGCAGCACCGGGCGGTGCGGGATCTGGAGCACCTCGTCCGGGTTGGGCGAGGCGCCGAACTGGAGGCCCACGTAGATCACCACCAGGACGCCCACGATGATCCCGATGAAGAGGTACATGACCTCCAGCAGGCGGGCGGAGGCGGTGATGTAGTAGCCGGTCAGCCCGTCCTGCACGGCGGCGACCAGGGCCCGCCCGGGCAGCAGCGCGAACAGGCCGCCGGTGATCACGGCGGAGGCGCGGACGTCGAACTCGGCGATCTTCAGGGCCACCCCGATGGCGGCCGGAGGCATCGCGGCGACCACGAACTGGTAGAACTCGGGCAGTCCGCGCCCGGCGAAGTACCAGGCCAGGCGGTCACCGAGGACGGCGCCGAGGGCGGCGCAGAAGAAGACCGCCACCCCGCCGCCGACCAGCGTGGAGGCGGCCCCGGCGAGCAGCCCGGCGGCGGCGGTGAGCACCCAGGTGGGGTACGGGTGGCGGTTGCGCCGGATCACGGCGAGACGGCGGTAGGCCTCCTCCAGGGAGACCTCCACGTCGGGCGCGCAGATGTCGTCCACCAGCCGGAACACGGCGGCGAGGCGGGTGTAGTCGGTGCCGCGGCGCCGCACGATGCGGTTCGCGGAGACGGGGTCGTCCACCAGGGAGGGCTGGTGGGTGATCGACAGCAGGGTGAAGGTGACGGTGGGCTCGCAGCGGTCGAGCCCGTAGGAGCGGGCCACCGCGAACATCGCGGCCTCCACGTCCTCGGCGCCCTCGCCGCCCGCGAGCAGCAGCTCGCCGATGCGCAGGGTGAGGTCGAGGACGCGGCCCACGGCCGGGCCGGACTCGGTCTGCCGGTGCAGCGGTTCGGGGACGGGCCGGACGTCCACCGGCATGCGCAGCATCGTGCGCATCCGGTCCTGCCAGGGGGAGGAGGCGGGCAAGCCGGGGGCCGGCAGGGGGGTGTAGGCGGGCGGGGACTGGCTGGCGCTGTAGGTGGCCGGGGCGGCGAACGCGGAGCCCTCGGGGCCGGGGGAGAGGGTGGTCGCGCCCTCGGGGAGGGCGAACTCCGAGGTCGGCTGGTCCTCGTCCGGGATCTCGGGCTGCGTCCCGGGTGGGGGAGCGAACGCGCTGTGCGCCTCGTCGGACTTCGGCTTCCGGTCCTCGGGACCGTGCCCTTCGGCCTCCGCCACGCATCCTCCCACCCTTGATCACCTGGCGGTATCAGTATGCGGAATCGTTTCGTCCGTGGCGAAAGGAGTGCCGGAAGCGGCCCGTCGCGCCCCGGCCGCGCTCCCGCGGGGCCCATGGCCGCTCAGCCGGCCCCGGAAAACGCCGCCGCGGGCGGCTCCCCCGGGCGTGGGGGAGCCGCCCGCGGCGGTCAGGCGTTACCGAGCGGCGGAGCTCAGTGGTGGCCGCCCTGGGCCTCCAGGCGCTTGTACGAGGCCTCGATCTCGGCCTCGGCCTCGGTGCGGCCGACCCAGTTCGCGCCCTCGACCGACTTGCCCGGCTCCAGGTCCTTGTAGACCTCGAAGAAGTGCTGGATCTCCAGGCGGTCGAACTCGGAGATGTGGTGGATGTCGCGCAGGTGCTCGACACGCGGGTCGGAGGCCGGCACGCACAGCAGCTTGTCGTCGCCGCCCGCCTCGTCCGTCATGCGGAACATGCCGATCGCGCGGCACTTGATCAGGCAGCCCGGGAAGGTCGGCTCGTCAAGGATGACCAGCGCGTCCAGCGGGTCGCCGTCCTCGCCCAGGGTGTTCTCGACGAAGCCGTAGTCCGTCGGGTAGCTGGTCGAGGTGAAGAGACGACGGTCCAGACGGATCCGGCCGGTCTCGTGGTCCACCTCGTACTTGTTCCGCGAACCCTTGGGGATCTCGATGGTGACGTCGAACTCCACGTCCTGCTCCTCCATGATCAGCTCCGGCCTCGTGCCGAAGCTTGACTGCTTCGAGTGATAGCGCGTCCGGCCCAGCCCTCCCCGGCTACCGCTGGGAGTACCCCCAGCCGGGTGGGGTGCCATGCTCGCGGCAAGACGCAGTGGTTAAGTGTCCCTCACGCATATGTGTGATCGCGAAAGGGGCTGGTCGAGGTGCCATTGGTCAAGACGTGGCAGCTCATCGCGGGGTCAGCCGTCGCCGGCCTCGCCCTCTCGGCGGCGGTGGTGGCCACCGCCGGTCCGTGGGACTCCGGCCAGCGTAAGGCCGAGCGGGCGAGGGCCGCCTCCTGGGGCCGTACGGGTGGCGCAGATCACGCCGCCGGCGCCCTGCCGCGGGCCGCGCCCAGCGCCCCCGGAGTGCTGGCCGGCCTCGGCGCGCGCACGGCCGCCGACGGCGGGGCGCTCGCCGGGACGCTGGCCCCGCTGCTGGCGGACCCCGCGCTGGGCACCGCGCGCGCGGCCTCGGTGGTCGACACCGCGACGGGCCGGGTGCTCTACGAGTCCGGTGCGGGCGAGGCCATGACCCCGGCCTCCACCGTCAAGATCGCCACGGCGAGCGCCGCCCTGGCCGCGCTCGGCCCCGAACACCGGATCCGGACCACCGTGGCCCCCGGAGCCGCCCCCGGGGAGATCGTCCTGGTCGGCGGCGGCGACCCCTCCCTCACCGCCCGGAAGAAGAGCCCCGCCGGCTCCGGCGGCAGCCTCGTCGCGCTCGCCGCCGACACCGCCCAGGCCCTCAAGGCCGCGGGCACCGGCACCGTCACCCTCGGCTACGACGACTCCCTCTACACCGGCGCCGTCCGCCACCCGATCGGCCGCAACGACAACATCGCCCCCGTCACCGCCCTCACCGCCGACGAGGGCCGCCCCGGGAACACCTCCCAGGCCGGAGCCCCCGGGGCGGACGCCGCCGCCGGACCCGCCGCACGTACCGACGACCCCTCCGGGGACACCGCCCGCGCCTTCGCCGCCCTGCTGCGCGACCGCGGCATCAAGGTGAACGGCGAACCCGCCAGGGCGAAGGCCCCGGCCGGGGCGCAGCCGCTGGCCACCACCCTCTCCACCCCGCTCGCCGGGCTCGTCGAGCGGATGCTGACCCACAGCGACAACGACATCGCCGAGGCCCTCGCCCGCCAGACCGCCCTCGCCGCCGGCAAGCCCGCCAGCTTCGAGGGCGCCGAGCAGGCCGTCTCCGAGAAGCTGGCCTCCCTCGGCGTCGACCTCACCGGCTCCCGCTTCGCCGACGGCAGCGGCCTCAACCGCGCCGACAAGGTCAGCCCCCGCCTCCTGACCGGCCTGCTCGCCAAGGCCGCCGACCCCCGCCACCCCGAGCTGCGGCCGGTCCTCACCGGACTGCCCGTCGCCGGATTCACCGGGACCCTGCGCGCCCGCAACGCCGGGACCTCCCCGGCGGCCGGCCTGCTGCGGGCCAAGACCGGCACCCTGACCGGGGTGAACTCCCTCGCCGGGACCGTCGTCGACCCGTCCGGGCGCCTGCTCGCCTTCGCCTTCCTGACCGCGAACGCCCCCGACGGCCCCGCCGCGGAGAAGGGGCTCGACAGACTGGCCGCCGCCGTCGCGGCCACTTCGTAGCGCATCGGCCGCGCAGGGGGGTCCGCCGCGGCGCGGGTCCACGTACGGTTGACGCATGACGAGCATCGGTGGTGCGGAGATGGTCGACTGGAACCTCGCGGTGGCGACCGCGACCCGGATCGTACGGCCGGGTCCGGAGGTCAGCCGTGACGAGGCCCGGGCCGTGGTGGCGGAACTCCGCCGGCACGCCAGGACCTCCGAGGAGCACGTGCGCGCGTTCACCCGGATGATCCCCGAGGGCTCGCCCCTCCCCGACACGCCCGTCCTCGTCGTCGACCGGGCCGGCTGGGTCAGGGCCAACGTCGCGGGCTTCCGCGAACTGCTCGGCCCGCTCCTCGGGAAGATGCAGGACCGCCGCTCCGCCACCCCCGGCGGCGCCGTCATCGGCGCGGTCGGCGGCAAGGTCACCGGTGTCGAGCTGGGCATGCTGCTCAGCTTCCTGGCCTCCCGGGTGCTCGGCCAGTACGAGACCTTCGCGCCCGCCGGCCCCGACCTGCCGGGCGGCGCCGCCACCGGCGGCCGGCTGCTGCTCGTCGCGCCGAACATCGTCCACGTGGAGCGCGAGCTCGAAGTGGACCCGCACGACTTCCGGCTCTGGGTCTGCCTGCACGAGGAGACGCACCGCACCCAGTTCACGGCGGTGCCCTGGCTGCGGGCCCACCTGGAGGGCGAGATCCAGACCTTCCTCGGCGCCACCGAGATGGAGCCGGGAGCCGTCCTGGAGCGGCTGCGCGAGGCCGTCCAGTCCTTCGCCGGAGCCCGCGCCGAGGGCGAGCGGGGCGACGGCGCACCCTCCCTGGTGGAACTCGTCCAGACCCCCGAGCAGCGCGAGGTGCTCGCCCGGCTCACCGCCGTCATGTCCCTGCTGGAGGGCCACGCCGACTTCGTCATGGACGGGGTCGGACCCGAGGTGGTCCCCTCCGTCGCCGAGATCCGCGAGAAGTTCCAGCAGCGCCGGGCCAGCGGCGCGGGCCGCCTCGACGTCGCCCTGCGCAAGCTGCTCGGCCTCGACGCCAAGCTGCGCCAGTACCGCGACGGCGAACGCTTCGTACGGGCCGTCGTCGGCCAGGTCGGCATGGACGGCTTCAACCGGGTGTGGACCTCGCCGAACACCCTGCCCACCAAGGCGGAGATCGCCCGGCCCGCGGACTGGGTGACCCGCGTGCACGGCAAGGGGGGCGCGGGGAGCGAAGAAGGATGAAGCCGGAGGCGTAAACATGTCTCACTGGGGGAAGCAGCATCACCCTTCCGAGGGACCGTGAGGCGTGGAAGGGCGTGCGATGCTCAGGGAACGGCTCGGTTCTGTCACCATCGACGCACTCTGAGTGACATTCCGCATCTTGCCCCGCGCAACACCCGAAGCCTCCTCCGAGCATCCGAACTCCACGAAGGGCACCGGACATGGGTCCCCATCCTGCGGTCGCGGCGATACGCCTGGCGGTCCGCCGCGTACTCCACGACGTCCTCACCGGCCTCACCGACAGTCCCTCCCCCCGCGCCACGGCGGGCACCCCGCCGCTGGTCCTCGTCGCCTGCTCCGGCGGCGCGGACTCGATGGCGCTCGCCTCCGCCCTCGCCTTCGAGGCCCCCAAGCTCGGCATCCGGGCCGGCGGCATCACCGTGGACCACGGTCTCCAGGCCGGCTCCGACCTGCGCGCCGCGGAGGTCGTCACCCGCATGACCGCGCTCCGCCTCGACCCGGTGGAGTCCGTCGCCGTGCGCGTCGGCCGCGAAGGCGGACCCGAGGCCGCCGCCCGCGACGCCCGCTACGCCGCCCTGGACGAGGCCGCGGACCGGCTCGGAGCCTGCGCCGTGCTGCTCGGCCACACCCGGGACGACCAGGCGGAAACCGTCCTGCTGGGGCTCGCCCGCGGCTCCGGCATCCGCTCGCTGTCCGGCATGGCCGAAGTCAGCGGAGGCCCCGGCCGCACCCACCGCTACCGGCGCCCCTTCCTCCAGGTCGACCGGCAGACCGCCCGCAAGGCCTGCATGGTCCAGTCGCTGCCCGTCTGGGACGACCCGCACAACATCGACCCCGCCTACACCCGCTCCCGGCTGCGCCACGAGGGACTGCCCGCCCTCGAGAAGGCGCTCGGCAAGGGAGTGGTGGAAGCGCTCGCCCGCACCGCCCAGCTCTCCCGGGACGACGCCGACGCCCTCGACGCCTGGGCCGCCGACGCCGAGGCGGGGGTGCGCGACGAGGACGGCCGCCTGGAGTGCGCCAAGCTGTACGCGCTGCCCCCGGCCGTTCGCCGCCGGGTGCTGCGCCGGGCCGTGGTCGCCGCGGGCTCCCCCGCCGGCTCGCTCTTCGCCCGGCACATCGAGGAAGTCGACCGCCTCATCACCGGATGGCGGGGCCAGGGCGCCATCAACCTGCCCGGCCGCGTCGAGGCCCAGCGGCAGGGTGGCAGACTTGTCATCCGGCAGGGCTGATTGGTGCTGAAACACGGCTGAGTCCTCCGGGGACACCCCCGGAGCCCCGGCCGACAACGAAAGTGATGCGGGTGGACGAGAAGGACATGGGCAACGACCTCCAGTCGGTGCTCATCACCAAGGAAGAGATCGACGCGAAGCTGGCCGAGCTGGCCGCGAAGATCGACGCGGAGTACGCGGGCAAGGACCTGCTCATCGTCGGTGTGCTCAAGGGCGCCGTGATGGTGATGGCGGACCTGGCGCGCGCCTTGTCCACCCCGCTCACCATGGACTGGATGGCGGTGTCCTCGTACGGCGCCGGGACCCAGTCCTCGGGCGTGGTCCGGATCCTGAAGGACCTCGACACCGACATCAAGGACAAGCACGTCCTGATCGTCGAGGACATCATCGACTCGGGCCTGACCCTGTCCTGGCTGCTGTCGAACCTGGGCTCCCGCCAGCCGGCCTCCCTCAAGGTCGTCACGCTGCTGCGCAAGCCCGAGGCCGCGAAGGTCGCCATCGACGTCGAGTGGGTCGGCTTCGACATCCCGAACGAGTTCGTCGTCGGCTACGGCCTCGACTACGCGGAGAAGTACCGCAACCTGCCGTTCGTCGGCACCCTCGCCCCGCACGTCTACGGCGGCTGACCCCGTCCTCCGCGGACGTCGTCACCGGCGGCGCCCCCGGGGAACCCGGGGGCGGCCTCCGACGTTGGAGGGTGGGAAGGCGGGTCTGTCAGCCGTCCCACGAGGCCGCGGGTGACAATTCAGGGGTACATTCCGAAGAACAGTCTTTACTCACAGCAGCATTTACCTACGGGCAGGAGGGACGGGGTGCCCGGCACCCCGTATGGATGGACGTGAAGCGATACTTCCGTGGGCCGGTCATGTGGATCGTGCTGGCCGTCCTCGCCGTGGTCGTGTTGATGAACGTCGTCGGCTCCGGCGGCGGCTACAAGTCGGTGGAGACCAGCGAGGTCATCAAGGCGATCAACAGTGGCCAGGTGGACAGCGCCAAGCTGACCACCGGTGACAGCCAGATGATCAAGATCGAGCTGAAGAAGGGCCAGAAGCTCGGCAACAACAGCGGCACCAAGTTCCAGGCCAACTACATCGGGGATCAGGGCGTCCAGCTCGCCCAGAACCTCCAGACCAAGTTCGAAGCCGGTCAGATCCCGGACGGCTACTCCGTCACGCCGGACAAGACCAGCCCGTTCCTGAGCGTGCTGCTCTCGCTCCTGCCCTTCGTCCTCATCGTCGTCGTCTTCCTGTTCCTGATGAACCAGATGCAGGGCGGCGGCTCCCGGGTCATGAACTTCGGCAAGTCCAAGGCGAAGCTCATCACCAAGGACACCCCGAAGACGACGTTCGCCGACGTCGCGGGCTCGGACGAGGCCGTCGAGGAACTCCACGAGATCAAGGAGTTCCTCCAGGAGCCGGCGAAGTTCCAGGCCGTCGGCGCCAAGATCCCCAAGGGTGTGCTGCTCTACGGCCCGCCCGGCACCGGCAAGACCCTGCTCGCGCGTGCCGTCGCGGGCGAGGCCGGCGTTCCCTTCTACTCGATCTCCGGTTCCGACTTCGTCGAGATGTTCGTCGGTGTCGGTGCCTCGCGCGTCCGCGACCTGTTCGAGCAGGCCAAGGCCAACGCGCCGGCGATCGTCTTCGTCGACGAGATCGACGCCGTCGGCCGGCACCGCGGCGCGGGCCTCGGCGGCGGCCACGACGAGCGCGAGCAGACCCTCAACCAGCTGCTGGTCGAGATGGACGGATTCGACGTGAAGGGCGGCGTCATCCTGATCGCCGCCACGAACCGCCCCGACATCCTCGACCCGGCGCTGCTGCGCCCGGGCCGCTTCGACCGCCAGATCGCGGTCGACCGTCCCGACATGCAGGGCCGTCTGGAGATCCTCAAGGTCCACCAGAAGGGCAAGCCGGTCGCCCCGGACGTCGACCTCTCGGCCGTCGCCCGCCGCACCCCCGGCTTCACGGGTGCCGATCTGTCCAACGTGCTGAACGAGGCGGCCCTGCTGACCGCCCGCTCGGACAAGAAGCTGATCGACAACCACATGCTGGACGAGGCGATCGACCGCGTCGTGGCGGGCCCGCAGAAGCGGACCCGGATCATGTCGGACAAGGAAAAGAAGATCACCGCGTACCACGAGGGCGGACACGCCCTGGTCGCGGCGGCCTCCCCGAACTCCGACCCGGTCCACAAGATCACGATCCTGTCCCGCGGCCGGGCCCTGGGCTACACCATGGTCCTGCCCGACGAGGACAAGTACTCGACCACGCGCAACGAGATGCTCGACCAGCTCGCCTACATGCTGGGCGGGCGCGCGGCGGAGGAACTGGTCTTCCACGACCCGACCACCGGCGCCGCGAACGACATCGAGAAGGCCACGGCGACGGCCCGCGCGATGGTCACCCAGTACGGCATGACCGAGCGCCTCGGCGCCATCAAGTTCGGCGGGGACAACACCGAGCCGTTCCTGGGCCGCGAGATGTCGCACCCGCGGGACTACTCGGAAGAGGTCGCGGCGCTGGTCGACGAAGAGGTCAAGAAGCTCATCGAGACCGCGCACAACGAGGCCTGGGAGATCCTGGTCGAGAACCGGGACGTCCTGGACAACCTCGTCCTCGCGCTCCTGGAGAAGGAGACGCTGGGCAAGGAGGAGATCGCGGAGATCTTCTCCACGATCGTGAAGCGTCCGGCCCGCCCGGCGTGGACCGGTTCCTCCCGCCGTACCCCCTCCACCCGTCCGCCGGTGCTCTCGCCCAAGGAGCTCCAGCTGACGAACGCCGCGAACGGCACCGCGGCGGCCGCGGCCGCCGCCACGCCGGAGAAGGGCATCGAGGTGGCCCCGGAGGACCGCCCCGAGGCCTGACCCACCCGGAATGGAAGCCGCGCCCCCCAGGTTCTAGCCTGGGGGGCGCGGCACATTTGCACGAGGGCCGCGCGTGCGCACAGGAACGAGGATGAGATGACCGACCCAGTGACCCTGACCGGTGGCGAGGGCACGATCGGCGAGTTCGACGAGAAGCGCGCCGAGGCGGCCGTCCGAGAGCTCCTGATCGCGGTCGGCGAGGACCCGGAGCGGGAGGGCCTCCTGGAGACCCCGGCGCGCGTGGCACGGGCGTACAAGGAGATATTCGCCGGCCTCTACCAGAAGCCGGAAGAGGTCCTGACCACGACGTTCGACCTCGGCCACGACGAGATGGTCCTGGTGAAGGACATCGAGGTCATGAGCTCGTGCGAGCACCACCTGGTCCCCTTCCACGGCGTGGCCCACGTCGGTTACATCCCGTCCACCGACGGCAAGATCACCGGACTGTCCAAGCTGGCCCGCCTGGTGGACGTGTACGCCCGCCGCCCCCAGGTCCAGGAGCGGCTGACCACGCAGATCGCTGACTCCCTGATGGAGATACTGGACCCGCGCGGCTGCATCGTGGTCATCGAGTGCGAGCACATGTGCATGACCATGCGCGGCGTCCGCAAGCCGGGCGCGAAGACCATCACCTCGGCGGTCCGCGGACAGCTGCGCGACCCCGCGACGCGCAACGAGGCCATGAGCCTGATCATGGCCCGCTGAACCGGTGGCGGAACCCGCCGCCGCCTGGGAGCCGCTGAGCGAGGACGTACGGCGCACCCTGGAGCTGCTGCTCGAGGGCGGGAGCGACGTCCGGCGGGCCCTGCGGGCGCAGATCCCGTACACCGAGATGCGGGCCGGTGGCTGTGCCTGCCCCTGCGCGTACCTGCGGGTGGACACCACGGCGGTGGCGGCCGCGCCGACGGGCCGGCGCTTCGGCCCCGTCGCCGGGGCCTCCCTGATCGGCCCGGACGGCGGCTACGACGGCGAGGCGACCCTGTTCGCCTCCGAGGGCGCCCTGGCGGACCTCCAGTTCTGCGACTGGGAGGACCGCGGGCCCGGGGCGCGTCCGCTCTGGGAGTGGCTGGGGGACCGCCACGAGTGAGCCCCCGGTCAGGCGGTGGCCGGGGCCTTGCCCGGGTCGTCGTCCTCGGGGAGCTTCAGTACGTGCTCCAGGAAGAGCGCGGCGGCCACCACGGCAGCCCCCGCGAGGACCGAACCGCCCGCGTACCAGGCCTGGTCGCGGCGGGCGGGGACGTCCAGGGCATCGGTCAGCAGGAAGACGCCGACACCGCCGTACATGCCCGCCACCAGGGCCGCGACCAGGGCGCTCGCCTGGCCGAAGACCACGGCCCGGGCCGCCATCAGCGGCTCCACGCCCTTGGCCCCCGGCCGGCGCTCGCGCTGGGCCTTCAGGCGGGCGCGCATCGACAGGGCCGTCGCCAGCAGCACGGCGGCGATCACCGCCAGCACGATCGGCGCGGCCAGCGGGACGCCCGGCAGGGTGCCGTACGCGTTCCAGAGGCGGGCGCCCGCCCAGGACAGCACACCGGCGCTCGCGAAGATGCCCGCCAGGACCGCCGGCCTCAGTTGCTTCACTTGCACATCCCCACTCGGTGACTGGTACCGCACAAGCTAACGGCTATTCCGGCAGGCGGAGTTCCAGGTCGCGGCGTGCCGTGACACCGGTGAGCCCGATCGCCGCCAGCAGCTCGGCGACGGCGCCGCGGCCGGGCAGCCGGGCCCCGGCGTCGATGTCGTGCCAGGGGGCCAGCACGAAGGACCTCAGGTGCGCCCGGGGGTGCGGGAGGGTCAGCACCGGGTCGTCGGAGACCACCTCGGCGTACGTGACGATGTCGACGTCGATCGTGCGCGGCCCCCAGCGCTCCTCGCGGACGCGGTCGAAGGCCTCCTCGATGGCGTGGGCCCGCTCCAGGAGCGAGGAGGGCGGCAGGGTGGTCTTCAGGGCGACCACGGCGTTCAGGTACGAGGGCTGCGAGCCGGGCTCGACGCCCCACGGCTCCGTCTCGTAGACGGGGGAGACGGCCTTGACCCGCAGCCCCGGGGTGTCCCCGAGGGCGTCGATGGCCCCCTGGAGGGTGTCCAGGCGGTTGCCGAGGTTCGCGCCGAGCGCGACGACGGCCCACTTGGGGTTGGACAGGGTGACGTCCGCCGCGTCGACCGTCTCGACGACGGACGCGGGTACGGGCTGGACCGTGGGGTCGCTCTGGGCGTTCAGTCCGTTGTTCATGCGCGGCTCCGGGTGATCGTGATGGTCACGTCGTCGAAGGGGACGGTGATCGGTGCGTCCGGCTTGTGGACGACGACCTCCACTTGCGCCACGGCCTCGTGCTTGAGGCACTGCTGGGCGATCCGCTCGGCGAGGGTCTCGATCAGGTCCACGGGCTCGCCCTGGACCACGTCCACGACCTCCTCCGCGACGACCCCGTAGTGCACCGTCTTGGCCAGGTCGTCCCCGGCCGCCGCCGGGCGGGTGTCCAGGTGCAGCACGAGGTCGACGATGAAGGTCTGGCCCTCCTCGCGCTCCCGGGGGAAGACGCCGTGGTGCCCGCGAGCCTTGAGGCCGCGCAGCGCGACACGATCCACGCGAATCACTCCTGCTTTCGTAGGTTCTTCCGGTCCCGGGACTCCCCGGGGCCATGGGCCTACGCCGAGTGCGGTCGGCGTCGTCCACCTTCGAATTTACCTGCGGCGAACCCCGGGCCCCGCCCTTGGGGTCAGCCGGAGGCCTCTTCCTCCTCGTCATCGGAGTCCGTGAGCACCGGAGAACCGTGGTGGGACCAGAGGCGCCAGCCCTCCGGTGTGCGTCGGAACACATTCGTGGCGACGACCAGCTGGCCCACCAGCGGGCCCAGCTCCCCGGCCTCCTCGGCCGGGCCCCCGCTGAGGATGTTCTCGGTGCAGGTGACCAGGGCGGTGTCACCTATGAGGGCCACCTTGGTGTCGGTCAGGAAGAACTGGATGTACTCGGTGTGGGACATGATCAGCGCGTACGAGCGCAGCACCTCGCCCCGCCCCGAGAGCACCGGCCAGCCGGGGTGGACGCAGGAGATCTCGTCCTCGAGCCAGAGCGCCGACAGCGTGTCGAAGTCCCCCTGCTCCATGGCCGCGTAGAAGGCCGTGTTGGCCTCTTCGACGGCTTCGATGTCGGTACGGCTCACCGTGCCCCTTCCCTGTACGTCCGGCGGGTGTGCGTCCGGCGGGTCACAGAGCCCCTTCCACGGCGCGGGCCACCCGAACCGCGTCGGCGGTCGCCCGTACCTCGTGCACCCGTACGGCCCAGGCGCCCTGGTGCGCGGCGATGGCCGAGACGGCGGCCGTGGCGGCGTCCCGCTCGCGGGCCGGCGGCGGGGCGGCGTCGGGGGTGGCGGCGAGGACCCGGCCGAGGAAGCGCTTGCGGGACGCGGCGACGAGCAGGGGGAAGCCGAGGGCGCGCAGCTCGGGGAGGCGGGCGACCAGGGCCAGGTCGTGCTCGGCGTTCTTGGCGAAGCCCAGGCCGGGGTCGACGACGAGCCGCTCGGGGGCGATGCCGCCGGAGACGACGGCGTCGATGCGGGTGCGGAGCTCGGCGGTGACCTCGGCGAGGACGTCGTCGTAGACGGCGAGGCGGTTCATGCCCTCGCTGAAGCCGCGCCAGTGCATGACCACGAAGGGGACCTCGGCGGCGGCGACGGCGGGGATCATCCCGGGGTCGGCGAGGCCGCCGCTGACGTCGTTGACGAGCGCGGCGCCGGCCGCGACGGCCTGGGCGGCGACGGCCGCGCGCATGGTGTCGACGGAGACGGTGACCCCCTCGGAGGCCAGGCCCCGCACGACGGGGACGACGCGGCGGAGCTCTTCCTCGGCGTCGACGCGGGTGGCGCCGGGGCGGGTGGACTCGCCGCCGACGTCGACGAGGTCGGCGCCCTGGGCGACGAGCTCGAGGCCGCGCTTCACGGCGGCGGTGGTGTCGAACCACCGGCCGCCGTCGGAGAAGGAGTCCGGGGTGACGTTGACGACGCCCATGACCGCGCAGCGGTCCCAGTCGGGCAGCCCTGTGACGTTGCCCCTGGGGGCCGGCCCGAGGTTGCTGTTCATGGGCTCCAGGGTAGAGCCCTTGCCCTGGCCGGGCGGTTGCGCGGTGTACCCGGGGGCCGCCCCGGGCCCTGCTCGCCGGGCTCCGTCGGGGACGGCGTCCCCGCGCCGCCCCCGGCGCGGTGGGCGGAAGCCCCTCCCCACCCCTTCGCCCGTTCCGCTGGGCTGTGCCCCGGGGGCTGTCCGGTTGCCTCCGGGCCCGCGTGCCGACGGCTTCCCCTGCGCCCCTGGGCCCGTTTCCGCGGGCCCTGCCGCTGCCGGGGTGGCTCGTCGGCACCGGGGCGGGGGTTTCCCCGGGGGCCTGGAACGCCGAACGCCGGCGGGGCTGGGGGATCCAGCCACGCCGGCGTTCGAGGTGCGGGTCCGGGGGGAGCCATCCGCCCCGGCCCCCCCGGACGGGTCCGGTACGGCGGCGCGGGGCCGGGACTAGGCCACCTGGACCTCGCGGTCCTGCTGGGCCGGGACCTTCGCCGGGTGGATGGTGTGGGCGCAGGTGCGGACCGGCTTGGGCCGGCGGCGGCTGGCGAACAGGCGCGGCAGCGCCAGCGTCACGAAGCCCTCGGCCTGCATCACGGCGAAGCCGATGCGCGGCAGGTCGCGGTTGTGCCGGAAGACCATGAAGCGCGGCTCCCAGCGGGGGCGGAACTTCTCGTTGAACTTGTACAGCGACTCGATCTGGAACCAGCGCGAGAGGAAGACCAGCAGCCCGCGCCAGGCCCGCAGGACCGGTCCGGCGCCGATCTTCTCGCCGCGGGCGAGGGCCGAGCGGAACATCGCGAAGTTCAGGGAGACCTTCTCGATGCCCAGCTCGGGGGCCTGCTGGAGGGAGGCGACGATCAGCAGTTCGTTCATGCCGGGGTCGGCGCCCCGGTCGCGGCGCATCATCTCCAGCGACATGCCGTCCTTGCCCCACGGCACGAAGTGCTGGATGGCCTTGAGGTCGCCGAAGGGGCTGCTGTCGCCCTCCTCGACGCGGTGCGCGGTGGCGATGATGCAGTCACCGTCACCCGGGTCGCCGACGCGGCCCAGGGCCATGGAGAAGCCGCGCTCGGTGTCGGTGCCGCGCCAGGCCTCGGCGGCACCGCGTACGGCCGTCAGCTCCTCCTCGGTGAGTTCGCTGACCCGGCGGACCTTGGTGGTGTAGCCGTTGCGCTCGATGCGCTTGACCATCTGGCGGACGTTGCGCATGGGGCGGCCCGACAGGGAGAAGTCTTTGACGTCGACGATCGCCTCGTCGCCGAGCTCCAGGGCGTCCAGGCCGGTCTCGCGGGTCCAGACCTCGCCGCCGGTCTCGCTGCAGCCCACGACGGCCGGGGTCCAGGAGTGGGCCTTGGCCTCCTCCATGAACCGCTCGATGGCGCCGGGCCAGGCCTCGACGTCGCCGACCGGGTCGCCGGAGGCGAGCATCACGCCGGAGACCACGCGGTAGGTGACGGCGGCCTTGCCGCTGGGGGAGAAGACGACGGCCTTGTCGCGGCGGAGCGCGAAGTGGCCGAGGGAGTCGCGGCCGCCGTGCCGGGTGAGCAGCTCGCGCAGCTTGACCTCGTCGGCGGGGGTGAGCCGGGCGGCCGGGTGCTCGGGGCGGAAGGCCAGGTAGATCGTGGTGACGGCGGTCAGCATGCCGAGGGCGCCGAGGGAGTACCCGACGGTCCAGGAGACCCGGCCGGCGTAGTCGACGGGGCCCTCGAAGCCGAAGAGGCCGTAGACGACGTGGGTGATCTGCTCGTACAGGCTGGGGCGGCCGACGACCTTGCCCGGGTGCACGTTGACGATGACCAGGCCCAGGCCGATGGAGCCGGCGCTCATCAGGACGAAGTTGGCCAGGGCCTTCCAGCGGCTGCGCGGGTCCGGCAGGGCCTTGAACTCACGCTGGTGGCGTACCAGCAGCGCGAGGAGGACGGCCGAGATCACCACGCCGATGACGGAGTGGCGGTACGCGAACTGCGCGACGGCGCCGGCGGGCAGCAGGATGACGGCGGCCCGCCAGGCCCGCCGCTTGCGGCGCTTGAGACCGTGCGCGAGGAGCAGGATGAGCACGCCCGCGCTGATGGACAGGGCCGCGGCGAAGGGGCCCAGGGAACCGGGCAGCACCTCGGTGACCGCGTGGATCCGGCTGTGGCGGAATCGCGGGAAGACGCCCGCCGCGATGTCCAGAAGGCCGACGATCATGACGGCCGTACCTACGAGACCGGGCACCGACTCCGGCCGTGGTCCGCGGAAGATTCGCCGGACCGTACTCGGAACCTGTCCCGACTTATCGCCATCTATCCTGCTAGACATCGCTTCCCGTTGCTCCGCGAGAGATCATGTGGCCGAAGGCCGTGACGGCCTCCGGAGTGTGGTGCGTCCACTAGGACGACATCCGCGGGGAGCGGGTTCACTCTTCCGTCGGAAAAATCCAGTCCTGCCATCAGAAAGTCGACTGACTGCTCATGGGTCTCACCAGTAATACGGTTCTGGTCCTGGCCATCATCGCGGGCGTGGCCCTGTTCGCGGTCACGGTCTGGGCCTGGCCGAAGCTCTCGGGGCGCGGCGTGCGCGCGGTCCTCGGCCGGATCGGCCTGCTGCTCGCGACCCAGCTGGCGCTGTTCTCGGCAGTCGGTCTCGCGGCGAACAAGTCGTTCCTCTTCTACGGATCGTGGGCCGACCTGTTCGGCCAGGAGACCGCCGTCGGCAAGGTCGTCGACCACTCGATGAGCAGCAAGGACATCAAGGTCGTCGACAAGCAGAAGCTGGACGTGCCCGGCGGGGGCAAGCCCCAGGTCGGCGGCCAGATCCTGAAGGTCTCCATCACGGGCCAGAAGTCGAAGATAACGAGCCCCGGCTACGTCTGGCTGCCGCCGGAGTACTTCCAGCCGCAGCACAAGGACCAGAACTTCCCGGCGTCGATCGTGCTGACGGGCTACCCGGGCACCGCCGAGAACCTGATCAAAGGGCTGAACTACCCGATGACGGCCTTCAAGCAGGCCAAGGCGGGCAAGATGAAGCCGATGATCCTGGTCATGCTGCGTCCGACCATCGCGCCGCCGCGCGACACCGAGTGCGTGGACATACCCGGCGGCCCGCAGACCGAGACGTTCTTCGCGCAGGACCTGCCGCAGGCCATCCAGTCCACCTTCCGGGTGGGCAAGAAGCCGGAGAACATGGGCTTCATCGGGAACTCCACGGGCGGCTACTGCGCCCTGAAGATCGCCGCGCACCACCCGCAGACCTTCGGCGCCGCCGTGGGCCTGTCCGCGTACTACAAGGCGGCGGACGACGCGACGACCGGTGACCTGTTCCACGGCGACGACAAGCTGAAGGCCCGCGCGGACGTACTCCAGAGCCTCCAGGCGAAGAAGCCGACCGGTACGTCGTTCCTGGTGACGACCAGTGAGAAGGGCGAGGACAACCTGAACGACACCAGGAAGTTCCTCAAGCTGGTCAAGGGCCCGGACCGGGTCTCCTCGATCATCCTCGACAGCGGCGGCCACAACTTCAACACCTGGCGCCGCGAGATCCCGCCGATGCTGGTGTGGCTGAGCGGCCGCATCCAGGCCTGAGCCGCGCGCGGCGCTCAGGAGGTACGTGAAGGGCCCGGCTCCGGCCGGGCCCTTCACGCGTCCGTACGCGGCCGCGCGTCCGCGGGGGCTCCGGGACGCGGGCCACGGGCGTCAGGCGTCCTGGTGGCCGGCCCGGCGCAGCGCCCGGTGGACGCCGGCGGGGGTCAGTACGCCGGCCAGCGCGCCGGAGTCCGGGTCCGTGACGCCGATCCGGCCGGAGTCCTCCTGCAGCAGGGCGGCGAGGGCCTCGCGCAGCGACGCCCCCAGGGGCACGGAGGTGGCGGGGGCCGGGCCCTCGGCGGGCGTCACGTCGGCCGCTGAGACCGGGGTGACGGCGAGCCGCTTGAGCCCCCGGTCGGCGCCGACGAACGAGGCGACGTACGCGCTGGCCGGTGCGGCGAGCACGGCGGCCGGACGGGCGAACTGCTCGATGGTCCCCTCCCCGTACACCGCGATCCGGTCGCCGAGCCGGACGGCCTCGTCCAGGTCGTGCGTGACGAGCAGGATCGTCTTGCGGACGGTCCGCTGGAGGGCCAGGAACTCGTTCTGCAGCCGTTCGCGCACCACCGGGTCCACCGCGCCGAACGGCTCGTCCATCAGCAGGACCGGCGGGTCCGCCGCGAGTGCGCGGGCCACGCCGACGCGCTGGCGCTGTCCGCCCGACAGCTGCCGCGGGTACCGGCCCCCGTACACGGCCGGATCCAGCCCCACCAGTTCGAGCAGTTCGGCCGCGCGGGCGCGGGCCTTCGCCTTCGGGGTGCCGGTCAGCTGCGGCACGGTCGCCGTGTTCTCCAGCACCGTCCTGTGCGGGAACAGCCCGACCTGCTGGATGACGTAGCCGATGCGGCGGCGCAGCTCGACCGGGTCGGCGTCCGCGATGTCCTCGCCGTTCAGCAGGATCCTGCCCGAGGTCGGCTCGATCAGCCGGTTGACCATCTTCATCGTGGTCGTCTTGCCGCAGCCGGACGGGCCCACCAGCGTCACCAGCTCGCCCTCCGCGACCTCGAAGGACAGGTCCTCCACGGCCGTCGTGCCGTCGGGGTACCGCTTGGTCACTCGCTCGAATCGGATCACCCCGCCATCCTCCCCCAGCGGTCCGCCCGGATGGGCGAAGGGTTCGTCAGGGGAGTGTTGCGACTGTGCGAATAATTCCGGCCATCACGGGCACCGGGGGTTATGGTCGCTCGAGGGCCGGTCTCCGGCACACGCGTGCGAGGGGAAGGGGGTGGGCGGCATGGCCGGGCAGGGCTGCCTGGTGGCGAACGACTGGATCTGCTGGGAGTACGTCAGCTCCCGCTCCGCGGAACTCGCCGACGCCACGGTCGAGCACGTCTGGATCACCGCCGTGTCGGTGTCCATCGGCGTCGCCGTGGCCGTGCCGCTGGCGCTGCTGGCCCGCCGGGGCCGCCGCTGGGCGGCTCCCGTGCTGGGCCTGACGACCCTGCTGTACACGATCCCCTCGCTCGCCATGTTCTCGCTGCTGCTGCCCTTCTTCGGGCTGTCGGCGGCGCTCGTGGTGACGGGCCTGGTCCTGTACTCGCTGACGATCCTGGTCCGCAACGTCCTGGCCGGCCTGGAAGCCGTGCCCGAGGACGTGCGCGAGGCCGCGCGCGGGATGGGCTACGGCCCGGCCCGGCTGCTGTGGCAGGTCGAACTGCCGCTGGCACTGCCGGCGCTGCTCGCCGGGGTCCGGATCGCCACCGTGTCGACCGTGGCGCTGACCACCGTCGGTTCCATCGTCGGCAAGGGCGGCCTGGGCAACCTGATCGCTCCCGCCGTGAACAGTTCCTTCAAGGCCCAGGTGCTCACCGCCTCGGTGCTGTGCGTGCTGCTCGCGCTCGCCGCCGACCTGCTGCTGCTCGGCGCGCAGCGGCTGCTGACCCCGTGGACGCGCTCCGGCCGTTCCGCGAAGGCCGAGGGGGCGTGAGGGCATGGGCGTGATGGCGCGGGCCTGGGACTGGCTGGCCGACGGGGCGAACTGGTCCGGCGAGGCGGGGGTGTGGCACCGGCTGGGGGAGCACGTCTACGTCAGCGGCATCGCCCTGGCCATCGCCTGTGCGGTGGCCCTGCCGGTCGGGCTGTGGCTCGGTCACCTGGGCAAGGGCGGCACGCTCGCGGTGAACGTCTCCAACGCCGGGCGGGCCGTCCCGGTGTTCGCGGTGCTGGCCCTGTTCATGGTCTCGCCGCTGCGCAGCGCGGGCTACGTCCCCACCATCGCCGCGCTCGTGCTGTTCGCGGTGCCGCCGCTGCTGACCAACGCGTACGTCGGCATGCGCGAGGTGGACCGCTCGGTGGTCGAGGCGGCCCGCGGCATGGGCATGTCCGGCCGGCAGCTCTTCCTGCGGGTGGAACTCCCGCTCGCGCGGCCGCTGGTGATGACGGGGCTGCGCTCCGGCGCCGTGCAGGTCGTCGCCACCGCCACGATCGCGGCGATGGTCGGCCAGGGAGGCCTGGGCCGGATCATCACCGCCGGCTTCAACACGTACGACACCCCGCAGGTGGTGGCGGGCGCCGTGCTGGTGGCCCTGCTGGCCCTGGTGGTGGAGGGCGTCCTGGTGGCGGCGGACCGGCTGCTGCCGCGGGTCCCGTCGCGCTGAGGCGCGGCCGCCGTGCCGCGGCCCTCACCGGCCCGCGGCCCTTCCCTGATTCCTAAGGAGCATGATGAGCAAGTCCACGCGCATCCTCGGCGCGACCCTGGGCGCGGTGGCCCTGACCGTCTCGCTCGCCGCGTGCGGGGGCGAGAGCCTGGAGACGTCCCGTGACGGCGGCTCCTCCACGGCACCGGCCGGGGGCGGCAAGGGCAGGCTGGTCGTGGGGGCGGCGGGCTTCACCGAGTCCAACGTGCTGGCCGAGCTGTACGCGCAGTTGCTGAGGGGCGCCGGCTACGACACCTCCCTCACCACCGTCAACAACCGGGAGCTGTACGAGCCGTCGCTGGAGAAGGGCGAGATCGACGTCGTCCCGGAGTACGCGGCCACGCTCGCGGAGTTCCTGAACGCCAAGGTGAACGGCCCGAACGCGGCCAAGGAGAAGCCGGTCGCCTCCAGTGACGCGGCGGCGACGGTCGCGGCGCTGGAGAAGCTCGCGCAGCCGCTCGGGCTGAAGGTGCTGCCGGCGGGTGCGGCGGTCGACCAGAACGCCTTCGCGGTGAGCCGGGAATTCGCGCGGAAGAACAACCTCACGTCACTTTCCGATCTTGGAAAGTCGGGGCTGAAGGTGAAGATCGCGGCGGGTGACGAATGCGCCGTCCGCCCGTTCTGCGCACCGGGGTTGGAGAAGACGTACGGAATCCAGGTTTCCGGCATCGACCCCAAGGGAGTCGGCACCCCGCAGGCCAAGCAGGCCGTCAAGGACGGGGTGGACCAGCTGGTGCTGACCACGACCACCGACGCCACCCTCGACGCCTACGGCCTGGTCCTGCTGGAGGACGACAGGAAGCTCCAGAACGCCGACAACGTGCTGCCGGTCGTCAACGCCAAGGACGCCGGGGCTCCCGAGGTCGCGGCCGCCCTCGACGGGCTGACCAAGGTGCTCACGACCGCCGACCTCGTCGAGCTGAACCGCAAGGTGGACGCGGAGCGGGCGAAGCCGGCGGACGTCGCGAAGTCCTATCTCGACTCCAAGGGCCTTCTGCGGAAGCAGTAGTTCCGTGTTTGTTCGCCAATTGTGGGGTAACTGCCCGGGAACGGATTGCCGGGCGGGTACCCCACACGCCGCCCACGCCCTGTAAATTTCAGGCCATGCCCCGTGGACGCCACCGCAATCCCGAGCCCCTGCACCGACTTCTCACGCCGACGGCCGTCGCCGGGGTTTCCGTGGCCGGCGCCGGCACGGCGTGGCTGCTGGCGGAACCCCTCGCCCTGCGCCTGCTCGTGGCCCTCACGGCCGCCGCGGGCGTCGGCGGCGCGATCCTCATGCGCTCCTGGGACCGGGCGGCCGGCCGCCGGGTGGCGGAGCTGGCCCGCGAGCGGGTCAAGGACGAGTGGAAGACCGACGAGCGGATAGCCGCGCTCGAGTCCGACCTCGAGGAAGCACGCCTGCTGCGCGCCCGGCTCGACGCCAAACTGCGTGCCAAGCGCGTCGAACTGGCGGGCCTGCGCGGGGAGCACGCCGCGCTGCTGCGCCGGTACGCGACCGCCGAGACCGAGCGCGCCAGCGCCCTCGAGAAGCGCCGGCTGCTCGCCATCGAGGCCGCCTCGGCCCCGGCGGCGGGCCCCAAGGAACTTCCGGCGGTCTCCGCGGAGCGCACCGGTGCCGGCGCGCCCACCCCGGTCGGCTACGCCCGGGCCCACGCGGCGATGTCGGCCCTGGTCCGCACGGCGCAGGAACGGTCCGCCGTCGCTCCCGCCTCCGCCGTCGCTCCCGCCGGGGCCGTCGCGCACACCCGGCCGGCGGTGCCCGCCCCGGCCGCTCCCGCCCCGGCCCGCCGTCCGGCCGCGCCCGTGGCTCCGTACGCGGCCCAGCGCCGCACCGCCTCCCGCGTCGAGGGCGGCTTCGACTTCTTCGGCACCAAGAACGCCGCGCAGGCCCGCGCCGTGATCGAGTCCGTGCAGAACGAGGACCTGGCCGACGTGGTCGGCGCCGAGGCCCTCGCCGTCCACAAGGCGGAGACCGCGGGCGGCGGAACGGAGCCGGAGTTCAAGGCGGCCACCCCCGAACAGGAGGCGGTGGGCCAGGTCATCGACCTGACGGCGCACGACGAGACCGAGCCCATCGACGTGGTCCGGCTGCGCACCGCGATCTCGTAGGCCGGGCTGCGCGGCGCCCGCCGTCCTCCACGGCCTGTGCGCGACCCGGGGTCCGCCGGGTGCGCCCGGCTCAGGGGAAGACGAGCACCAGCCCCACGGCGGCCGCCTCCAGCACCAGTTGCGCGCCCAGCACCCGGCCGCGCAGCCGCTCCGGCGCGGCCAGGGCGAGCACCGCCGCCACCGCCGCCGCACCGCACAGCACCAGGAAGAAGACGCCGGGGAAGGGCGCGCAGCCGCCGTACATCAGGCAGCGGCCACCCGTCTCGGTGGACAGGACCAGGATCTTCGCCGCCACCAGCGCGGGCACGAACAGCGCGGCGGCGATCACCGCGCACACGCGGATCCGCCCCGCCCCGGCGGAGGGGGGCGCGGCGACGGTCGGGGGCTGAGGGCTCCAGGTCATGCGCCCATCCTGGCGCGGCGGCCGGCCGCGGGGATCCGTACGCGTACTCAGTCTTCCGGTCCCGGCCTGGTGCCGGGTACCCGGTACCAGGCACGGCGGTCGTCCGGGCGGCTCGGACCCGGGTGGCTCAGAACAGCGGCAGCTGGCCCGGATGCGGCCCGAGGACGAAGCCGTCCAGGGTCGGGGCGGAGGCGCCGAGCACCACGCGGGCCCGGGAGCCGGGGCAGGACACCAGATCGCCCCGGCCGCGCCCGGCCGGAGGGTCGTGGCGGGCGATCCGGCCGGCCGTCACCGCACAGTCGCGGCCGCAGGCGGGGCAGGCCCGTCGGGGGGAGTGGGACATGCCCCCAGTCTGCCCTGCCGCACCGACACCGAAGCCGTCAGGAGGCCGCCGGGGCCTGCGCCTGCGTCTGCGCCCTGGACGCCAGCCATGCCCGGTGCGCCTCGTCGACCCGGGCCCACAGGGCGTCCCGGTCGGCGGCCGTCAGGTCGTCGAGGCTCCGCCGGAAGGTGCCCGCCACGGTCTCGAAGAACTCCCGCCGCCCGGCCACCTCCCGCCGGCCGGTCTCCTTCCCGGCGGAGATCCGGGTCAGGACGCGGCCGCGCAGGACGTCGATGCCGTCGGCGTCGCGCCGGAGCAGCGCGAGGGTCCGTACGAAGGGGGATTCCGGGGAGGTCGCCAGCCAGGTGTGCGTCTCCTCGAAATCGGCGGTCGTGGCGGGCGCGTCGCGGAAGTTGACCCGCGGCGTGCTGCTGGCGGGGGACAGGAAGCTCCAGCCCGGGCCCTCGCCCTCCAGGGGCTCCAGCCGCTCCAGCGCGTAGCGGAAGCCGCCCTGCTCGTACGGGCCCTCGCGCAGCGGCAGCGGCTCGTACGGGCCGTCTCCGAGCCCGGCGTCCACCCAGTACGCCTCCCCGTCCACGCGGACCGTCAGGGTCAGGTGCTGCCCGTTGACCACGCGTGAGGCGGCATCGTCCTCCACGCCGCCGAGGTGGCGGGTCACGTCGTACCCCAGGTGTTCCAGGAGGGCGGCGAACGCGCCGTTGAGGTGGAAGCAGTAACCGCCGAAACCCGCCCCCAGCCGCCGCACCGACAGCGCCGGGTCGATGCCCGGCGGCCGGCCCGCGTGGATGTCGAGGTTGTCGTAGGCGATGTGCTCCAGGTGGGCGCGCTGGAGCGCGAACAGCCTTCCCGCGGAGGGGGTGCCGGGAGCGGTGACGCCGATCCTGCGCAGGTAGTCCGTGTACGTACCAGTGGTCATGGGGGCACCCTAGGACGCCCCGCCGACACCGCACCGGCCGCCCTGCGCCGGACCGTCAGGTCGGGCGAGGAGCGGAAGCCGGCGCTCCGGGCTACTTGTCGATGTCGCCGACCACGAAGAAGAGCGAGCCCAGGATCGACACCATGTCCGCGACCAGCTGCCCCGGCAGCAGCACCGCCAGCGCCTGGATGTTGTTGAAGGAGGCGCTGCGCAGCTTCAGCCGGTACGGGGTCTTCTCGCCCTTCGAGACCAGGTAGTAGCCGTTGATGCCGAGCGGGTTCTCCGTCCAGGCGTACGTGCTGCCCTCGGGTGCCTTCAGCACCTTCGGCAGCCGCTGGTTGACCGGCCCGGGCGGCAGCTCGGCCATCCGGTCCAGGCAGGCCACGGCCAGGTCGAGGGCGTTGTGCGTCTGGTCGAGCAGCACCTCGAAGCGGGCCAGGCAGTCGCCCTCGGTGCGGGTGACGACCTTCAGCACGTCTGCCAGCTCGCCGTACGCCAGGTACGGCTCGTCGCGGCGCAGGTCGAAGTCCACGCCGGAGGCGCGGGCGATCGGGCCGGAGACCCCGTACGCGTGCACCGCCTCGGGGGCCAGCACGCCGACGCCGCGGGTGCGGGCGCGGAAGATCTCGTTGCCGTGGACGAGCTTGTCGTAGACGTCCATGCGGGTGCGGACGTCGGCGATGGCGGCGCGGGCCCGGCCGAGCCAGCCGGCGGGGAGGTCCTCCTTGAGGCCGCCGACACGGTTGAACATGTAGTGCATGCGGCCGCCGGAGATCTCCTCCATGACGGCCTGGAGCTCCTCGCGCTCGCGGAACGCGTGGAAGATCGGGGTGATTCCGCCCAGTTCGAGGGGGTACGACCCGAGGAACATCAGGTGGTTCAGCACCCGGTTCAGCTCGGCGAGGAGCGTACGCATCCACACCGCGCGCTCGGGGACCTCCATGCCGAGCATCCGCTCGACGGCCATGACCACACCGAGCTCGTTGGAGAACGCGGACAGCCAGTCGTGGCGGTTCGCGAGCATCACGATCTGCCGGTAGTCGCGCGCCTCGAAGAGTTTCTCGGCACCCCGGTGCATGTAGCCGACCACCGGCTCGGCGCTGGCGATGCGCTCGCCGTCCAGGACGAGCCGCAGGCGCAGCACGCCGTGGGTGGAAGGGTGCTGGGGTCCGATGTTGAGCACCATGTCGGTGCTCTCCGCCGCACCGCCGATGCCGACCGTGGTCTCCGTCATGGGCGCATTGTCTCAGTCCTAGGGTGGGTGCATGGATACGGGGACGCAGGGTGAGACGGCCCGTCCGCGGTGGGTGGGCCTGCCGGGCGGACTGCGCCGGATCAGGCGGCTGCTGCTGGTGCTCTGGACGGTGCCGCTCGCGGCGGCCACGGGCGTGTCGCTGGGCCTGGCGTTCGGGCCGGGCTGGGCGGCCTGCGGGGCCCTGTGGCTCGCGGTCCTGACCTGGGGGTGGGTGCTGGTGGGGCGGAACTGGCGGTCCTGGCGGTACGCGGAGCGGGCGGACGACCTGCTGATCAGCCGGGGGGTGCTGTGGCGGGAGGAGACGGTGGTCCCGTACGGGCGGATGCAGCTGGTGGAGGTGACCTCCGGCCCGCTGGAGCGCCGCTTCGGCCTGGCCTCGGTCCAGCTGCACACGGCGGCCGCCGCGACGGACGCCAGGATCCCGGGGCTGGCCCCCGCCGAGGCGGAGCGCCTCCGCGACCGCCTGACGGCGCTCGGCGAAGCAAGGTCGGCGGGCCTGTGACCGGCCCCTCCGGGGGAACCCCGGGCGGGGACGGCCCGCCGCCGGCTTCCGCGCCCCCCGGCGCCCCCGCCCCGCGGGGGAGCGGGGAGCGGCGGCTGCACGTGCTGACCCCGCTGCGCCGCGCCTGGGTGCCGATCGCCGCCACCGCCGGTGTCCTCGTCCAGCAGGGCGACCGCGTCCAGGAGTGGATCACCGGTCTCACCCCCGCCGTGCGGCTGCTGGTCGTGGCCGGGCTGGTCCTCGTCTTCGGCACGTACGGCTTCCTCAGCTGGTGGTGCACCCACTACGCCGTCACCGACACCGAGCTGCGCATCCGCACCGGCCTGCTCTTCCGCCGCACCGCCCACATCCGCCTCGACCGCCTCCAGGCCGTGGACGTGACCCGCCCCCTGCCGGCCCGGCTCGCCGGGGTCGCCGCACTCCGCCTCGACGTCGTCGGCACCGAGAAGAAGGACGAACTCGCCTTCCTCGGCGAACGCGAGGCCGTCGCCCTGCGCGCCGAGCTGCTGGCGCGGGCGGCGGGCTTCGCACCCGCCGAGGCCGTCACCGTCGGCCAGGCCCCCGCGCGCGAACTGCTGCGCGTGTCCGCACGGGACCTGGTGGTCTCCCTGCTGCTCGGCCTCGACGTGTGGGCCGCGCTGGCCGCCGGGATCGTCGCCCCGGTGGTCGTCTGGCGGCTCAGCGACAGCGCCTGGGCGGCGGTGGTCATCCTGCTGCCGCTGCTCGGCGCGGTGTGGACCGGCAGCCTCGGCCGCTTCCTCACCGGCTACGGCTGGACCGTCGCCGAGTCCCCCGACGGGCTGCGCCTGGACCACGGGCTGCTGGACCGGGCCCACGAGACCGTCCCGCCGGGGCGCGTGCAGACCGTACGGATCGTGGAGCCGCTGCTGTGGCGGCGGCTCGGCCGGGTCCGGGTGGAACTGGCCGTGGCGGGCTCCGGGAACGGGGTGCTGGTGCCGGTCGCCACCCGCGCCGCCGCCCACGCCCTCATCGCCCGCGTGCTGCCGGGAGCGGACCCGGCGGTCCTGGAGTTCAGCCCGTCCCCGCGCACGGGCTCGCGGTGGGTGGTGCCGGTGTGGTGGAAGGGGTACGGCCTGGCCGTCTCGGAGGAGGTCTTCGCGACCCGGCGCGGACGCCTGTGCCGGCGTACGGAGATCGTTCCGCATGCGAAGGTGCAGAGCGTGCGCCGCTCCCAGGGCCCCTGGGAACGCGCCCGGGGGCTGGCCGACCTGCACGTGGACACCGGCGCGAACCAGACGGTCACCGCCCGGCTGCGCGACGCCGCCGAGGCCCGCGACCTGCTGCACGAACAGGCGGTCCGCTCCCGCACCTCCCGCGCGGCGGCCCGCCCCGACCGGTGGATGACCTGACATGGCGACGGCCTACGAGCGGCTGCTGGGCACCGGTTTCGACGGCGTCCCCACCGACGACCCCTACGAGGTGATCTGGGAGGGCGAGGACCGTCCCGCCCACCGCGACCGCGTTCCGGGCCTCACCGCCCTCGTCGACGATCCGTCCGCGACCGACGGCGAACGCCTCATGGCCCTCGTCGCCCTGGTCCACTGGGCGGAGCCCGCCGGGTACGGGGCCGTGGCCCGGGCCGCCACCACCGACCCCCGCGCCGCCTTCTGGTACGGCTGGTCCGTCGACCGCTGGTTCTCGGTGGACCGCAGCTACGGACTTTTCTTCGAAGTAGCCGTCGCCAGCCGCGAGTTGGCCGAGGCGAAGGGCACCTCGGCCCTGCGTGCCGAGACCCTCCGCGCCCTGGTCGGGCTGGCCGACCGGGAGGGCTTCGACGACCGGCTGGGCGACTGCCTGGACGCACGGGACGTACGGGACTGCCTGCCCGAGATCCGTACGTCCCTCGAGCGGGGCCTCGCCCGGATGCGGGCCGGCGAGTGCTTCCGCTTCGACGTGGAGACCCAACTCGTCGGGCTCGCCGGCGCGGTGACCCTCGTGGACGAGGAGGCGGCCGTGGAGCTGCTGCGGCGGCTCCTCGGCGACGCACCCTCCGGCCGCGCCCTCCGGCACGCCGCCGGCCCCGTCTCCCGCTGCCGCGGCCCGGCCGGCCGGGCCCTGGCAGCCCGGCTGTGGGACGCCGGGGACGACTACGTACGGGAGGTCCTGGGAGGGCGGTGACCGGCCGGCGGCGATTTCCGGCCAGACGTCGAGACCGTGTGAAACCGCGTTTGTGTTCGCAACGTCCCTTCGGTAGACAGGTACGCACGCAAGTGACGGCAGAACACGTCAGGGGTGGGCGCATGAAGTTCGACATGGGCAGCACGACGCTGTCCGACCTGGGCAAGGCCACGACCGGTTCCAGCGAGGACCTCGGCACGCTGATCAAGTTGCTGATCGCCGCGGCGGACCCGCTGGAGGGCAAGTTCAACGGCGTCGGCCGGACCGCGTTCGACTCGTTCAAGCGGCGCTCCGACGCCATCACCGCCGAGCTGAACGGATCCCTGCGGGCCATCCTCGGCGGTCAGGCCGGGATGGACACCTCGTTCACCACCGGTGACCAGGAGCAGGGCGACAACGCCCACCAGAACATGGGATCCGCCAACTTCGACGCCGCGCGCTTCGGTGCGCGCTGACACCGGGGGACTGTGAGACATGGCTAACCAGGACCGCACCTCGTACGACATCGCCGCCTCCGTGGAGGTCCAGGGCGGACTCGGCGGGATCATCGGCCGGCTGGAGCGGGTGCTCGGCGACCGTGACGCCGCGGTGAAGGCGGCGATGGCCGAGTTCACGGCCGACGGCGTCTCGGACGAGTACCACGGCAAGGAAGTCCGCTGGAACAAGGCGGCGAACGAGGTGCGCGACATCATCCGCCTCGTCCGCACCACGCTGGAGCAGAACGACGCGACCGCGCAGGCCACGCTGGCGAGGGCCAAGGCGGCCGTCGACGCCATCGGCTGACACCGGGCCGGACGGACGCGGGACGCGACGAGGGACGCACGAGGGACGCACGAGGGACGCGAAGGACACGGGGGTAGGGCATGGGCTGGGACATCAAGCCGTCGGGCGTGCAGGGGGTCGTCAACAAGACGATCACCGCTGCCGAGGGTTTCCAGAAGGCGGGCAAGACGCTCCAGACGGAGCTGCCGGAGGCGGCGAAGCACGCGGGCACGGTGACGCCGGGCGGCGGCACCGGCGGCGAGGGCGGCGGCATGGGCCCGATCGCCGGCGCGCTGGGCGAACTCATGAAATCCCACGAATACCGTCTCTCGTACATCGGAGCCCGTACGGAGGCCTCGATCAACGGCGTCGTCAAGGCCACGACGGCGTACGTGCAGGGCAACATCGAGCAGGCGCAGAACGCGCAGCGCGAGGCCCTGAAGGAGCCGAAGGTCGATCTCCCGGGGGCGGGTCAGAAGTGACGGACCACGTACCGATCAATCCGTGCACGATCCCGCAGTTCACGGGTGATCTGGACGCGCTGGAGCAGGACCGTACGGCTATCGCGGCGGCGGCGGGGACGTTCCGTGATGCCGGGTCGAACGTGGACAGGGAGTTCCAGGGTCTGTCGGCGTTCTACTCGGCGCCGGAGGCGGCGCAGTTGTTCGCGACGACGAAGCCGGTGAAGACGGACAGTGATTTCTTCGCGGATCAGCTGGAGTCGGCGGCGAAGGCGCTGGGCGAGTACGTGACCGAGGCGCGTCCGATCGTGGCGCGGCTGAAGGAGTTGCAGGCGAAGGCGACCACCTTCAGCAACAAGATCGCGGGGGATGAGCACTGGAAGGACGACGGGGACAAGATCGATGAGAACAACGATCTGATCCACGACGTCAACGCCGCCGTCTCCGCTTTCTGGGCGGCGGAGCGTACGTGTGCGAACAAGATCCGTGCGTTGTACTGTGCGCCGCCTTTGACGGCTGATGACGGTTCGCACGGTGCGAACATGTACGGCTACAAGGGTGAGGACCTCGACAAGGCGCAGGATCTGCCGTGGGGTTCGCAGCTGGAGGAGACCCACCGGGCGTGGGAGGTCGGCTACTGGATCAAGTCGTTCGTGTGGGACGGCCTGATCGTGGACGGCATCTGGGGCACGATCCGCGGCCTGGGCACGCTGGTGGGCGTGGATGGCGCGGACGCGGCGGGGCAGGCGTGGCTGGGCCTGGCGAAGCTGGCGACGGGTCTTGCGATCACTGTCACGCCGGGGGTGGGTACGGCGTTCTGGATGGCGGACGAGAAGGATCTGCCGGGCTGGCTGCGGGATTCGCGTACGGCGGTGAAGGAGACCGGCAAGGCGCTGGTGGCGTGGGACGAGTGGGGCAAGAACCCGGCGCGTGCGGCGGGTGCGGTCACCTTCAACGTCCTGACCACGGTGTTCACCGGTGGTGCGGGCACGGCGGCGAAGACCGGTGCGGTGGCCAAGGTGCTGTCGGTGGCGGGCAAGACGGGCAGGCTGATCGACCCGATCACCTACATCGGCAAGGCCGGCTCGCTGGCGAAGCTGAAGATCGGTGACCTGTTCGCGAACCTGGGCAAGGTCGACGGGGCGTTCCCCAAGCTGGACGACGTGGTGTGGAAGGACCTCCCCAAGGCCGACGCCCCGGGCATCACCTTCCCCCACCCCGACGACACGGTCCGCCTCCCGGACGACGCGCTCGGGCGGCCGCAGTACTACGACAAGACGACGAATCAGCTCCTGGACCACAAGGGCCTGCCCAAGCAGGACCTCACCTCGGTCCCCAAGGGCCCCGACCGCCCCCTGGCGGAAGTCCCCAAGCGCGAGGAAGCCCCGGTCGGTGTCGGCGCCCGCCCCGGGGACGTCACCGCCCATACCCCCGGCGGCACGGTCTCGCACACCCCGGGAGGCACGGCCGCCCGCACCCCCGGCGGCACGGTCTCGCACACCCCGGGCGGCACGGCCGACAACCTCCCGCACAACAGCCACACCGAACCCGGCGGCACCGCAGGCACGGGCCACGGAAACACGGACACCACTCCCACGGGCAGCGGCCACACGGACACCCCGCCCACAGGCGGCGGCCACGGCGACGGCCCCTCCACCGGCGGCGGCCACGGCGACGGCCCGACCGTCCCGCACCAGGGCGACCACGGCGGCACCCCGGGCGAACCGGAAGCCCCGAAAACGGACGAGCCGGGGTCCGGTACGCCTACAGAGCGGCCTGCTGGGCCCGCGCCCGCCTTCACTGCCGAAGAGAAGGCGGCGCACTGGACCCACCTCGACGAGGTCGAGGCGCGCCACCCGGAGAATTTCGACGAGCTCAAGCGGGATCCCGACAAGAACGGGGGAGTCAACGACAGCTCGATGGACGAGGCGCGCGTGGGCCTTGACCTCGTGGAGTCCGGCCGTCTCCCGGATGACATCGCCCGCCCGCACGCGGCCGACCACGGAGAGTTCTACTCGGAGACCACGGGGCGCTACTACGACATCAAGGGCGTCCACTCGGACTACCCGCCGTTCAACAACATCAAGAACAAGACCGGCCCGTTCAAGGGTGCCTACAATCCCGAACGGCACAGCGCCAAATGGGAAGAGAAACTGTCCGAGCAGATCGAGGCCCGGGAACGCATCGTGATTCTCGACATGCGCAATGCCGACCAGGTCGCCATTGACGACATCCGGGGCATCGTCGAGAGGAATGGCTGGGAGAATGATGTCATCTGGTACCCGTAAGGGGTGGAACCCGGGCGTACTACCTGTCGATGAGGTGGCCGCCGGCCGGCTGACGGAATGGCTCGGCGAGGAAAAGGGCGGAATCGACGTCATCGGTCTCGACCTGAGTGGGGCCGACCTGTCCGAGGCCGACTTCTCCGAGTCCTGGTTCACCGACGCCAAGCTCGTGAACACCCGGCTTGTCGGAGCGGAGTTCTACCGCTCCGATCTGGAAGGGGCCGACCTCACGGGAGCCGATGCCACCAACGCCTCCTTCGTCCGGGCCAATCTCGATGACGCGGTTCTCCGGCATGCCGTGCTCGACGGCGCGAACCTCGTCAAGGCGTCGCTCTACGAGGTGGACGCCTCGTACTCGCGGTGCCGGGGAACCCGGTTCATGGCTGCATCCCTGCTGAAGGTCGATTTCCGTGGGGCCGATCTCAGTAACGCCGTCCTCCAGGAGAACTCCTTCAAGGTCCGGCTGGACGCCGCCACCGTACTCACCGGACTCACCGGCACGATCTTCGGGCCGGTGGAGTTGGTCGACGCGGACGGCTCCCGGACCATCGCGGGCGCCGAGCTGGAGGAGTGGATCCGGGAGCGCGGCGGCGACGTACGCGTCCTGGAGCCTCGGGGGCGCAGAGCCAAGCAAGAGGGCTGAGCCCGTGATCACGACCGAGCGGGTGGGGGAGGTCAGGGACGTCCTGGCTTCCCTCGGGCTGGTCGGCGACGGCGGTACGGGCTGGGTCGAGGGGTGTGCGCTGTCGGCCAGGGGCCGGCCGGTGTTCGAGCGGCGCGATGTGCCGCTCGACGTGCTGGCCGGGCAGGCGTCCGGCCTGCGGTTGCTGTCCGACCAGCACCTGACGGTGGCTCTCCGGCTCGCCGGTGAGTGGCCGGAGTACGACGACTCCTGGGGCACGTTCGAGGTCCCCGCGCGCTGCCCCGGCCGTAAGGACATCGGGTCGGCCGTCGGAACGGCGGTGCACGGGGCGCCGTCACGGGACGCGCTCGAAGAGCTGTCGGGGAGGGGACGGGGGTGACGGCGTCGCTGGTGCTGGGGCGGCTGCGGGCCGTGGACTGGGACATGCGGTGGGACCTGGCGTCCGAGCGCAGCGGATCCCGGCGGGTGCTGATGTGGGAGTACCTGCGGCGGGCCGCCGTGTGGGCCAAGGCCTGCGGGGCCGAGGGAGCGTGGCCGTTCTACGACGTCACGGCGTACGTGGACCCCGGGTTCGAGCTCCCCGCCGGGCAGGCGGCCGAGCTGGAGGAGCTGCTCGCCGGGGTGCCCGGCGCGGAGCTGCGGCGGACCTGCGCCGGGGCCGTGCGGCTGGCGGCGCTGAGGGAGCGGAACCCGGCCGTGGTGGACGGGCTGCCGGATCCGTACGAGCCGCTCGTGCTGTTCTACGAGCGGGGCGGATCGTTCACCCGGGACTGTTCGGGCGTCTTTCTCGACCTGGTTGGGGTGATGTACCGCCCCGGCAAGCCGGAGGGCTACCTCGGCAGCCGGCCCGTGGGCGTGCTCGACGACGCCGTGCTCGACGCGCTGGAGGGCGAGGGGCGGCTCACCTACTACGGCGCGGAGGACGGCCGGGGGACGGTGCAGCGGCGCCGGGAGGCCGGGGAGGTGCTCACGGACGAGGTGTTCGGGTGGGACCTGCGCTGGCGGCCGGCGGACCTGCCGGCCGAGCGGGCGGGGCTGGTCGCGATCGACCGGCTGGAGGCGGCCCGGCGGCTCGGAGGGATCGTGTCCGCCGCCACCGCCGGATGATCCGCGCGGACGAGCTGGTCGCGCGGGTCACCGCGATCGACTGCCGGGCCGCGCTGAACCGGGGCTCGCCGGCCGACGAGGTGCTGGAGCGCTTCGGCGGGCTGCTGGATCCCTTCGCGCCGCTGGTCGGGGTGTGGGAGCGGGGTGGCGGCTTCTGGATCGAGAACGGGTTCGTGGACTTCGTCGAGTCCCGGGTGCGTCTGGCGACGTGGCAGGGGTACGCGCGGGAGGGGGACGGGCCGTGGCCGGGTTGATGCGGGCGCCGTTGGAGTGCGGGGCCTGGTACTGGGAGCTCGACGGGGCCGGTGAGGCCGGTGTCGGGGCCGCGCTGCGGACGGCCGCCGCCATGGCCGGCGTACTGGAGCGGCACGCGTTGCTGGAGCCCGTGGCGCTGGAGTGGTTCTGGGTGTTCGGGGACGGTGACGCCCGGCTCGGGCTGGAGGGCGTGCGGCTGGATGACGACCGCCTGCCCGGGCGGGTGGCGGCGCTGCGGCCGGCCGGGCAGGAGCGTGCCGAGCCCTCGTCCTTCCACGTGGTTGGCGACGGGGTCTGGTTCGACGGTGCCGGGCGGCGACGGCGCGAGCACCGGCTGGTCGAGCTGAGCGTGTCTCCCGACCCCGTCATGGGACTGTCGGCCGAGCTGGCCGTGCACCACGACGTGTGGGGGGCCTGTGACTTCCGGGGTGTTCCGCACCCCCGGGTGCACGCGTACAACGCGCCGCGCCTCGCCGCCGCGCTGCGGGAGCTCGACGCGCTGCTCGGCGTCGCGGCGCAGCCGGGGGAGCCCACGTACTTCGGAACGGCGGTGGGCCACGGGCTGCGGGAGCCGGACGTCATCGACGGGCTGGGGCCGGACCTCACCGACCTGTTGGAGCGGTGGAGCCGGTGAACGAGCGGCTCGAGGGTGCGAGAGCTACCGGCGCGGTACCGGCGCGGTGCCGAACCCGGCGCCGCCGGTTTCGGCGTCGTGAGGGGGCGTACTAGCGTGCGGGGCGACAGCGAGAAGGGAGGCCGGGGTGGCGGCTGAGGATTACGACAGCCAGTTGCTGGAGTCCGTCGCGGTGCGGCGGCGCAGGCTGCGCGATGCCGTTCTCTTCGGGGCGCAGCGCGGGCGGCGGAGGGCCGACGAGCGGATCGGGAAGGCCGTCGCCGGACTGGTGATCGCGGCCGTGCTGTGCGCCGGCTGCGTCGGCTGGTCGTTCATCTCCCACCGCCTCATCGGCAAGACGGGGACGCCCGGGCAGGTCAGTACTCGGTGATAGGTTCGAGCGCGTGGTGAGCATGGGCGCAATCAGCGGTACCGCCTTGAGCCGGATCACCCTGGTGGGCGAGCGGCGGCGGATGGACCTCGTACTGCCCTCCCAAGAGCCGGTCGGGCGGCTCCTTCCCGACGTCATACGGATGCTGGACGACCGGGTGGCCGCCCGGCCGATGCTGCGTCACCTGGTCACGGCCGACGGGTCGGTGATCGAGCACGGGATCTCCCTGGAGGAGGCCGGCGTCGCCGACGGGGCCGTGCTGCGGCTCGTACGGGTGCAGGACGTGCCGTCCGCGCCCGTGGTGCACGACGTCACCGACGAGGCCGCCGAGGACCTGGACGTACGGGCCTGGCGCTGGCGTCCTGCCGCGCGGCGGGTCACCGCCGGGGCCGGGATGGTGCTGTGGGCGCTGGTGGCGGGGTGGTTCGCCCGGCGGGAGTTCGCACCGGGCGCCGTGGCGGGCGCCCTGCTCGCGGCGGCCGCCGCTGCCGGGACCGTCGGGGCGCTGGCCGGGCGGCTGAAGCGGTCCGGGCTGGCGGCCGCGCTGCTGGCGTGTGCCGCCGCCGTCGGGGTGCTCGGGGCGTGGACCCTGGGCGACGCGCAGCACTGGGGCGCCATGGGCCGGCTCGCCGCCGTGGCGGGCGCGCTGGCCGTCGGGCTCGCGCTGCTGGGGTGGTTCACGCCGCTCGGGCGGGGCGGGTTCGTGGGCGCCGCGGCCGTGGTCGCGCTGACCGGGATGTGGGAGGCGACCGCCCTGGCGCAGGGGCAGGCGGGCGCCCGGACCGGGGCCGTGCTCGCCGTGGTCTCGGTGGTCCTGCTCGGGCTGCTGCCGCGTCTCGCGCTGGCGGCGGCCGGTCTGACCGGTCTGGACGACCAGCGGGCGCGCGGGGTTTCGGTGAGCCGGTACAAGGTCGCCACCGCCCTCGGGGCCACCCACCGGGGCATGGCGCTGGCCACCCTCGCCACCGCCGTCTCGGCGGGCGCGGCCGGGGTGCTCGCGCTGCGGGAACCCGACGTCTGGACGGTGTCCCTCGCCTCGGCGGTCGCCGTCGTGCTGTGGCTGCGGGCGCGGGCGTTCCCGCTCGTCGCGGAGGTGGTCGCGCTGCTGCTGGCCGGGGCCGCCGTCACCGTGGCGGCCCTGCTGGTCTGGGCCGGCCGGGCGGGTGCGGCCGGGCCGCTGGCGGTGCTGCTGGCGCTGTCCCTGGCGGCCCTCGGCGTCCTCGCCGTGCAGCCGCCCGAGCACGTACGGGTGCGGCTGCGGCGGTTCGGGGACACCGCCGAGTCCATCGGCGTCATCGTGCTGTTCCCGCTGCTCATCGGGGTGTTCGGTGTGTACGGGCGGCTGCTCGGCACCTTCGCGTAAGGGTTGCTACTCAGACATGTCAGACATGAGCATGAACCAGCGTGACGGACACCCCGGCCCCAACCACGGCCACCCCGGCCCCGGCCCCGGCCCCGGCTCCGGAGGCGCAGCCGGCCCCGCCCCCGCCCCCGCCGCCTCGCACGGCGACTGGCAGGCCGGAGTCCTCGGCGACCTGACGGGCACCGCCCCCGGAGCGGCCGCCGGCGCTCCCGCCGCCGCACCCCCGGGCCCGCTGCCGGTGCGGCCGCCCGCCCCCCTCCCGCAGCAGCAGCCCGCCCCCCTACCCCCACGGCAGGCGTACGCCCAGCAGCCCTACACCCCGCAGGCGCCGCAGGCCCGGGCCCCCGAGACCGTCCCGGTCCCCGGCTCCGAGGCCGCCGCCGGCCGCCCCCGCCACGGCGACCCCCTGACGCGCCGCACTCTGCGCACCCTGCGCGGAGTGCTCGGTTCCTCCGTCGCCAAGGCCGTCGCCGCCGAGACGGAACTCGCCACGCAGGTGCAGCAGCCCGTCACCACCGGCCGTCAGATCGTCGTCACCAGCATCCGCGGCGGCTCCGGCAAGACCACCGTCACCGCCCTCCTCAGCCGCACCTACAACCACTTCCGTCACGACCCGGTGCTCACCCTGGAGGCGGACGCCGCCCTCGGCACCCTCCCCGTGCGGCTCGGCGTCCAGTCCCTGCGCTGGACCTGCGCGGACCTCGCGCAGATCGTCCGCCCCTCCATGCAGCTCACCGACATCACCGGCTACCTCGTCCCGCTCGCCGACGGCGGCTGGCTGCTGCCCGGCAGCCAGGGCCGGATCGGCGCCCAGGTCGACGTCGCCACCTACCGGACCGTGATGGTCGCGCTGCGCCGCTACTTCGGGGTCACCGTCGTCGACTGCGAGACCCTCCCGGGCGAGGTGGCCCGTACCGCCCTCGACACCGCGCACGCCCGCGTGCTCACCGCCCCCGCCACCGCCGAGGGCCTGGTCTCCACCCACGCCGTCCTCGACTGGCTGGCCTCCCTGCCGGTGCCCGTGCTGCCCCGCACCGTCGTCGTGCTGACCGTGCAGTCCCCGCACCACGCCGTCGACCTCGGCAAGGCCGCCGAGAAGCTGCGCGCGACCGGCGCGGGGGTCGTCGTACTGCCCTACGACCGCCACCTCGCCTCCGGCGGCGCCGTCACCTCCGAACTCCTCGGCGCCCGCACCCGGGAGGCGGCCGTACGGCTCGCCGCCGAGGTGCTCCAGCGGGCCGTGGCCCTCCCGGCGCCGGGTGCCGCCCGGTGACCCAGCAGCTGATCCACCGGCCGGCCCGCGGCACCCTGCCCCCCGCCCCCGCGCACCCGCACGCCGTCGAGGCCCCGCCCAACCTGCCCGAGGGCAAGATCGGCAGCCCGGCGACCGCGCTGCTGCCGATGGCGGGCGTGATGGGCTCGGTGGTGATGATGACCGTCATCCGCAACAGCCAGTTCGCCGCCGTCGGCGCCATCGTGCTGGTCTTCGCCCTCGTCGGCGCCGTCGCCCTGTTCTGGTCCCAGCGCGGCAAGGCCCAGCGCACCCGCCGCGCCCAGCGCGAGCGCTACCTGGAGTACCTGGAGGAACAGCGCGAGGAACTCGGCGCCCGCGAGAAGGCGCTGCGCGACGAGGCGCGCCGCCTCAACCCGCCGCCGGCGGCCCTGTACGACCTCGTGCGCGACCCCGCGCGGCTGTGGGAGCGGCGCCGCACCGACCCCGATTTCCTGCGGCCGCGCCTGGGCACCGGAGCCGTCGCCGTCCAGGACCTCAGCCTCGCCTCGGGCGCCGGCGGCGTGCTCACCCCGCCCGACCGGTTCATGCTCAACGAAGCCGGCGCCCTCATGGCCCGCTTCGCCCGGGCCGGCGACTTCCCGCTCACCGTCCCCCTCGACCGGGCCGGCAACGTCAGCATCGTCGGCGACCGCGAGGGCGTCCTGCGGGTCGCCCGCGCCCTGCTCACGCACACCGCCGTCCTGCACGCCCCGGACGACGTGGCCGTGGCCCTCGGCGTGCCCGGGGACCGGCTCGCGGACTGGGAGTGGGCCAAGTGGCTGCCCCACGTCCTCGACCAGCAGGAGCACGACGGGCCCGTCGCCGCCCGCCGGATCGCCCCCAGTCTGCCCCAGCTCGCCGCCGGGGTCCTCGCCCCGGACCTGCGCCGCAGGGCGTCGTACGCGGCAGAGGTGCGCCGCGGCCTGTCCGACAAGCGCGCCCTGCGCCTGGCCGGCCGGCTCCTCGTGGTCAGCGACGAGTACGGGGAGAACGCCGTCGAACTGCCCCGCCCCGACACCGCGGTCGGCCTGGCCGACATGAACACCACCGTGCTGCACCTGCTCGCCGAGCAGGTCCACGAGCCCGACGAGGTGTCCGTACGGATCACCGTGGACGGCAGCCACGTCACCGTCCGGGACCTGCGCACCCCGCAGGGCCCCGCCGCCGAGGGCATCAGCGACGCCCTCGGCCCGGCCACCGCCGAGGGCCTGGCCCGCATGCTCGCCCCGCTGCGGCTGTCCGCCGAGTCCGTCGCCGAGGGCACCCCCGTCTCCGGGCCGGTCGACTTCACGGGCCTGCTCGGCATCTCCGACCCGGCCGCCCTCGACGTGGGCCGGATGTGGGCGCCGCGCGGGGAGCGGGACTTCCTGCGCGTGCCGATCGGCATCGACGACCGGCACGGCCCGGTGCTGCTGGACCTCAAGGAGTCCTCGCAGCTCGGCATGGGCCCGCACGGGCTGTGCGTCGGCGCGACCGGCTCCGGCAAGAGCGAGCTGCTCCGTACGCTCGTCCTCGCGCTGGTCGCCACCCACTCGCCCGAGGACCTCGCGATGGTCCTCGTCGACTACAAGGGCGGCGCCACCTTCGCCCCCTTCGCGAAGCTCCCGCACGTCGCCGGCGTCATCACCAACCTGGAGAACCAGGCCGGGCTCGTCGAACGCGTCCACACCAGCCTCGCCGGCGAGGTCAAGCGCCGCCAGCAGGTCCTCAAGGACGCCGGGAACGTCGCCGACATCGGCCACTACGCGGTGCTGCGCGCCGAGAAGCCCGAACTGGAGCCGCTGCCGCACCTGTTCGTCGTCATCGACGAGTTCGGCGAACTCCTCACCGCCAAGCCCGACTTCATCGACCTGTTCCTGTCCATCGGCCGCATCGGCCGCTCCATCGGCGTGCACCTGCTGCTCTCCAGCCAGCGCATCGAGGGCGGCAAGCTCAAGGGCCTGGACACCTACCTGTCCTACCGGCTCGGTCTGCGCACCTTCTCCGCCGACGAGTCGCGCACCGTCCTCGACACCACCGACGCCTTCCAGCTGCCCCCGCTGCCCGGGTTCGGCTACCTCAAGGTGGACACCTCCACCTACACCCGCTTCAAGGCCGGGTACGTCTCCGGCCGCTACCGGGGCCCGGCCGCCGAGCGCGACGGCGGCGAGCGCGGACCGCTCGCCCTGCCCTACCCCACCTTCAACACCCTCCAGGACAGCGCCGGTCCGGCCGAGGACACCGAGGAGAAGCCCACCGCCACCGCCCGCGAGACCGGGCCCAGCGTGCTCTCCGTCATCGTCGACCAGCTCGCCGGCGCCGCCCCGCCCGTACGCCGCATCTGGCTGCCGCCGCTGCCCGACGCGGTCCCCCTCGACGCCGCCGCCGGACCGCTGTCCGTCACCGAGCGCGGCCTCCGGCTGGGCACCGCCCGGCGGGCCCCGCTCAAGGTGCCGCTCGGCGTCCTCGACGACCCGGCGCGGCAGTGGCGCGGCCCCTGGGAACTCGACCTGACCGTCGCCGGCGGGCACACCGCCGTCACCGGCGGCCCCCAGTCCGGCAAGACCACCCTGCTGCGCACCCTGGCCCTCTCGCTGGCGCTGACCCACACCCCGCAGGAGGTCGCCGTCTACGGCCTCGACCTCGCCGGGGGCGGTCTCGCCGCGCTCGCCGGGCTCCCGCACGTCGGCGGCATCGCCGGACGCGCCGACCGCGAACGGGCCGCCCGTACGGTCGCCGAGGTACGGGCCATGCTCGCCACCCGCGAGGCCCTCTTCCGCGAGCACTCCATCGACTCCGTCGACCAGCTGCGCCTGCTGCGCGCGCAGGGCCGGCTCACCGAGCTCGCCTCCACGGACATCGTGCTGCTCGTCGACGGGTACGGGGCCCTGCGCGAGGAGTTCTCGGAACTCGACGACGCCGTCACCGACCTGCTCAAGCGGGGCGGCGGCTACGGCATCCACGTCGTCGCGGGCATGCTCCGCTGGAACGACGTGCGCATCGCCAACCAGTCCCTCTTCGGCGGCCGGGTCGAGCTGCGCCTGGGCGACCCCTCCGACTCGGCCATCGACCGCAAGCTGTCCGAGACGATCTCCCCGGACACCCCGGGCCGCGTCCTCACCGACGGCAAGCTCTTCGCGCAGACGGCCCTGCCGCGCATCGACTCCCGGGCCGGCAACACCGACCTGGCGGCCGCCCTGGAAGAGGCCGCGGGCACCGTCCGCGCCACCTGGCACGGCGAACTGGCCTCGCCGGTACGGGTACTGCCCGCGCGGCTGCCGGCCGACCGGCTGCCCACCGCCGACGAGGAGCCGTACCGGATCCCCGTCGGCGTGGACCAGGACGTCCTCGCCCCGGTGCTGCTGGACCTCTTCGGCCAGGACCAGCACCTGCTGGTCCTAGGCGACGACGAGTGCGGCAAGACCAACCTGCTCGCCCTCGTCGCCCGCCAGCTCATCGCACGCCACGGCGAGGAGGAACTGGTCTTCGCCGTCTACGACCCCCGGCGCGGGCTGCGCGGCGTCGTCCCCGAGCCCTACCGGGGCGGGTACGCGCACAACGCCAAGATCGCCGCCGCGCTGTCGGCCGGGATCGCCAAGGAACTCGACAAGCGGCTCCCGGACGACGGCATCGACCCGGACGCCGAGCCGGGCGAGGGCCCGGGCTTCGCCGGACCGCGCATCGTGGTCCTCGTCGACGACTACGACGTCCTCACCACCGCCGGGCAGCAGCCGCTCCAGGCGTTCGTCCCCTACCTGCCCTCCGCCCAGGACATCGGCCTGCACTTCGTGATCGCCCGGCGCGTCGCCGGCTCCTCACGGGCCCTGTACGAGCCGCTGCTGACCACCCTGCGCGAATCCGGTACGACGGCCCTCGTGATGAACGGCGAACGCTCCGAGGGACAGCTGTTCCCGCAGCTGTACGCGAGCGCCCAGCCGCCCGGCCGCGGCACGCTGGTCCGGCGCGGCCGCCCGCACCAGATCGTGCAGACCGCCCTCGTCGACTCCCCCCCACAGGAAGCGCCCTGACACCGTGACCAAGGACGTCATCGCCCTCACCGCCAAGATGCCCGACACCACCGCGCTGATGGTGGCCCTGACGGCGGGCGGCGCGGACCTCGACGCCCAGGCCGTCGGGGACGGCGCCGTGATCCAGCTGCTGGGCGCGGGCGGCCGGCCGCTGGTCTCCGTCGAGGCACCCGTGCTCGTGCAAGTGCCCGGCGAGGTGGAACGGCTCCTCGGGACGCCCTCGCCCACCCCGGTCTGGTGGACGGAGACCCGCGCCTCCACCGCCGTGCCCGAGGCGGCCCCCCTCGCCGGGGCCGTCGCCGGACGCCTCGCCGAGGTGCTCGGCGGCACCGTCTGGCCCGAGGGCGCCGGACACGTGGCGGTGGTGCCGGTGACCTCCGAGGCCTCGGCGGCCCCCGCGCCCGTCGGAGCGCTGCCGACCGTGGACGTGGTCACCGCATCCACCGCGGTGGTGCTCGCGGACCGCCCGGTGATCGGGCTGACGGCCTGGCTGTCGGACGTCCTGCGGACCACGGCCGGCTTCGGCGCGGCCCTGCACATCGTCACCCCCGACCACTGCCGGCTCAGCCTGCCGCTGCGCACCGCGCTGGCCGGGGCGCCGAACCGCTGGGTGGTGCAGGATCCCGAGGGCGGGTACTACGACGGCCTGTCCGGCGCGGTGCTGAGCTGGCAGGACGGCACCTTCGCCCCGGCCCGCGACGAGTCGGGCCGGCCGCGGGTGGCCGCCGCGTTCGGGCGGGCCGGGACGCCGGGCGGGCGCCGGCTGACCGTGCAGTTCCGTACGGAGCACCCGGCCGAGGAAGGGCTGCTGGTGGGCCGCTCGCTCGAGGCCGCCTGGCGCGCCCTGACCGGGGAGCCGCCCGCGGGCTGGGGCACCGCCGAGCCGGTGAACCTGCCGTGGTCCCCGCGCCAGCTCACCGACCTGGCCCGGGGCCGGGCGCCCGAGCCGACCCTGGTCATCGCCGTCGGATCGCCGGGGCGGCCCGCGCTGGCCACCGTCCGCGTGACCCGTACGGCCGCCGGGGTCGAGGAGGACGTCACGCTGTCCCTCGGGTACGGGCCCGCCGAGGAGGTGCCGCCGGCGGCGCTCGGGGCGCTGGCGGAGGAACTGGTGTCCGGGCACGGCCTGATCAGCATGCTGGCCTCCGTCGGCCCCGGACGGCGGGACCTGAGCCTGACCCCGCGGGCCCTCGCGCCGGCGGTGCCGGTGTCGTTCACCCTGGGCGGGGCCGGGGTGGCCGAGGCGACGCTGACCCGGGCACGGCGGCCCCCGCTGGAGGTCAGGCCCGTCCAGGTGGGCCCGCCGCGGAGGCCCGGGCTGCACTACCCGCTGGGCGACGGCGGCGACCCGGCGGCGTGGGACGCCCTGTCCACGCTGCTGGACCACCTGCGCACGGCGGTGCCGCCGCTCGCGTAGGCCGGGCGGGTCAGCCGGCGCCGCCGCTGCCGGCGCGCACCAGGCCCGTCTCGTAGGCCAGCACCACCACCTGGACCCGGTCGCGCAGGTTCAGCTTCGTCAGGATGCGGCCGACGTGCGTCTTGACCGTCGCCTCCGACAGCACCAGCCGGGCCGCGATCTCCCCGTTCGACAGGCCCTGCGCCACCAGCAGCATGACCTCCCGCTCGCGGTCCGTCAGCCGTTCGATCTCCTTGTTCTCCGGCTCGGCCGTCGTGCTCGGCAGCATCGGCGCGAACCGGTCCAGCAGGCGGCGCGTCGTCGAGGGGGCCACCACCGCGTCCCCGCTGTGCACCGACCGGATCGCGGCCAGCAGCTCCGCCGGGGGCACGTCCTTCAGCATGAAGCCGCTCGCGCCCGCCTTGAGGCCCGAGAAGGCGTACTCGTCCAGGTCGAAGGTGGTCAGGATGATCACCTTCGGGTGTTCCTCCGGCTCGCAGATGCGCCGCGTCGCCTCCACTCCGTCGAGCTTGGGCATGCGCACGTCCATCAGCACCACGTCGACCGCCGTGGCCCGCAGCACCTCCAGCGCCTCCAGGCCGTTGCCCGCCTCCGCGACGACCTCCATGTCCGGCTGGGCGGCCAGCACCATGCGGAAGCCGGTGCGCAGCAGCACCTGGTCGTCGACCAGCATCACTCGGATGGACATGCGTGACTACCTCAACCTCTTCTTGAGCGGGGGCTAACTCTTCTTGAGCGGGAGCAGGGCACTGATCCGGAATCCCCCGCCGGGACGCGGGCCCGCGTCCAGGGTTCCCCCGACCATACCGATGCGCTCCCGCATGCCGATCAGACCGTGTCCGGCGCCGTCCGCGCCGCCGTCCTCGTACAGTTCGTGCGCGGCGCCCCGCCCGTCGTCCTCGATGAGCAGGCCCAGCCCGTCGTCGAAGTAGACCAGCCGCACGGTCGCCTTCGCGTCGGGGCCCCCGTGCTTGCGCGTGTTCGTCAGCGCCTCCTGGACGATCCGGTACGCCGTCAGCTCCACGCCGCTCGGCAGCCTGCGGGGTGCGCCCTCGATCTCGAAGCCGACCGTCAGCCCGGCCGCCCGTACCTGCTCGACCAGCACCTCGATCTGCTCCACGTCGGGCTGCGGGACGTAGTCCTCGGACTCCTGCGGCTCGCCCGTGCGCAGGACGCCCAGCAGCCGGCGCATCTCGGCCAGCGCCTGGCGGCCCGTGCCGGAGATGGTCTGGAGGGCCTCCTTGGCCTGGTCGGGGGCCACGTCCATGACGTACGCGGCCCCGTCGGCCTGGACCACCATCACCGACACGTTGTGCGCGACGACGTCGTGCAGCTCGCGGGCGATCCGGGCGCGCTCGGCGGCCACCGCCACCTTGGCCTGGGCTTCGCGCTCCTTCTCCAGCCGCTGGTTGCGCTCCACGAGCTGGGCGTAATAGGCCCGGCGGGTGCGCAGCGAGTCGCCCGTCACCCAGGCGAGAGCGAAGGGCACCATCATGAACAGGGCGAAGAGGATCTCCTCGACGGTACTGGCGCTCTTGTCGATGCCGAAGCGCACGAAGTACAGCGGTGAGGCCAGCAGTCCGCAGGCCAGGGCGGTGCGCGACACCCAACGGGGGACGTCGGCGGCCGCCACCGTGAACAGGACGACGAGCATCGCGACGTCGCAGAACTGTATTTCCTGGCCGATGGCCAGCTGGTAGAGGCCCGCGCCCACCGTCAGCCAGAACATCGCCACGGTCCACTTGCGGCGCAGGGCGAGGGCGGCGGTCAGCGCGGCGACGACGGGCACGGTGGCCAGCCGCAGGGCGGTGCTCTGCCCCTCGGCCCCGGCCACGTTCATCATCGACATCCCGAAGAAGAGGACAGCCCAGAAGCTGTCGACGCCCGTCGGGTGTCTGCGGATGAAGTCGTAGAGGCGCTGCACGTAACCCAGCGTAGGGAAAGGAGATAGGTGCTGGAGTCAACCACAGGTGCGATCCCTGCGACAGGGGCGTACTCCGCAAGGTGGAGGGTCGGCTTAACCTGTGAGGGATGAGCGCTCAGGGTGAGGTCAGGGGGCCGGTCCGGTGGCGGGCCGCGATGGAGGCCGTGCTGTACGGGCCGGACGGTTTCTACGTCCGGCCGGGCGGGGCGGGGCCCGCGGGGCACTTCCGGACCTCCGTGCACGCCTCCGCCCTGTACGCGGGGGCCGTGGCCCGGCTGCTGGCGTGGGTGGACGGGGCGCTGGGCCGGCCGGAGCGCCTCGACCTGGTCGACATGGGCGCCGGGCGGGGCGAGCTGCTGGCCGGGGTCCTCGCCGCGCTGCCGGCGGAGACGGCGGCGCGGGTGCGCCCGTACGCGGTGGAGCGCGCGGCGGAGCCCGGGGGGCTGGACCCCCGCATCCGCTGGGTGGCCGAGCCGCCGCGGGGGACCACCGGGCTGCTGTTCGCCAACGAATGGCTGGACAACGTACCGCTGGAGATCGCCGAGGACGGCCGCTACGTCCTGGTCGCCCCCGACGGTACGGAGACCTCCGGCGGGCCGCTCGAGGAGGCCGACCGGCTCTGGCTGGAGCGCTGGTGGCCCGGGGCGGCGGGACCGGACGGCGGGCGGGCGGAGATCGGCCGGGCCCGCGACGAGGCCTGGGCGGCGGCGGTCGCCACCCTGGACCGAGGCCTGGCGGTGGCGGTCGACTACGCCCACACCCGCGACGCCCGCCCCCCGTACGGCACCCTCACCGGCTTCCGCGCGGGCCGCGAGACCGCCCCCGTCCCGGACGGGGGCTGCGACGTCACCGCGCACGTCGCGCTCGACGCCTGCGCGGGACCGGGCGCGGCCCTGTTCACGCAGCGCGAGGCCCTCACCGCGCTCGGGGTCCGCGGCGGCCGTCCCCCGTTGTCCCTGGCCTCCACCGACCCGGCGGCCTACGTCCGCGCCCTGGCCGCGGCGGGCGAGGCGGCGGAACTCACCGCGCGCGGGGGCCTCGGCGACTTCGGCTGGCTGGTCCAGCCGGTCGGCATCGGCCCCTGGCCGCGCTAGCGGGGCGGGGTGCGGACACGGCCGAGGGGCCGGCGTTCCTGGCGGAACCCCGGCCCCTCGGGCGTACGGCTGTGCTGCTGTTCCTACTGCTCGACGTCGTGGTCGTGGCCCGGGCGCAGACCGCCGCCGTTGCCGGAGCCGGTGGACGGCTGCGAGACGACCGGCTGCGTCAGCGGGGCCAGGTCCCAGGCGTAGTGGCCCACGGCGTTCGCGATGACGTCGACGTTGATGTCGAGCGCCTTCTGGTCGATGTTGGTGATGTCGTCACCCTTGCCGTGGTAGTTCGGGTCGTAGGCGATACCCGCCGTACCACCGAACTTCGCGGCCTGCGCCGGGGTCTTGATGCCCTCGGCACCGGTGTCCGTACCGCCCGACGGGATGCCGGCCTCGATGAACGGGCCGTAGTCCGAGCGGCCGGTGAAGTCGCTGCCCTCGTGCGGGATGTTCTGCGCGTCGAGGAAGTCGGTGATCTGCCTCTCCAGCTGCGCCGAACCCTCCGGGCCGGGGCCCGAGCCGACCTTGTCGGAGTCGTCGCCGTCGTAGACGAAGTACGCGGCGTTCGGCGAGGCGATCATGTCGAAGTTCAGGTAGAGCCTGATCTGCTTCTTCTGCTCCGGCGTCAGCGAGGCCACGTACGCCTCCGAGCCGAGCAGGCCGAACTCCTCCGCCGACCACCAGGCGAACTTGACCTTGTTCTTGATCTTCGACTGGCTGCTCGCGAGGCGCTGCGCGACCTGGAGGATGCCCGCCGAGCCGGAGCCGTTGTCGTTGATGCCCGGACCGGCCGCGACCGAGTCCAGGTGGGCGCCGAGGAAGACGGTGTTGTTCTCGTCCCCGCCCCGGGTCTCCGCTACGACGTTGTACGTCTTGCGGTTCTCGCGCAGCTCGCGGATGTCCAGGGTGACCGAGACCGGTCCGGCCGCCGCCTCGGCGGCGAGCTTCTCGCCCTCCTCCTGGCTGATTCCGCCCGTGGGGACCTTGCCGGCGTTCGCGTCGCCGAGGGTGCCGTTGAGGGCGCCCGCGGTGTTGTTGTAGATGATCGCGCCGACCGCGCCGGCCGCGGCCGCGTTCGCCTGCTTCGCCGCGAAGGTGCAGCCGCCGCGCTTGACCAGGGCGATCTTGCCGGTGAAGGCGCCGGCCGCGAAGTCGGTGGCCTCGCAGCCGTTGCTGCCGTCGGCGTCGACGGGGGCGACGGCGACGGGCGCGGTGATGCCGCCCTCCGGGCCGCTGGCGGTGTACGTCATCAGCTTGAGCGGGACGTCACGGCCGTTGGCCCCGTTGACCTTCAGCTTCTCGGAGATCGTCTCGACGTACACGAAGTCGAACTCGTGGCGCGAGACGTCGTACCCGGCGCCCTTCAGCACGGATTCGACGTACTGGGCGGACTGGACGTGCCCCTTGGAGCCGGCCACGCGGGTGCCGCCGTTGTAGTCGGCGATCGACTGGAAGACCTTCAGGTGGTTGTTGGCCCCCTTGCCCGTCGAGTCCTTGACCAGCTTCCTGGCCAGCGCGTCACCCCGGGCGGCATCGCTCTGCGGGCTCGTGGCGCCGGCCGGGCCGGCGAGGAGCAGCGGGGAGACGAGGGCAGCGGCCGCGAGGGCCGCGGTCGCTGTGGCTATACGGCGAGAGGGCATGAAGGTCCTTTCACAGCGGAAGAGCCTGTGGGGGAGTGGTGGACGCACGTTAGACACCAAGGGGCGCCCGTCGCCAGGGTTTTCACTGCTTCCGGTTTGTGAAATCCGGATATCGGCGCCTCCGGAAAGGGCGAAAACCGGCCACTGTCCGATGCCCGGGCGGATCGGCTCAGCGCAGGACGCCCTCGATGAAATCGGAACCTATTCGGGCGACCACGGACAGATCCAACTGGTGCTGGACGTAACGCCCCTGGCGCCTGGTCTGCATCAGCCCGGCCTTCCTCAGCACGGTCAGGTGCCGGGACACCTCCGGCGCGGATATCCCGTAGACGCGCGCCAGCTCACTGGTCGTGTACGGGGCCCGCGCCAGACTCCGGCACAGCCGCATCCGCATGGGGTGCGCCAATGCCTCCATCCGCCGCTGGAGCAGCTCCACCGAGCCCGGTACGGAGGCCAGCTCCGGCGAGTCCAGCGGGTAGTGCACCACCGGCCGCCAGCCCGGCGCGTGCAGCACCAGCAGGTGCGGCCAGCCGAAGTTCGTCGGTACGAAGACCAGCCCCGCCCCGATCCGCGGATCGGTCGCGGTGGCCTGCCCGTTGACCATCTTGTCGGCGGTGATCGTCGTCAGGCCCTCGTCCACGCTCAGCGCCGCCGACACCTCCCGCAGCGCCGCCGGCAGCCCCTTGCGGCGCAGCACCTCCGCCTTGTGGCGGGCGTCCGCGGTCTGCCGGGGCTCCACGCGCCGCCACGTCTGCGCCAAGAACGCCTCGTCGCAGTCCTCCAGCAGCCGCCGCATCCACACCCGCACACCGGCCGGGTCGTCCAGCAGCCGGACCGAGAACTCCAGCTGCCGCGGCCCGCGCGCGGCCGCCGTCTCCAGCGCCTTCGCCCGCGCGGCCCCGTCCTTGAGCGGATGCGGCCCGCCGCCCTCGTTGTAGAGCGCCAGCCAGCAGTGCTCCAGCGCCGCCATCACGAACCGCTCGTCGTCCATCCGGTCGAGCACGTCCAGCTCCCCGGCCAGCGTCGGCGCGGGCAGCCCGGTGCCGCCGGGAATGCCGGCGAACGCCATGAAGATGTCGGAGAAGGAGCTGCGCCACAGGAATTCGGCCTCGAGGAGCCGGTCCGCCAGGCAGGGGTCGAGCGAAGCCGTGGTGGACCTGGCCCATGACTGGAGCCCCGGGTGATGGGTCGGCTGCGAGAGCGCGTGCAGGGCCATGCAGAGCTCGGCGAGCGGTGACGGCGCGAAACCGATCCGCTCCTCGGGGAGCCCGGCGATGTCGATGGTGACGCTCATCGCCCCATCTTCTCCTCCTCTGCGCCCCCCGCACCGCCCGGCCCCGGAGGCGGCGCCGGGGAGCCGGGACGGAGGCGATGCACGCGGGCGCGGGGCTACGGGCAGCCGTGCGCCCGTCCGGGGGGTTCACGAGGCGCCGCGGGAGCATCGCCGCAGGTGGGAGGCGTCGATTGACGGGGAGCGTCAATCGACGAGCGCTCTGCGCCCAACGGGGTGAGGGTGGATCCATGACAGCGATCGAGCAGTACCTCGTGGACACCTACCGCGCGGCCCAGCACGGCACCCGCATGCCCCCGCCCCCGGGCCGCCACGACCTCGCCGCCCTGCGCGCCGTCCGCACCGAAGCCCAGTTCGACGCCGTCCTGGCCGGCCGCCCGGCCACCCACCCCTGGCGCCACACCCTGACCCGCATCCTGCACGGGGGGAGGGCGTGCTGATGGGGGGCGGGGGTGTTCCGGCGGGGCGGGGGCGTTGGTTTCGGCGGGGCGGGGCTGTTCCGGCGGGGCGGGGTTTCGGGGCGGGGTTTCGGCGGGGCGGTGTCACAGTCGGTTTGGGGGTTTCCCGTCAGTCCCATCGTCCTTCCGTGTCGGGCCGGTCCCTCAAGGGCGCTCCTGCGTCGCGTCGCTACGCGATGGCCTTCGGCCACCCTTGACCGACCGTCCCGCCCCGGAAAGACAAGGACTGCCGAGAACCCCCCAAAGAAACGGGACGGTCCAGAGGGGAAGCACTCCCGTATCAGCGATGAGACGGGGTGGGCGGGCCCTGACCGTGTCCGCATGCGGGCCCCCAAAGACCCTCGGCGGTCCACCCCCACGCACCAGATCGCTACGCGCTCCCGATGGCTTAGCGTCCGGCCCGCGTCATGGGCTGATACCTGCATGAAATGTCGATCAGAGCCCCTTTCGGGAGCGGTGGGCGCGTCAGATCGCTACGCGCTCCTCCCGGCTTAGCGTCCGGCCGCCGTCCTGGGCCGGTACCCGCGCCACATGACGATCAGAGCGCATTGGGGGGTGGTGGGCGCGTGAGATCGCCATGCGCTTCCGTCGGGGAGGCGTCTGCGGCCCCGCCTGTGGTCATGCGGTCCACCAAGGAGAGAGAATCACCCCTTTTACCCCCATTTGACGACCATGGGCGAGACCTGAAGGGCCTCTGTCGGAATCTGCCGTTGAAGAAGACAACGCCACGCTCCGACAGACGGTCGAAAGACCCGCGAAAGGCGCCCGGACAGCCGCATTTCTCCCTCAAAGCACCCCTGGCACCCTCGGGCTCCCGTCTCGAGGCCTCTCAGCCCCAGACGGCCATCAGCCGCCGAGAAATGGGAAGCGCGTAGCGATCTGACGCGCCCACCGCCCCCCAAGGGGGCTCTGATCGACATCGCGTGCAGGTATCAGCCCCGGACGGTCGCCGGACGCTAAGCCATGGGGAGCACGTAGCGATCTGGCGCGTGGGGGCGGACCGCCGGAGGGTCTCTGAGGGGCCCGGATGCCCGGCGGACCGACGCCCGCCCACCCCGCCTCATCGCTGATACGGGAGTGCTTCTCCTCTGGACCGTCCCGTTTCTTTGGGGGGTTCTCGGCAGTCCTTGTCTTTCCGGGGCGGGACGGTCGGTCAAGGGTGGCCGAAGGCCATCGCGTAGCGACGCGACGAAGGAGCGCCCTTGAGGGACCGGCCCGACACGGAAGGACGATGGGACTGACGGGAAACCCCCAAACCAGCCCTGATACCGCCCCGCAGAACCCCCGCCCCGCAGAACCCCCGCCCCGCAGAACCCCCGCCCCGCAGAACCCCCGCCCCCGAACCCCCGCCCCGCCAAGACCACCCCCGCCCCCCTACACCCGTGCCAGGAACCCCCTCGCCGCTTCGCGGACGTCCTCGCGGGTCCACGTCAGGCCCGGCTCCGTGATCTCCAGCTCCGTCACCGACAGCCCCGGCGGGCCGTCCGCCGACCAGCGGCGGAACAGGGCCGTGCCGGTTTCCTCCGCCAGGCGGGCACCCGCCTCCGTGAGGCGGTCCGCCTCGTACGGGAGCCACACCTGGAACTGGTGCGTGTGCGGCACCTCCGGGTGGATCCGGGACCAGGGCACCCCCGCCTCCGCGAACGCCTCCGCCAGCGCGGCGGCGACGGTCCGGGCCCGCTCCACGTACGCGGGGAGGCGCGGCAGCTCCCGTTCCAGCCCGGCCAGGGCCGCCAGGGCCTGGGGGAACTGGCGGAAGACCTGGCCGCCGTACCGGTGGCGCCACACCCGGGTCTCCTCCACGAAGTCCCGGGAACCGGCCAGGCAGGCTCCGCTCAGCCCGCGCAGCGACTTGTAGAAGGAGACGTACACGGAATCCGCGAGTCCCGCGATCTCCGGCAGGGGCCGGCCGAAGTGGACGGTGGTCTCCCACAGCCGGGCCCCGTCGAAGTGGACGACCGCGTCCCGCTCCCGGGCGGCGTCCACCAGTCCCTCGAGCTCCTCCCACGCGGGCAGCAGGAACCCGGCGTCGCGCAGCGGCAGCTCCAGCATCAGCGTGCCGAAGGGCTCGGGGTGCTCCCGGACCTCCTCCGGCGCCGGCTGGCGCGGCTCAGTCACCGGGTGGGTGGTCCGCAGCCCGGCCAGGGCGGTCAGGGCGCCGCCCTCCCACCGCTCCGGGTGGCTCATGGGGTGCAGGGCCACCACCGGGTTCCCGGTACGGCCCGCCCAGCAGCGCAGCGCGATCTGCTGGGCCATCGTCCCGGAGGGGAAGAACGCCGCGTCCTCGGTGCCGAGCAGCTCCGCGACCCGGCGCTCCAGGTCGGCGACGACCCCGTCGCCGTAGACGTCCGCCGGGGCGTCCAGGTCGTACGGGGCGTCGGTGAGCCCGGCCAGCAGCTCCCGGACGGTGTCCCCGCGGCCGCCGCGCGTCAGGGCCCGGCGGGCGCCCTTCCAGGCGGCCGCGAGCCGCTCCGTCCGCTCCGCGTCATCGGTCATGGCCCTGATCATCGCCGACGGCCCGCCCACCCCGCCCCGTAAGCCCCCGCCCCCCGAGGCCCCGCCCCCGCCCCGGGCGGGCCTGACCGGCACCGGGGCGCGGAAAGGGCCTAGCATGGCGACGTATCGTCCGGTACCCCCCGCGGACTGGAACGGAAGGCCCTCCCCGCGTGAACTCATCCCAGGAACCGCGTCCCGCCCGGCTCACCGTCGGAGTCGTCGGCGCGGGCCGTGTCGGCCCCGCGCTCGCCCGCGCCCTCCAGCAGGCGGGCCACCGTCCCGTCGCCGTCTCCGGGGTCTCCGACGCCTCCCGGCGCAGGGCCGACCGGATGCTGCCCGGCGTGCCGCTGGTGTCCCCGGCGCAGGTGCTGGAGCGGGCCGAGCTGGTGCTGCTCACCGTCCCCGACGACGCCCTGCCCGGCCTGGTCGAGGGCCTCGCCGGGACCGGCGCCGTGCGCCCCGGCCAGCTCCTCGTGCACACCTCGGGGCGTTACGGGACCGCCGTCCTGGACCCGGCGCGCCGTGCGGGTGCGCTGCCGCTGGCCCTGCACCCCGCGATGACCTTCACCGGTACCGAGGTGGACGTGCAGCGCCTGGCCGGGTGCTCCTTCGGCGTGACCGCGCCCGAAGAGCTGCGGCTCGCCGCGGAGGCCCTGGTCATCGAGATGGGCGGGGAGCCCGAGTGGATCGCGGAGGAGAGCCGCCCGCTCTATCACGCGGCCCTGGCCCTGGGGGCGAACCACCTGGTCACCCTGGTCGCCCAGGCGTTGGAGCTGCTGCGCACCGCCGGTGTCGAGCACCCCGACCGGATGCTCGGCCCGCTGCTCGGCGCGGCCCTGGACAACGCCCTGCGCTCCGGTGACGCCGCGCTGACCGGCCCTGTGGCCCGCGGCGACGCCGGCACCGTCGCCGCGCACGTCTCCGAGCTGCGCAAGCACGCCCCCGCCACCGTCGCCGGGTACCTGGCGATGGCCCGTACGACCGCCGACCGCGCCCTCGCGCACGGCCTGCTCAAGCCCGAACTGGCCGAGGACCTCCTCGGCGTGCTCTCGGACGACGCCGACCCGAAGGATGCCGAGCGATGACCGGCCCGCTCCAGCCGCTGAACACCGCCGAAGAGCTGCACGCGCTGCCGCGCGCCGGCCGCCGCGCCGTCGTGATGACGATGGGCGCCCTGCACGAGGGCCACGCCACGCTGATCCGCACGGCCCGGGAGGAGGTGGGGCCGCAGGGGCAGGTGGTGGTCACCGTCTTCGTGAACCCCCTCCAGTTCGGCGCCGGCGAGGACCTGGACCGCTACCCGCGCACCCTCGACGCCGACCTGCTGGTCTGCGAGGCGGCGGGCGCCGACGCGGTGTTCGCGCCCGCCGTGGACGAGGTCTACCCGGGCGGCGCCCCCCAGGTGCGGATCACCGCCGGCCCGATGGGCGAGCGCCTGGAGGGCGCCACCCGCCCCGGCCACTTCGACGGCATGCTGACCGTCGTCGCCAAGCTGCTCCACCTCACCCGCCCCGACCTGGCCCTCTTCGGCCAGAAGGACGCCCAGCAACTGGCTCTGATCCGGCGCATGGTGACCGACCTGAACTTCCCCGTGGAGGTGGTCGGCGTACCGACGGTCCGCGAGGACGACGGGCTCGCCCTGTCCTCCCGCAACCGGTACCTCGGCCCGGCCGAGCGCCGTACCGCGCTGGCCCTGTCCCGTGCCCTGTTCGCGGGCCGCGACCGGCTCGCCGCGCAGGCCGCGCTGTGCGCCCGCGCCGAGGCCGCTCCCGCCGGCGGCGGACGGGCCACCGCGCTGGCCCGGCTGGGCGAGATCCGGGCCTCCGCCGACGCCCACGCCGTGTCGGCGGCGGCCACCGGCGGCACCGGCCTGCCCGACGCCGTACGGGCCGCCGCGCGGCACGTGCTGGAGGAGGCGGCCCGGCACGAGCCGCCGCTGGTCCTCGACTACCTGGCCCTGGTGGACCCGCAGGACTTCACCGATGTCGGCCCCGACTTCACCGGACGGGCCGTGCTGGCCGTCGCGGCGAAGGTCGGCACGACCCGGCTGATCGACAACATCCCATTGGAGTTCGGAGCACACGCGTGAGCACCACAGGCAACCCGGGCGCCGCAGGCACCGGCATACGGCTGCACGCCCCCGCCCCCGGCTGGGCCCTCGACGCGGACGTCGTGGTCGTCGGCTCCGGCGTCGCGGGCCTGACCGCTGCGCTGCGCTGCGCGGCCGCGGGCCGCCGTACGGTCGTGGTCACCAAGGCGCGGCTCGACGACGGTTCCACCCGCTGGGCGCAGGGCGGCATCGCGGCCGCCCTCGGCGAGGGCGACACCCCCGAGCAGCACCTGGACGACACCCTGGTCGCGGGCGCGGGCCTGTGCGACGAGGCGGCCGTGCGGCTGCTGGTCACCGAGGGCCCCGACGCGGTGCGCCGGCTCATCGAGGCCGGTGCCGTCTTCGACACGTCCGCCGAGACGGGCGAGATCGAGCTGACCCGCGAGGGCGGCCACCACCGCCGGCGCATCGCGCACGCGGGCGGCGACGCCACCGGTGCGGAGATCTCCCGCGCCCTGGTCGAGGCGGTGCACGCGGCGGGCATCCGTACCGTCGAGAACGCGCTCGTACTGGACCTGCTCCAGGACGCCGAGGGCCGGACCGCGGGCGTCACCCTGCACGTCATGGGCGAGGGCCAGCACGACGGGGTCGGTGCCGTCCACGCGCCGGCCGTGGTGCTGGCGACCGGCGGCATGGGCCAGGTCTTCTCCGCCACCACCAACCCGGCCGTGTCCACGGGCGACGGGGTGGCGCTGGCGCTGCGGGCCGGCGCCGAGGTCTCGGACCTGGAGTTCGTCCAGTTCCACCCGACGGTCCTGTTCCTCGGCCCGGACGCCGAGGGCCAGCAGCCGCTGGTGTCGGAGGCGGTGCGCGGCGAGGGCGCGTACCTCGTCGACGCGGACGGGGTCCGCTTCATGGTGGGCCAGCACGAGCTCGCCGAGCTGGCCCCGCGCGACATCGTCGCCAAGGGGATCACGCGCCGCATGCAGGAGCAGGGCGTCCAGCACATGTACCTGGACGCCCGGCACTTCGGCGCCGAGATGTGGGAGAACCGCTTCCCCACGATCCTGGCCGCCTGCCGGGCCCACGGCATCGACCCGGTGACCGAGCCGATCCCGGTCGCCCCCGCCGCGCACTACGCCTCGGGCGGTGTCCGCACCGACCTGCACGGCCGCACCACCGTGCCCGGTCTGTACGCGTGCGGCGAGGTGGCCTGCACGGGCGTGCACGGCGCGAACCGGCTGGCCTCCAACTCGCTGCTGGAGGGCCTGGTCTTCGCCGAGCGGATCGCCGACGACATCGCCGCCCACCCGCCCGTGGGCGGCGGTCCGGGCGTACCCGTGCCCGCCACCGGCCCGCTCCAGCCGGCCGAGGCCCGGTACGAGGTCCAGCGCATCATGACGCACGGCGCGGGCGTGCTCCGCTCCGCCGGTTCCCTCGCGGCGGCCGCCGAGGCGCTGGAGAGCCTGTACACGACGGCCCTGGGCGAGCTGGAGAACCGGGGCAAGACCGCCGTGCCGGGCGTGGACACCTGGGAGGCGACCAACCTGCTGTGCGTGGCCCGCGTCCTGGTCGCCGCCGCCCAGCGGCGCGCCGAGACCCGCGGCTGCCACTGGCGGGAGGACCACCCCGACCGGGACGACGCCGCGTGGCGCCGCCACCTCGTGGTGCGGCTCTCGCGCACCGAGCGGCGGGCGCTGGTCGTCACCCCCACCGACTCCGCGGACTTCCCGTCCGTAGACCACCCCCTCAGCCTGGAGAAGTGACCGTGAGCACCCCCGAACTCCCCCTGATCGAGCAGAACGAAGGCGGCTGCGGCGACGACTGCGGCTGCGGCGACGGCGAGGAGAGCGGTCTCGACCCGGCGCTCGCCCAGCTGCTGGCGGACGCGGGCCTGGACCCGATCGAGGTCGAGGACATCGCGCACATGGCGCTGTCCGAGGACCTGGACGGCGGGGTCGACGTGACCACCGTCGCGACCGTCCCCGAGGACGCCGAGGCCGTCGCCGACTTCGTGGCCCGCGAGGCCGGCGTGGTGGCCGGTCTGCGGATCGCCGAGGCCGTGTTCTCCGTGGTCTGCACGGAGGCCTTCGAGGTCGAGCGGCACGCCGAGGACGGGGACCGGGTGGAGGCCGGCCGGCTGCTGCTGTCCGTCCGCTCCCGCACCCGCGACCTGCTGACCGCCGAGCGCAGCGCCCTGAACATCCTGTGCCGCCTGTCCGGCATCGCGACGGCCACCCGCCGCTGGGCCGACGTGCTGGAGGGCACCGGGGCCAGGGTCCGCGACACCCGCAAGACCACGCCGGGCCTGCGTGCGCTGGAGAAGTACGCGGTCCGCTGCGGCGGCGGCGTCAACCACCGCATGTCGCTGTCGGACGCGGCGCTGGTCAAGGACAACCACGTGGTCGCGGCGGGCGGCGTCGCGCAGGCCTTCAAGGCCGTCCGCGAGGCGTTCCCGGACGTGCCGGTGGAGGTCGAGGTCGACACGATGCACCAGGTCCGCGAGGTCGTGGACGCGGGCGCCGACCTGATCCTGCTGGACAACTTCACCGTCCCGGAGACGGAGGAGGCCGTGACCATCGTCGCGGGCCGCGCCGTCCTGGAGTCCTCGGGCCGGCTGACCCTGGAGACGGCCCGCGCCTACGCGGAGACGGGTGTGGACTACCTGGCGGTGGGCGCGCTGACGCACTCCTCGCCGGTCCTGGACATCGGCCTCGACCTGCGCGAGGCGGTGTAGGCCGTGCTGCTCACCATCGACGTGGGCAACACCCACACGGTCCTGGGCCTGTTCGACGGTGACGAGATCGTCGAGCACTGGCGGGTCTCGACCGACCCGCGCAGGACGGCCGACGAGCTGGCCGTCCTGATGCAGGGCCTGATGGGGATGCACCCGATGCTCGGCAGCGAGCTGGGCGACGGGATCCACGGCATCGCGATCTGCGCGACGGTCCCGTCCGTCCTGCACGAGCTGCGCGAGGTCACCCGCCGCTACTACGGCGACGTGCCCTCGGTGCTGGTGGAGCCCGGGATCAAGACGGGCGTGCCGATCCTGATGGACAACCCGAAGGAGGTCGGCGCGGACCGCATCATCAACGCGGTCGCCGCCGTCGAGCTGTACGGGGGCCCGGCGATCGTCGTGGACTTCGGCACGGCGACCACCTTCGACGCGGTGTCCGCGCGGGGCGAGTACGTGGGCGGTGTGATCTCCCCGGGCATCGAGATCTCGATGGAGGCGCTCGGTGTGCGCGGGGCACAGCTGCGCAAGATCGAGCTGGCCCGCCCGCGCAACGTGATCGGGAAGTCCACGGTCGAGGCGATGCAGTCGGGCGTGGTGTACGGGTTCGCGGGCCAGGTCGACGGGATCGTCAACCGGATGGCGCGGGAGCTGGCGGGTCCGGGAGGCGACCCGGACGACGTGCGGGTCATCGCGACCGGCGGGCTGGCCCCGATCGTCCTGGGCGAGGCGTCGGTGATCGACGACCACGAGCCGTGGCTGACGCTGATCGGTCTGCGGCTGGTCTACGAGCGCAACGCGCCCAACTTCGAGTGACGGTGCGGCCGGTGGGGTCCCGCGACGGCGGGCCCCGCCGGCCGGTAGCGGACCGTCAGGCGGAATCCTCAGCTTGAACCTGATCGGTTAGCTTGTCGGCGTCGGACCCACACCCTCCCGACGCGGCACAGCCGAGACGGTACAGGACGGCCCAAATGCCCCGTAAATCGCCTTACTTGCAGGTGGTCGAATCGCTCCGGAACCGCATCGAGGCGGGCGAGTGGGCGATCGGCGACAGACTGCCCTCGCGCGCCCGCTTCGCGGAGGAGTACTCCGTCGGGCAGGGCGTGACCCAGCGGGCCATGGAGCAGCTGATCATCGAGGGCTTCCTCGAGGGCCGGGCCGGCTCGGGCACCTACGTGCGCACCCCGCGGCGGCGCATGCGGATGCTCCGCACCCGCCGCCGCGTCCCCGGATCGGGCAACACCTTCCGCTCCGAGGCCGCCGCCCACGGCATCGCCGCGTCCTGGGACTCCAGGACGCTGCCGCAGGTCCCGGCGCCCGAGCGGATCGCCGCCCGGCTGGCCATCGAGCCGGGCTCGCCCTGCGTGATGACCCGCTACGAGTTCATGGCCGACGGCAGCCCCGCCGAGCTGTCCGAGTCCTGGGAGCCCCTCGCGATCACCTCGGGCACCCCGATCGTGCTGCCGGAGGTCGGCGAGCTGCGCGGAGCGGGGGTGGTGGCGCGGATGCGCGCGATCGGCATCACCGTCACCTCCGTGGTGGAGGTGCCGCGTCCGTCGCGGGCCAACCAGAACCAGGCCAACCTGCTGGGGATCAGCCTCGGCGCGCTGATCACCCAGATCGAGCGCACGTACCTCGATTCCGACGGCCGCCCCGTGGAGACCGCCGACCTGGTCATCCCCGACTCGCGCTACGAGATCGCGTACGCCTTCCCGGTGGAGTGACCGGTGGCGCGTAGGGTGGGCGGCCGTACTTTCCGACGGCCGGGTTTTTTTACCGGAACCGGCCGGAGCGTGCCTCTCGTGGCGATAGCGTCTCGCTCGAGAAGCACCGCGACCTCGTCCACTGCGGAGGAGACACCATGAACGCGACCGCTCGCCCCGACTGGCGCAAGTCGTCCTACTGCGGCGAGGGCGACGCCTGCGTCTACGTCGCCGCGGCGCCCGGCACCCTGGTGCGCGTCGCCGACCGGGCCGACCCGGCGCACCTGGTGATGGCCACCACCCACGCCGCCTGGGCGCAGTTCGTCGAGGCCGTCAAAGTGACCGGCTGATCCGTCCCGAGGGCGCGGCGCGGCCCCGCCGCGCCGCGATCCCGCACCCTCAGGGGATTTTGTCCGATTAGCGCGTATCTTCGCCCCATGCCCACGCCCTACGGATCCCGCGGCGGCATGGCGTTCAGCGCCGCTGAGCTGCACGTGCTCAGGCGCTCCCTCGCCCACGCCCTCCAGTCCTCCACGGCCCCGCTGACGGCCTCCGAGGTCCAGGACTGCCTGCGCCTCGCGGCGTCGGTGGACGAAGCGGTCCTGGAGGCGGGCCGGCTCAGAGCCTTCCTGCTCGACGACCTCGCCCGCTACCGGGGCGCCCTGCCCGGGAGCCTGTCGGGCTACCTGGAGCTGCTCCAGGACGCCCTGGCCGCCGGGTACGAGCCCGGACCCGACGACCTCGCCGCCCTGCGCGCCCTGCGGGCCCATCCGGTCGCGGCGGCGGTGCTGGAGCGGGCCCGGGCCGTCGCGGGGCGCTCCGTGCGCCGCAGGCTCGCGGCGGCGACCGCCCCGGCGCCCCGTACCCGCCTGCTGGCGCTCGCCGGCGGCAAGGAGCAGCCGTCCCCGCCGGAGCCCGCGCCCGCCCCGCCGAAGGAGCGGCCGGCCCGCCCGGTGCCCACCCCGGGCGAGGTCTTCCCGCCGCGCCGCGAGCCGGGCCCGCCCCCGGCGGCCGGGCGCGCGGCGGTATAGCTACGCTGGGGGGCATGGACTACGTCTCCGCGCTCGTGCCCCCCTTCGTGATGGCCGCGTTCTTCATCGCCCTCGTCGTGACGATCGTGAAGAGCCAGGGCGGCGCCAACAAGGCCAAGGAAGACGCGGCCGTCGACGCCGCGATCGCCCGCGCCGAGGCCGGCCCCCAGCAGCAGAAGTGACGTGACCCCCACCGGGTTTTCCACCGCGCGTTGCGGCGAATAGTCGGGCAATTCGCCGCAATCGGCACTATTCTGCTGCTGTGCCTCGCCCCTTGGGAGAACTCGAAGACGCAGTGATGACGCGGGTGTGGCAGTGGAACCGCCCGGTCACCGTTCGGGAAGTCCTGGAAGACCTCCAGCGGGAACGGTCCATCGCGTACACCACGGTCATGACCGTGATGGACAATCTCCACCAGAAGGGCTGGGTCCGCCGGGAAGCCGAAGGCCGCGCCTATCGATATACGGCGGTCTCCACCCGCGCCGCCTACTCGGCCGCACTGATGAACGAGGCCTGGTCGACCAGCGACAACCCGGCGGCCGCGCTCGTCGCCTTCTTCGGCATGATGTCCCCGGAACAGCGCGAGGCCCTCCGCGCCGCCGTGCACATCGTCCAGCACGACGAACCCGGCCCCGAGAGCGGCCCCGCCGGCGGGCCCCCCGAGGAGACCGCGGCGGAAGAGGACTCCGGCGCGCACCGGAGCGACCCGGGGCGATAGCGTCCGGGTATGGGAGAGCTTTCCACCACAGACGAAGCGAAAACCGTGACGATCCGCCGCGCGCGCACCGGTGATGTTCCCGCGCTGCGCCGCCTGCTCGACCAGTACGTGCAGCAGCGGATCCTCCTCGACAAAGCCCCCGTGGTCCTTTACGAGGACATCCAGGAGTTCTGGGTCGCGGAACGCGACTCCGACGGGCAGGTGGTCGGCTGCGGGGCCCTCCACGTCATGTGGGAAGACCTCGCCGAAGTGCGCACGCTCGCGGTCGACCGCGAGCTGAAGGGCGCCGGTGTGGGGCACCGGGTGCTCGACAAGTTGTTGGAGACGGCCCGCCGGATCGGGGTCAGCCGGGTATTCTGCCTGACCTTCGAAGTGGACTTCTTCGCGAAGCACGGCTTCGTCGAGATCGGCGAGACCCCGGTGGACACCGATGTCTACATGGAGCTCCTGCGTTCCTATGACGAGGGAGTCGCCGAGTTCCTCGGTCTCGAACGAGTGAAGCCGAACACCTTGGGCAACAGTCGGATGCTGCTGCACCTCTGATCGATCACGGCGGCTATTACGGGCCCGGTCCGGCGGTGGCCTATGTCCGAATCGCGCACGTTTCCCGCCTTGTTGAGGTCCTGAACCTCTCGACGGGGGTTTGTGTTTTCCAGGCAAAAGGGGTTTCCTTTCCGCGTACTGCATTTTCGATGAAAGGAAATCCGGTGGCACAGAAGGTTCAGGTCCTTCTTGTCGACGACCTCGACGGTGGCACGGCGGACGAGACCGTGACGTTCGCTCTGGATGGCAAGACCTACGAGATCGACCTCACCACCGCAAACGCTGAAAAGCTCCGCGGTGCGCTGGAGGAGTTCGTGAAGGCCGGCCGCCGCACCGGCGGGCGTGCCTCCACGGGCCGCGCCAAGGGCCGCGCCGCCGCTTCGCCCGGCAGCCCGGACACCGCCGAGATCCGCGCGTGGGCCAAGGCCCAGGGCCTCAGCGTCAACGACCGCGGCCGCGTCCCGGCCGAGATCCGCGAGGCCTACGAGAACGCCAAGGGCTGAGGCGTACGCCGCCCCAGGCGGGCGCGGTGGCATTCCGTCGCCGCCGCGGCCACCAGGCGTACGAGATCGGGCCCGGCCGGCTCCGCACAGGGCCCGGGCCCGCCGCCCCGCCCCGGAACGGGCAGGGCGGGCAGCGATGCCTCGCACCCCGGCTCGGGGGGCCGCAGCCACACGGCGGCCCCCCGAGGGCTTTCCCCCGCCGGCCCGGGAGGCACGGGCGCGGTGATCCTGCCGCCCGCGCCCAGGGCGGTCAGGTCCAGCGCCACCCCGCCCCACTCCAGCCAGTCGAGCAGCCCCTCCAGTTCCTCGGCCGCGCCCGGGGCGACCAGGAACCGCATCCGGCGTTCCATCACGGCCACCGGACCGGTGGCGACCCGGCGCCGCAGCACCGCGGTCCCGGCGTCCGAGGGCAGCTCCAGCACGTCGAACCGGATCCCGGTGACCAGCTGCGGGGGCGGCCCGCCCGCGCAGCTCCAGCCGAGCACGCGCTCGTACCAGGCGCGGGTGCCGTCCTCGGACGGGACGCGGGGCGAGGGGACGCTCACGGCGCTGGGGGACATGACCGGAGCAACTCCGGCCGGCGCCGGGGGGTTACGGGGCGCGTGCGCGCCGATGCGGAGCGTAAAGGCCGTGCGGGCGGAGTCCCACATTCGGGACGCGGGCTTGTTCGCCCGTAGCGGAGGGGACCCCGTCCGGCGGCATGGAGTGTCAGTCCTCGCGGGTAAGACATTCCTAGTGGATCGGGGCGACACGCTGATTCGAGCGTGTTCCGTTCGCCATCGGCGTACACCTGTGACGGGTATCTGCCTGGCCTGCGGGAACATCGTCTCGCACCATCGAGTTGGAGCAGTAGTCGGCTCTTACAGCCGGTTTTCCTCACCGACGTGGGGGTGAGCCGTGGACGGATGTCGGCAGTTGGAATGAGCTGTCCCGTCCCGCGGGACTAGCATGCGGAAGGACAGGGCGGGGACCGACCCCGAACTGCCCGACCGCTCTGAGGAGCGATAAACGATGTTCGAGAGGTTCACCGACCGCGCGCGGCGGGTTGTCGTCCTGGCTCAGGAAGAAGCCCGGATGCTCAACCACAACTACATCGGCACCGAGCACATCCTCCTGGGCTTGATCCACGAGGGTGAGGGTGTCGCCGCTAAGGCCCTGGAGAGCCTCGGGATTTCGCTCGAGGCTGTTCGCCAGCAGGTTGAGGAGATCATCGGTCAGGGGCAGCAGGCCCCGTCCGGCCACATCCCCTTCACCCCGCGGGCGAAGAAGGTCCTGGAGCTTTCGCTCCGAGAGGCCCTCCAGCTCGGCCACAACTACATCGGCACCGAGCACATCCTGCTCGGCCTGATCCGCGAGGGCGAGGGCGTCGCCGCCCAGGTCCTCGTGAAGCTGGGCGCCGATCTGAACAGGGTCCGGCAGCAGGTCATCCAGCTGCTCTCCGGCTACACCGGGGGCGGCAAGGAGTCGGCCACCGCCGGCGGCCCGGCCGAGGGCACCCCCTCGACCTCGCTGGTCCTCGACCAGTTCGGCCGCAACCTCACCCAGGCCGCCCGTGAATCCAAGCTCGACCCGGTCATCGGGCGCGAGAAGGAGATCGAGCGGGTCATGCAGGTGCTGTCCCGCCGGACCAAGAACAACCCGGTCCTCATCGGCGAGCCCGGCGTCGGCAAGACCGCCGTCGTCGAGGGCCTGGCACAGGCGATCGTCAAGGGCGAGGTCCCCGAGACCCTCAAGGACAAGCACCTCTACACGCTCGACCTGGGTGCCCTGGTCGCGGGCTCCCGCTACCGCGGTGACTTCGAGGAGCGCCTGAAGAAGGTCCTCAAGGAGATCCGCACCCGCGGCGACATCATCCTGTTCATCGACGAGCTCCACACCCTCGTGGGTGCGGGTGCCGCCGAGGGCGCGATCGACGCCGCCAGCATCCTCAAGCCCATGCTGGCCCGTGGTGAGCTCCAGACCATCGGTGCCACGACGCTGGACGAGTACCGCAAGCACCTCGAGAAGGACGCGGCCCTCGAGCGCCGCTTCCAGCCGATCCAGGTGGCGGAGCCTTCCCTCCCCCACACGATCGAGATCCTCAAGGGCCTGCGCGACCGCTACGAGGCCCACCACCGCGTCTCCATCACGGACGAGGCCCTCGTCCAGGCGGCGACGCTGGCGGACCGGTACATCTCGGACCGCTTCCTGCCGGACAAGGCGATCGACCTGATCGACGAGGCCGGTTCCCGGATGCGCATCCGCCGGATGACCGCGCCGCCGGACCTCCGCGAGTTCGACGAGAAGATCGCGGCCGTCCGCCGCGACAAGGAGTCGGCCATCGACTCCCAGGACTTCGAGAAGGCCGCTTCGCTCCGTGATTCGGAGAAGCAGCTGCTGACCGCGAAGGCCAAGCGCGAGAAGGAATGGAAGGCCGGCGACATGGACGTCGTCGCCGAGGTCGACGGCGAGCTCATCGCCGAGGTCCTCGCGACCGCGACCGGCATTCCCGTCTTCAAGCTCACGGAGGAGGAGTCCTCCCGCCTCCTGCGCATGGAGGACGAGCTCCACAAGCGCGTCATCGGCCAGAAGGACGCCATCAAGGCGCTCTCCCAGGCCATCCGCCGTACCCGTGCGGGTCTGAAGGACCCGAAGCGTCCCGGTGGCTCGTTCATCTTCGCCGGCCCGTCCGGTGTCGGTAAGACCGAGCTCTCCAAGACGCTGGCCGAATTCCTCTTCGGCGACGAGGACGCGCTGATCTCCCTCGACATGTCGGAGTTCAGCGAGAAGCACACGGTTTCCCGCCTCTTCGGTTCGCCCCCCGGCTACGTGGGCTACGAGGAGGGCGGCCAGCTGACCGAGAAGGTCCGCCGGAAGCCGTTCTCCGTCGTCCTCTTCGACGAGGTCGAGAAGGCGCACCCGGATATCTTCAATTCCCTTCTCCAGATCCTGGAGGACGGTCGCCTGACCGACTCCCAGGGCCGGGTCGTGGACTTCAAGAACACGGTCATCATCATGACGACCAACCTGGGTACGCGGGACATCTCCAAGGGCTTCAACCTGGGCTTCGCCGCCCAGGGCGACGTCAAGACCGGTTACGACCGGATGAAGGCGAAGGTCAACGAAGAGCTCAAGCAGCACTTCCGGCCCGAGTTCCTGAACCGTGTCGACGACACGGTCGTCTTCCACCAGCTCAGCCAGGAAGACATCATCCAGATCGTCGACCTGATGATCGCCAAGGTGGACGAGCGCCTCAAGGACCGCGACATGGGCATCGAGCTCAGCGGTGACGCGAAGCAGCTCCTGGCCAAGCGCGGCTACGACCCGATCATGGGTGCCCGCCCGCTGCGCCGGACCATCCAGCGCGAGATCGAGGACCTGCTGTCGGAGAAGATCCTCTTCGGCGAGCTGCGCCCCGGTCACATCGTGGTCGTCGGCGTGGAGGGTGAGGGCGAGAACGCCAAGTTCACCTTCCGCGGCGAGGAGAAGTCGGCCCTGCCGGACATCCCCCCGATCGAGGCCACGGGCTCCGGCCCGGACCTTTCCAAGGGCGCGTAACCGCCGGCGGCGCTCCGCCGCAGCGTAGGGGCGGCCCCGGGACCCACAAGGTCCCGGGGCCGCCCCTTTCGCGTGCCCGGCCACGGGACGGCGCCTGGACGGGCGCGGCCGGGCGCGGGGCGCGGGAGCGGCCCCCGCGGTGCTTGCGGTGCCGCGTCGGGGCCCGTGGGCCGGTGACAAGCCGCACAGGGCAAATCGGACCTACTAGGAACTCTCGTAGGTCTGGCTGCCCCGATTTGTCCCCGCGCTTGCCCAGTACGGACGGCGTCAAGGGCCCGGAGATCGACCGGGCGGCTACGAGCCGGGGTAGTAAAAGGGACGTTTGGGGAAGCCCGGGGGCACGGGTTACCAAGGTGGGGCAAGCCCGGCAGCAGCGGTTCGGTCCGCAGGCGCCGGGATCTTTCTTGCCACCGCTCCTGTCCCCGGCCCCGGAGGTCTCCCATGTCCGCGAAGCGCGTCAGCACCCGCCGCACCCGTACCGCCCTCGCCGCGACCGGTCTCGGCGCGCTGCTGGCTCTCGGGGCCGGGACGACCGCCGCCTTCGCCGACGAGGCCCCCGCCGCCGTGTCCGCCGAGGCCGCCGCCCTCCAGGCGCAGGCCGACGCGCAGGCCAAGGCGGCCGCGCGGGCCGAGGCCGCCGCGAAGGCCAAGGCGGCCGCCGCGAAGCCCGTCCTGTGGGCCAAGCCCGTCGTGAGCTACACGCTGTCCGCGACCTTCGGCAAGGGCGGCAGCATGTGGGCGCACAAGCACTCCGGCCAGGACTTCGCGGTCCCCACCGGCACCCCGGTCCGGGCCGCGGGCGCCGGCACCGTCGTGAAGGCCGGCCCGAACGGCGGCGGCGACGGCCCCGCGTACGGCAACGCCATCGTGATCAAGCACGCGAACAACACGTACTCCCAGTACGCGCACCTCTCGAAGATCCAGGTCCGGATCGGCCAGAAGGTCTCCGCCGCCCAGCGGATCGCACTGTCCGGCAACACCGGCAACAGCAGCGGCCCCCACCTGCACTTCGAGATCCGCACCACCCCGAACTACGGCTCGGCCGTCAACCCGGTGGCCTTCCTGCGCAACGCCGGCGTCTCCATCTGACCCCGGTCAGATCAGCCAGGAGTGGGTCGGCCTGGTCTTCCCGGTCTTGTTGTTCTTCAGGCCGGTGATCTGCTCCTGGCCCAGCGCCTGGTCGAAGATCCGGATGTGGTCCAGCGGCCCGTCCCACGCGGCGCTCCAGATCTCGTGGTGGCGGGCCCGGCCCAGCTGGAGCGGCCCGGGGCCCGGCCAGATGCCGGAGACCTGCGCCTGGCCGCCCTGCTTGTCGTCCACCCACAGCGCGATGGTCTTCTTCTCCGCGTCGTAGGTCCCCGTCAGCAGCACCCACTGCCGTGTGGTGTTCACGTTGTCCACGACCACCTGCTGGGCGGTCGCCGCCTGGCCCTTGTCACCGGTCTGCACCCGGAACACCCAGGCCTTCTTGCCGTTCACGACCTCGAAGCCCAGCTCGAAGGAGTACGAGACCCCGTCGCCCTGGCTCACCGCCATGCGCGAGCCGGTCTCGGCCACGTTGTAGGCGCGGGTGGAGACGGTGAAGCTCTTGGTGACGTCCACGGCCGGCTCGGCGCCCTGCGCGTAGGAGTCGGGCGTGCCCTTGAAACGGACCTCGGTCCGCTTGGCCAGCTCGCCCAGTGAGGCGCCGGGGCCCAGGGCTATGCCCATCTTCCCGCTGCGGTCGCGCAGCAGGTTCGGCTCGCCCGGCACGGTCGGGGAGTCGTCCTCGGGGGTCTTGCCGTCCGGGGACGGGGAGGAGCCGCCCGACGCGCTCGGCGAGCCCGAGGAGGCGACCGCCGGCGGGTTCTTCGGGTCGTCGCCGGAGCCGTTCAGTACGAAGTAGCCCGCGCCGCCCGCGACCAGGACGACGGCGAGCGCCCCGATGCCGATGGTCAGCCGCCTGCGCTTGCGCCGCTGGGCCTCGGTGGCGTCGGCCAGGGCCTGCCAGTCGGGCGTGGAGGGCGTGGAGGGCGGGGAGAACGGTTCGGCGCCACCGCCGCCGAGCGGGGCCTCCGTCCGGGGCTGCGCCGGAGGCGGTCCGAAGCCCCCGCCGGAGGGCTGTCCCTGCACGGGCCCCGGCTGGTAGGGGTTCGGCGTCTGCGGCGGGAAACCGTAGCCGCCGCTCCCGGGGGCGGGGCCGGGCTGGGGGCTGTTCGGGAGGTCCGTACCGTCAGTCATGGCACGGATGCTAGAACATCGCCCCGAACGGGGAGCGCCCGGCACCGGTCCCGTTCCCCGGCCCGCCCCGGACCCGGGCACCGGTCCCGGTTCCGGGCCCGGGCCCGCGGGGTGCGGAGCCCGGGTCAGCCCGGCAGCTGGACGACCGGGAAGCTGCCCGTCGCGGTCGGCGCGTGCTCGGGCAGCCACAGCACCGCCACCGCCCCGGCGGCGGCGCCCTCGTTCTCCGCGCCGCCCCGCGCCGCGACGTTGCGGAACGTCAGCCGCGCCCCCAGCACCCGGGCCTGGCCCTCCGCGATGGTCAGCCCGAGCCCGTGGCCCACCCCGGCGCGGTCCGTGGACCCGGTCCGGAAGCGGCTCGGGCCCTCGCGCAGCAGCGCCTCGGGGAAGCCCGGCCCGTGGTCCCGGACGCGTACGACCCGCCCCTCGACGTCGACCTGGATCGGGGCCCGCCCGTACCGGGAGGCGTTGGCCAGCAGGTTCCCGAGGATCCGCTCCAGCCGGCGCGGGTCCGTGCTGACGATCTCGTCCGCGACGACGCGTACCGAGGCCTCCGGCATCAGCGAAGCCACCCGCCGGCTCACGAACTCGCCCAGCGCCACGTCCTGGAGTTCCGCCCGCTCGGACGCGCTGTCCAGCCGGGCCACCTCCAGGACGTCCTCGACCAGGGCCCGCATCGCCTGCGCGCGGTCGCGCACCAGCTCCGTCGGCCGACCCGGCGGCAGCAGCTCCGCCGCGGTGAGCAGGCCCGTCACCGGGGTCCGCAGCTCGTGCGCGATGTCCGCCGTCACCCGCCGTTCGGCCTCCAGGCGCTGCTGGAGGGCGTCGGCCATGGCGTCCACGGCGTGCGCGAGGTCGTCCGTCTCGTCCCGCACGACACCGCCCACGGCGTCCCGTACGCGCACCTCGGGGTCCCCGTGCGCCACGCGCTGCGCGGCGGCGGCGGCCTGGCGCAGCCGGCGGGAGATCTGGCCGCCGATGAGCACGCCCATCGCCGAGCCGCCGATCACCACGGCCAGAGAGCCGACGACGAGGGCCCGGTCCAGGTCGCGCACCATGTTGGCGCTCTCGCGGAACGGGTGGTGCATGGAGAGCACCTGCCCGTTGCCGAGCGGTACGGCCGCCCACACCTCGGGGACCCGCCTGGGGGACTCGTGGATGTAGGTGCCGCGCCGCCCCGAGCGGGCCTTCTCGCGCAGCTCCGCGGGGAGCTCGGGGTCGTTGACCTTGGCGCCCCAGATCGGCTTGCGTCCGGCGTCGGGGGTGCGGGAGACGTACTGGACCCGTTCCAGCTCCTGCTCGCGGGCGCTCTCCAGCATCGACACGCGGGCAGCGCTGTGCACCACCAGGCTCAGCGCGAGCGCGGTGAGCGCGCCGACGGCCGCGATGGCGAGGGTGATCTTCCAGCGGATCCCCGTGCGGAGGGTGACGCGCCTCATGCGGTTCTACTCATGCCTTGAGCTTGTATCCGAAGCCGCGGACCGTCTCGATCCGGTCCTGCCCGATCTTGGTGCGCAGCCGCTGCACGTGGACGTCCACGACGCGGGTGTCGCCGCCCCAGTCGTAGTCCCACACGCGCTCCAGGAGCCGGTCGCGGGACAGGACGGTGCCCGGCGCGGAGGAGAACTCCAGCAGCAGCCGCATCTCGGTGGGGGTCAGGCCCACGGGGGCGCCGGCCCTGCGGACCTCCATGCCCTCCGTGTCGACCTCCAGGTCACCGAAGGACAGCACCCCGCGCTCGTCGGGGACGTCCGCGTCGGAGGAACCGTTCGCGCCGTTGCGGGTGCCGCCGGCGTGGCCGAAGCGGCGCAGCACGGCGCGGATGCGGGCGACCAGGACGGAGCCGTCGAAGGGCTTGGTGACGTAGTCGTCCGCGCCGGCCTCCAGGCCCAGGACCACGTCGATGCTGTCGGCGCGCGCCGACAGCATGATCACGGGGACGGTGGACTCGTCACGGATGCGGCGGCACAGGCTCACGCCGTCCATGCCGGGCACCATCACGTCGAGCAGGGCGATGTCGGGCCGGTGCGCCCGGAAGGACTCCAGGCCGGACAGTCCGTCGGGCATGGCGGTGACCACGAAGCCGTCGCGCTCCAGCGCCAGGGTCGTGGCCTCGCGGATGACGTCGTCGTCCTCCACGAACAGCACGTGGGTCTCGGCCATGCCCAGCCTCACTCCGGTTCTTCCGCTCGGTCGTTCAGTTCTTCGGGGAGACGGCCGGGGCCGGCTGCATCCCGGGGTTGTACACGTTGCTGTACTCCGAGTGGACCCGGTCCTGCTCGGTGAACCTCTCGCCGGTCCAGTGGTACGTGATCACGTCCTCGCCGGACGGTTCGGAGGGCGCGGCGTCCTGCCCGTACACCGGCTTGCTGACCACCAGGTCGCCCCGGTCGATCTCCGCGTAGACCGGCTTCTGCTCGTCCGCGAACACATTCTCGTACTTCCCGCCGTCCGAGCGGTACACGTACGAACCGCGCCCCAGCGCATCGGCGCAGGACAGGACGTTGACCACGACGTCGACGACGGTGCCGCCGGTGATCTTCCCGTAGCTCACGTCGATCGGGTACTCCTTGCCCGTGCAGGGCTTGAGGTCCCGCTTGATCTCGGCGCTGACCCTGGGGTCGGCCTTCAGCAGGGCCACCGGGTCGACCCGCTTGACCGGGCTGCCGGTGGACGCGGCGGGGGAGTGCCCCGGGGCCGGTGGCTTCGAGGCGCCGCCCGTGGGCTGGTTGCTGCGCGCCACCGACTCGGTGCGCGCGGGCCCGCCGTCGCGCAGGCCGGTGCCGCCGGTGGAGCATCCGGCCGCGAACAGCACGGTGCCGACGAGGACGAACGTCCCCGTCGACATGAGTACGAGCGAGCTCCTGCCCCTCAGAAGTTGGCCGTTCAGGCCGCGCACCGCTCCCGCCCCTCGTAGCGCGTGGTGTGGTCACCGCGTTCCAGGGCACGCATGTCCAGGTCCCGGCTCTCCAGCTCCTGTCGGAGCCTGGCCAGGGCGCGGTGCAGTGTGCTCTTCACGGTTCCCGCCGACATACCGAGCGCCGCGGCCGTCTCCTCGGTGCTCATCTGCTCCCAGTGTCGCAGCACCACGACGCTGCGCTGCTTGGGCGCGAGCACCTTGAGGACGTCCATCAGCAGGGCGCGGTCGGCGCGCTGGTCCGAGCCGTCCTCGACGGACGCGTCGGGGAGCTGCTCGGTGGGGACCTCGTCGAGCTTGCGGGCCCGCCACCACTCGGTCCGCGTGTTGATCATGACGCGGCGGAGGTAGGCGTCGGCCAGGGACTTGTCGGCGATGCCGTCCCAGCGGCCGTAGGTGCGCACGAGGGCGGTCTGGAGCAGGTCCTGAGCGTCCGTCGGGTCCGGGACCAGGCGTCGCGCGCTGCGCAGCAGGGCGTCCTGCCGGGTGCGTACGTACTCCTCGAACTCGAGTACCTCTCCGTGCGCCATGCAGACCGCCTCCACTGCGTCCCCGTTCCGCTGTCTTACGGGTCCGAAGGTACGGAGGGGTTGTCACGGCACTGTGCGGGTCAGCCTGCGGTGGGCGCACGGACACCCGTAGATTGTGTAACAACGCCCGTGAGCTGCGGTTTCCCCGCCCGAAACGGAATCTTCGAGTCAGCTTCGAGGGGGCTGAGGACCGGGGCCGGAGCACGGGCCCGCTCCGTCGGGCGGGCCCGCTCCGCCGGCCGTCAGCCCTGCGGCAGCCGGTACATCCCCTGTGCGAGGGGCTCCACCAGCCCGTCCGCCACGAGCCCGTCCAGCGCCCGGGCCCGCTGCACCGGCTCGTCCCAGACGGTGTCCAGCACCGCCTGCGGAACCGGGCCCACCGCCTCCCGGAGCACCGCCAGCAGCTTGCCGCGCACCTGCCGGTCCGTCCCGGCGTACGTCTGACCGCGCCGCGGCGGCCCGTCGTGCGCCGGCTTCCCCGCGAGCCGCCACGCGCACCGCGCCGCCACCGGGCAGCGCACGCAGTCGGGGCTCTTGGCGGTGCACACCAGGGCGCCGAGCTCCATGGAGGCCGCCGCCCAGCGCGCCGCCGTCGCCTCGTCCTCGGGCAGCAGCTCCCGCGCCAGCCGCCGCTCGGCGGCGGTGGTGGCGTTCGGGGGGTACTCGACCCCGGTCGCGGCGCGCGCGAGGACGCGGCGCACGTTGGTGTCCAGCACCGGGTGCCGCTGCCCGTACGCGAAGGAGGCCACCGCGGCGGCCGTGTACTCCCCGATCCCGGGCAGCGCGAGCAGCTGCGCGTGGTCGCGGGGTACGTCGCCACCGTGCCGTTCCGTTATGGCCGCGGCCGCGCCGTGCAGCCGCAGGGCCCGGCGGGGATAGCCCAGCCGTCCCCACGCCCGTACGGCCTCGCCCGGCGCCTCGGCGGCCAGGTCGGCCGGCCGGGGCCACCGGGCGAGCCACTGCTCGTACACCGGCAGCACCCGGCTGACCGGGGTCTGCTGGAGCATGAACTCGCTGACCATCACCCCCCAGGGGCCGGCCTCGGGGCGGCGCCAGGGAAGGTCGCGGGCGTGCTCGTCGAACCACGCGATGACGGGGGCGTGCAGCGGGGAGGTGTGTGTGGGAGATGCAGTCATGACAGACGGCATCCTGGCACGTTTCAGGGCCGGCGCGCGGGGCCCGGACCGGTGAACCAGAGGGCCGCGCGGTTGCCGCTGCCCTGGACGGCGGCGGTGACGCCGGTCATCGGACCGGTCAGCGCCGCCACGGCCACCACGGCCAGCGAGGCGCCCAGCAGCAGGCCCATGCCGACGTCGTGCGGGTAGTGCACGCCGACGAAGACCCGGGAGAAGGCCATCAGCAGCCCCATCGGCACGGTCAGCCACGCGAGCCGGGGGACGGCCAGCGCCAGCGCGACGGCGGCGGCGCCGGCGATGGCGGAGTGGTTGCTGGGGAAGGACCAGTCGCCGTACGGCGGGCACGGGATCAGGGAGGCGGCAGCACCGGCCACCGCCCGGCAGGGCCGTTCCTCGTCGATGGTGGACTTCACCAGCTCCGAGGCCACGTACACCAGCGCGGTGACCAGCGGCGCGAGCACCGCCAGCGCGAGGGCCCGCGGCTCCCCGCCGCGCCGTCCGCGCGCACGCCACCAGACGGATATGAAGAGCAGACCGAAGAGGAGGAGGCCGTACTCGGTCCAGACCTCGACCGCCGACCGCACCCAGGCGGGCGTGTCGTGGGCGAAGCCGGTGATGTCGCGGTAGAGGTCGGAGCTGTCCATGGTCACTGACCGTACTGGCCGCCCCGGCCGGGCCGTGCCGGGCCCCTGGCCGGTTATGGCCGGTCCCGGGTGATCCCGCAGGATGATCATCGGCAAAACCTGCCGGATGCGCGGCATGTGGGGCACGGAACGCGGCACGAGTTCTCGTAAGGTTCGGTGCGTGGGATCTCTGCGCAATCCGGTCGGGCCGCTCCCCTCCTCCATCTACTGGCGGCGGAGGGCCGTGCTGGCGTCCGTCGCCGCGCTCGTCGCGCTGCTCGCCGTATGGTTCGTCAGTTCCGGTGGCGGCGGCACCAGTACGAACGGCAAGGGCGGCGGCGACGGCTCCGGACCCGTGCGCACGATCACCCCCGGCCCCTCCGGTTCCGGTCCGGCGATCAGTCAGGCCCCGGGCGGACGCGCCGAGTCGGGCTCCGCCACCGGCGGCGGCAGCGGCTCGCAGGGCCCGGGCGGGAACGACGCCCCGGGCGGCCCCGGCGCGGCCTCCGGCGCGGGAACCTCCGGCTCCTCGGGCTCCTCCGGCTCCTCCCCCGCGCAGGTCCCGGCGGACTCCCCCCTGCCGACGTGCCCCGCGAGCGCGCTGCAGTGGGAGGTCAAGAGCGTGAAGAACGAGTACGAGACGAACGAGAAGCCCCGTCTCGAACTGCTCGTCCGCAACACCTCGGGCAGCACCTGCAAGTTCGGCCTCGGTCCGAAGCAGGCGGTCGTCACCATCTTCCAGACGACCGGCGCCAAGGCCGTCTGGTCCTCCGCCGACTGTCCGACGGGCGCGGCCAACGCCTTCTACCGGCTGCCGGCACAGGGCGAGACGAAGCAGACGGTGGAATGGGACCGCAAGCCGAGCGCGGCGGACCAGTGCCAGAACCCCCCGCAGGGCAACCCGCCCCCGGACACCTACGTGGTCGAGGTCAAGTCCCCCGGCCTCCCGGTGGCCCGCACGTCCTTCGTCCTGAAGCAGGACTAGGCCGGGCCGGAACCGCGCTCCCGCAGGGTTAGACGTACCGTTCCAGGATCGAGGACTCCGCCAGGCGGGACAGGCCCTCGCGGACGCTGCGGGCACGGGCCTCGCCCACGCCGTCCACCGTCTGGAGGTCGTCCACGCTGGCCGCCAGCAGCTTCTGCAGCCCGCCGAAGTGCTCCACGAGCCGCTCGATGATCGCCCCCGGCAGCCTGGGCACCTTCGCCAGCAGCCGGTACCCGCGGGGCGACACCGCCGAGTCCAGCGTCTCCGGGGAGCCGGTGTACCCCAGGGCGCGCGCCACGATCGCCAGCTCCAGCAGCTCCGGATGGGTCAGCGCGTCCAGCGCCGGCAGCGCTTCCTCCACCGTGCGGGAACGCTTCGCCGTCGGTTCCGGAACGTAGTCCCGGATCACCAGCTCCCGTTCCTGCTCGATGCCGACCGTCAGCTCGTCCAGCTGGAGCGACAGCAGTCGCCCGTCCGTGCCCAGTTCGACCACGTACTCGGCGATTTCCGTCGCGATCCGGCGGACCATTTCCAGCCGCTGCGCGACGGCGGTGACGTCGCGGACCGTGACCAGGTCCTCGATCTCCAGCGCCGACAGCGTGCCCGCGACCTCGTCCAGGCGCAGCTTGTACCGCTCCAGCGTGGCCAGCGCCTGGTTCGCCCGGGACAGGATGGCCCCGGACTCCTCCAGGACCCGCCGCTCCCCGTCCACGTACAGGGCGATCAGGCGCATCGACTGGGACACCGACACCACCGGGAAACCGCACTGCTTGGAGACGCGGTCCGCCGTGCGGTGGCGGGTGCCCGTCTCCTCCGTGGGGATCGAGGCGTCCGGCACCAGCTGTACGCCGGCCCGCAGGATCTTGGTGATGTCCTTGTCGAGGATGAGGGCCCCGTCGAGCTTGCACAGTTCGCGCAGCCGGGTCGCGGTGAACTCCACGTCCAGTACGAAGCCGCCGGTGCACATCGACTCGACGGTCTTGTCCATGCCCAGGACGATCAGGCCGCCCGTGTTGCCCCGGACGATCCGCTCCAGCCCGTCGCGCAGGGGCTGACCAGGCGCGACCGCGCTCAGCGAGGCGCGCATCAACGCCTCGTGCTTGGAGCTCGCGCCGGACTTCCCGGGTGCTGCTGCCCCGTCCTTGGCTGCCACTGCACTCCTCCGGTCGCGGGTTGCGCCGCCGCGTACGGCCGGGCGGACCAGCCCAAAGTCTACCGGCGCACGCTGTGCGCCCGCCGGGGCTTGGCCCGTACCGCCGCCAGGAGGCCCCGTGCGCGCCGTGTGCGCCGGCCCCCGGGGTGCCCCCGGCCGGGCGGGGCGTCAGGCTGCCGTCCGGCGCGCGTCCGCCCGCTGACCTGCTGCGGGACCCGCCTGCGGAGGCGTGGATTCCGCTGCGGTGCGGCCGCCGCCGCCGACGCCGTCGGCCGTTCCGCCGCCCGCTCCCGGGCCGGCTATTCCGCCGCCGCCCGCTCCCGGGCCGGCGTACGGGAACGCCCGCGCGGCAGGACCCGCAGCGCGTCCCCCATGTCCGCCACCTCGGTCACCTTCATCCCCGCCGGCACCTTCCCCGGGTCCGCCGGGACCAGCGCGTGCGTGAAGCCGAGCCGGTGCGCCTCGGCCAGGCGCCGCTGCACGCCGGTCACCCGCCGCACCTCGCCGGCCAGACCGACCTCCCCGATGGCCACCAGGTTCTTCGGCAGGGGCACATCGCTGGCCGCCGAGGCCAGCGCCAGCGCGATGGCCAGGTCCGCCGCCGGCTCCGTCAGCTTCACCCCGCCCACGGTCGCGCTGTAGATGTCCCGCTTGCCCAGCGCGGTGATCCGGCCGCGCTGCTCCAGCACCGCCAGCATCATCGAGACGCGCGAGGTCTCCAGGCCCGAGGTGGTCCGGCGCGGCGAGGGGATCTGCGAGTCGACGGTGAGCGCCTGCACCTCGGCGACCAGCGGGCGTTTGCCCTCCAGGGTCACGGTCAGGCAGGTGCCCGGCACCGCCTCGGCGCGCCGGGTCAGGAACAGTCCGCTGGGGTCGGCGAGCCCGGTGATGCCCTCGTCGTGCAGTTCGAAGCAGCCGACCTCGTCGGTGGCCCCGTAACGGTTCTTCACGCCGCGCACCAGGCGCAGCCGGGCGTGCCGGTCGCCCTCGAAGCTGAGCACCACGTCCACCAGGTGCTCCAGCAGGCGGGGGCCGGCGATGGCGCCGTCCTTGGTGACGTGGCCGACGAGGAGGGTGGCCATGCCCCGCTCCTTCGAGGCGCGGATCAGCGCGCCGGCGACCTCGCGGACCTGGGCCATGCCGCCGGGGGCGCCGTCGATCTCGGGGGAGGCGATGGTCTGTACGGAGTCCAGGACCAGCAGGGAGGGCCGCACCGCGTCGAGGTGGCCCAGCACCGCGGACAGGTCGGTCTCGGCGGCGAGGTAGAGGTGGTCGTTGAGGGCGTTGATCCGGTCGGCGCGCAGCCGCACCTGGCTGGCCGACTCCTCGCCGGTGACGTACAGGGTGCGGTGGTCGCCGGTGGCCGCCTTCGAGGCGACGTCCAGCAGCAGGGTCGACTTGCCGACGCCCGGCTCGCCCGCCAGCAGCACCACCGCGCCGGGAACGAGGCCGCCGCCCAGCACCCGGTCCAGCTCGTCCACGCCGGTGCTGCGGGCGGCCGCGGTCCTGCCGTCGACCTGGCCGATGGGGAGCGCGGCCGCGGAGACGCGACCGGCCGCGGTGGTCCGTACGGCGGGCGCGCCCATCTCCTCGACGGTCCCCCACGCCTGGCACTCGGGGCACCGGCCGAGCCATTTCGCGGTGGTCCAGCCGCACTCGGAGCAGCGGTAGGACGGCCGGTCCTTGGCGGATGAACGAGATGTACGGGCAGCCATGGCGCCCACCGTAGCCGCCGCCGCCGACAACGCCCGACGCGCTGGGCGCGCGGGCGGCCGCCGCGGTCACGGATCCGGGTGCGGCGGGGCCGGGCGTCAGGGCCGCTGTCAGCGGAGTGCCGATCTGTTCACCCGTAAGGGCTAAAACCCCGAAAGGCTTCCGGAGCGTTACCGGCCCGCCGCCTACGGTTCGCCGAGTGAACAGCAGCGACCAGGGAGAGTCCGTATCGCGCACCGGCGCACACCCCGCGCACGGGCGCACGCCCCGAGTGGGCTGGGCGGGCCCGGCGGGCGGTACGGGTGGTGCGGAGGTTACGCCAGTTGCCGGTGATCCTTCCTATGGGGGAGGAGCGGCGGCAGAAGCGGGTGATGCCGGAGGTGCGGCTGGTGCCGGTGGTGCCGGTGGTGCGGCTGGCACCGCCGGGACCGTCCGGCCCGAGGACCCGGTCCCCGGCGGGGAGCCCCCGCCCCTGCGGCACGAGCCCCACCTCGACGGCCTCTTCACGTACTGCCTGTCGGTCCTGTGCGACCACGACGCCGCCACCGAGGTGCTCGGCGACGTCCTCGCCGTCGCCGAGCGGTACCCCGGCCGGTGTCCCGACGAGGGCGACCAGCGGGCCTGGCTCTACGCGCTCGCCCGCTGGGCCTGCCTGCGCCGGCTGGCCGAGCGGCGGCGCGTACGCCAGGGAGCGCATTCCGCCCCGCGCACGCCGGAGCATGCGGACTCCGAGCGCGCGCCCCGGGCGCACCGCCCGCTCGACGTGAGCGCCTACCGCCGGACCGAACTGGCCCGCCTCGCCTGGCCCGAGGCCGCCGGGACCACCCCCCAGCAGCGCGAGGCCCTCGAACTCGCCGTCCGCCACCGCCTCGGCGTCACCGAACTCGCCGCCGTCCTCGGCACCGCCCCCGGCGCCGCCCGGGACCTGCTCTCCGGCGCGGCCTGCGAGGTCGAACGCACCCGCGCCGCCCTCGCCGTCGTCGAGACGGCCGACTGCCCGGCCGTCTCCCGCATCACCGGCGACGACGGCGACGGCCAGGTACTGCTGTCCACCACCCTGCGCGCCGAGCTCGTCCGCCACGTCGACGACTGCCCGCGCTGCCGCCGCGCCGCCGAACGCGTCGGCGCCGCGGCACCCTGGCCGGGCTCCGGCATCAGCGCCGTCCTCCCCCTCGTCCCCGCGCCCCGCCCCGCCGTCCACGCCGCGATGCTGCGCTCCGGCCGCCGCCGCGGCGGCCGCCCCGGCCCGCGCTTCGACCGGACCGGCTTCCCCATGGACCCCAGGGACCGCGCCGCCCGCCGCGACCGGCTCCGCGCCCGGGCGGTGACCACCACCGTCGTGGCCACCGTCGTCGCCGCGCCCGTACTCGCGCTGTGGGCCGCGTACCGGGGCGCCCCCTCCACCGGCGAGCCCGTCGGCGGCGACGGCACCCGCGTGTCGGCCAGCGAATCGAAGATCCCGCCCCCGTCCGCCGGGGGACACCCCTTCACCGGGTACGAGAACACCGGCAACACCACCCACACCACCGGGGAACCGGGCTTCGCCGCCGGCAGCGCGGCCCCCGACGTCTCCGTCAAGGTCATCAGCGCCGGAAGTCCGGCCGGCCCCGAGGCCGGTGCCCCCGGTGCCCCCGGCCGCCTCACCGTCGCCGCCGCCACCCGGGGCGCCACCACCCTGCTCACCCTCACCGCCTCCGGCGGGAGCCCCGTCGACTGGCGGCTCTGGTCGGACGCGCCCTGGCTGCGCGCGAGCCAGACGGCGGGCACCCTCGCGCCCGGAGAATCGGTCACCCTCCGGATCACCGTCGACACCGCGGCCCAGCCCGTCGGCGCCTGGACGGCCCGGGTCGGCGTCGACCCCGGCGGTGCGGTGGTCTCCCTCCAGGGCCGCGGCCGCCCGGCGCCCACTCCCGAGCCGACCGCGCCGGTCCCGGACCCCACCCCGACGCCCACGCCGACCCCGGAGCCCACGCCGACGCCGACCACGCCCGCCCCGGACCCCACGCCGACCCCGGAGCCCACGCCGACCCCGACGGACACGGCGACCCCGGAACCCCCCTCAGGAGGAACGGTTTCCCCCGACCCGGGGACACCCGCGGGCTGAGGCCCGGACCCTACGCCGGGCCGGCGGCCCCGGACCCTACGCGGGGTCGGCGGGGTGCGGGGCCATCGGCAGCAGCGAGGCCAGCCGCGCCTCGCACAGCTTCACCAGCTCCTCGTAGGCCTCCTTGCCCATCAGCTCCGTCAGCTCCGCCCGGTACGACACGTACACCGGCCGGCCGGCACCGTGCGCGGAGGTCGCCGACGTGCACCACCAGTGCAGGTCGTGGCCGCCCGGACCCCAGCCGCGCCGGTCGTACTCGCCGATCGACACCTGGAGGACCCGGGTGTCGTCCGGCCGGTCGATCCAGTCGTAGGTCCGCCGGATGGGCAGCTGCCAGCACACGTCCGGCTTGGTCTCCAGCGGCTCCTGGCCGCTCCGGAGCGCCAGGATGTGCAGGGAGCAGCCCGCGCCGGCCGGGAAACCGGGCCGGTTCAGGAAGATGCAGGCGCCGTCCCAGCGGCGGGTCTGCTTCTCCCCGTCGTCGTCGAGCTGGGTCCAGCCGGACTCGCTCCCGACGTCGTGGAACTGCCACAGCTCCGGCGTCAGGCGGGCGACGTGCCCGGCGACCCGCTTCTCGTCGTCCTCGTCGGAGAAGTGCGCGCCGAGGGTGCAGCAGCCGTCGGACGCGCGGCCCGCCTGGATGCCCTGGCAGCCGCTGCCGAAGACGCACGTCCAGCGGGAGGTGAGCCAGGTCAGGTCGCAGCGGAAGACCTGCTCCTCGTCGGCCGGATCGGGGAACTCCACCCAGGCGCGGGGGAAGTCGAGGCCCTTCTCGTCCGGCACCGCGGTCTTCTTCTTGGTCTCGCTCTTGCTGGCCTTCTTCGTATTTGGCACAAGCCCAGCCTAAGCGCCCCTTCCTCCACCGCTCCGCGTCCGGCCCAGTAGCGTTTCCCGCATGAGACTCGGTGTCCTCGATGTGGGTTCGAACACGATCCATCTGCTGGTGGTGGACGCGCACCCCGGCGCGCGCCCGCAGCCCGCGCACTCGCACAAGGTGCAGCTGCGGCTCGCGGAGCTGCTCGACGAGCACGGGGCGGTCAGCCCGGAGGGTGTCGAACGGCTCGTCGCGGCGATCGCCGGCGCGGTGCAGGCCGCCGAGGACAAGGGCTGCGAGGACGTCCTGCCCTTCGCGACCAGCGCGGTGCGCGAGGCCCCGAACGCGGACGCCGTCCTGGCCCGGGTCAAGGCGGAGACCGGCATCGAGCTGCCGGTGCTCAGCGGTGAGGACGAGGCCCGGCTGACCTTCCTGGCGGTCCGGCGGTGGTTCGGCTGGTCCGCGGGGAAGCTGATGGTCCTCGACATCGGCGGGGGCTCGCTGGAGATCGCGTACGGGATGGACGAGGACCCCGACGCGGCCGTGTCCCTCCCACTGGGCGCGGGCCGTCTCACCTCGGCGTGGCTCCCGGGGGACCCGGCGGACCCGGCGGACGTGAAGGCGCTGCGGCGGCACGTCCGGGCGCGGATCGCGCGGACGGTCGGCGAGTTCAGCCGCTTCGGGCGGCCGGACCACGTGGTGGCGACGTCGAAGACCTTCAAGCAGCTGGCCCGCCTCGCGGGCGCGGCCCGCGAGGCCGACGGGCTGTACGTGCAGCGCGAGCTGAGCCGCAAGTCCCTCGAGGAGTGGGTGCCCCGCCTGACGGTGATGACCACGACGGAGCGCGCCGCCCTCCCGGGCGTCTCCGAGGGCCGCGCCGCGCAGCTCCTGGCGGGGGCGCTGGTGGCGGAGGCGGCGATGGACCTCTTCGGCGTGGACGAACTGGAGATCTGCCCCTGGGCCCTGCGCGAAGGCGTCATCCTCCGCCGCCTGGACCACCTGCCGTAACCCGCCCCGGGACGCGCTCCCCGGCGGCGCCGTCAGGCCGCCGCCGTGGCCCATGCCTCCGGGGCGTGGCGGTGGTTGCGGTGGCCCGCCGTGAGGACCGCGCGGAGCCGGGGGAGGTGTTCCGTGGCCGGGGGGAGGGCGAGGCGGTCGAGGAGGGTGAGGGCCGCGGCGGGGTCCAGGTCGCCGTAGAGGTCGTGGTAGCCGGCGCGCAGCGCCCTGAAGAGGGGCTCGTGCAGGGCCGGGAGGCTGGCCGCCGTTTCGTACGCGGGGTGCTTGACCTCCCACGGGACCGGGCCCGAGTCGGCCAGGACGCGGGCGGCGCGGCGCAGGGCGGGCGGCGCCGGGGCGGCCACGATGGCGGCGATGTCGTTGCCCAGGACCTCGGCGAAGGCCGTGGCGGAGGTGGAGCGGTCCTCGAACCAGTCGACCCAGAGCGAGTAGCGCACGGGCTCCGGGTCCCGCTCCGCCTCCAGGCGCGTGCGGTAGCCCTCCCAGAGGGGGCCGGCGGGCAGCGGGCCGTCCGGGCCGTCGTGCGCGAAGCCGATCTCGCAGGTGACCCAGTACTCGTCGAGGAGGTCCAGCAGGCCAAAGGCCATCCGTACGGCCGCCGCCCCGTCGAGGTCCTCGTCCACGAAGACCTCGTACGCCCAGGAGTGCGCGATCTCGTTGGCGGTACGGGGAGCGCCGGGCCTGTCCGGGTCCGTCCAGCCCCCCGGCACCTGGACGACGCCGCGGTCGGCCAGCCACTGCCGGGCCCGCGCGCTCCCTTCGGTTTCCATCCGAAAAGTATGACGAGATGCCGCCGTGTGCGTCCCGCCGGGGAGGCGCCCCGTAATCTGTCACCGTGGCAGATCCACTCCGTATCCCGAGCAGCCGGACCCCGAAGGTCGCCCTGTCCACCGCCTCCGTCTACCCGGAGTCCACGGCGACCGCCTTCGAGATCGCCGCGCGCCTCGGCTACGACGGGGTGGAGGTCATGGTCTGGACGGACCCGGTGAGCCAGGACATCGACGCGCTGCGCCGTCTGTCGGACCACCACCAGGTGCCGGTCCTGGCCGTGCACGCGCCCTGTCTGCTCATCACCCAGCGCGTGTGGTCGACGGATCCGTGGACCAAGCTCCACCGAGCCCGGGCGGCGGCCGAGCGGCTGGGGGCGTCCACCGTCGTGGTGCATCCGCCGTTCCGCTGGCAGCGCCAGTACGCGCGGGACTTCGTGTCCGGGATCTGGCGGATGGCCGACGAGACCGACGTCCGCTTCGCCGTCGAGAACATGTACCCGTGGCGCTACCGGGACCGCGAGATGCTCGCGTACGCGCCGGAGTGGGACGTGACCAAGGACGACTACCGGCACTTCACCGTCGACCTGTCGCACACCGCCACCGCCCGCACCGACGCCTCCGCGATGATCGACCGGATGGGGGACCGGCTGGCCCACGTCCACCTCGCCGACGGCAACGGATCGGCGAAGGACGAGCACCTGGTCCCCGGGCGCGGTACGCAGCCCTGCGCCGAGCTGCTCGAGGGGCTGGCCCGGAGTTCCTTCGACGGGCACGTGGTGATCGAGGTCAACACGCGGCGCGCCATGTCCTCCGCCGAGCGGGAGGCGGACCTCGCGGAGGCGCTGGCCTTCACCCGCGCGCACCTCGCGAAGCCGGCCGGCCGCCGGTGACGGAGCCCGTGAAGCGGCGGCGCGGCCCCGGCCGGCCGCGCCAGGACGAGGCGGACGAGGGCCCCGGTACGCAGGAGCGCATCCGCCTCGCCGCCCGCGAGGTGTTCGCGGAGCGCGGGTACGACAAGACGTCCGTGCGCGGCGTCGCGAAGGTCGCGGGGGTGGACCCGGCGCTGGTGCACCACTACTTCGGCAGCAAGGACGACCTCTTCGCCGCGGCCATCGAGGTGAGCCTGGAGCCGGCCCTGGTGGTTCCGGCCATTCTCGGGGAGGGCCCCGACGGCATCGGGGAGCGGCTGGTCCGCTATTTCCTGGGGGTGTGGGAGAACCCGGTCACCCGGGTGCCGCTGCTGGCCGTGATCCGGTCGGCGCTCACGCACGACGCCGCCGCGAAGGTGCTGCGCACGCTGGTGCTGCGCCGGGTGCTGGAGCGGATCGCCGCCGACCTCGACGTCCCGGACCCGACGTTCCGCGCCGAGCTGGCCGCCTCGCACATGGTCGGGATCGCGATCCTGCGGTACGTGGTCCGGGTGGAGCCGCTCGCGTCGGCGGACGCGGAGGACATCGTGGCCCTCGTCGCCCCCACCCTCCAGCGGTACCTGACCGAGGAATGACCCCCGCGTCCCGGCATCCGGACGAGGTGTCCGGATCGCGGGCGGTGGGCGTAGCCTCGTAACCGAGCCATATCCGCAGTCGCGGCTGACCGTACAGCCGCACTCATGGGGAGTGAAACCGCATGCCCGAGCTGAGGTCCCGCACCGTCACCCACGGCCGCAACATGGCAGGCGCTCGTGCGCTGATGCGCGCGTCGGGCGTAGCGAGCGAGGACATCGGCAAGCCGATCATCGCGGTCGCCAACTCCTTCACCGAGTTCGTCCCCGGTCACACCCACCTGGCGCCGGTCGGCCGCATCGTCTCGGACGCCATCCGCGCCGCCGGCGCGATCCCGCGCGAGTTCAACACGATCGCGGTCGACGACGGCATCGCCATGGGCCACGCGGGCATGCTGTACTCGCTGCCCTCGCGCGACCTGATCGCGGACAGCGTGGAGTACATGGTCGAGGCGCACTGCGCGGACGCCCTGATCTGCATCTCCAACTGCGACAAGATCACCCCCGGCATGCTGATGGCCGCCATGCGCCTCAACATCCCGGTGGTCTTCGTCTCCGGCGGTCCGATGGAGGCCGGGCAGGCGACCCTGGTGGACGGCACCGTCCGCAAGCTGGACCTGATCGACGCCATGGTCGACGCCTCCAACGAGAACGTCTCGGACGAGGACGTCCTGCGCATCGAGGAGAACGCCTGTCCGACGTGCGGTTCGTGTTCGGGCATGTTCACGGCCAACTCGATGAACTGCCTGGCCGAGGCCATCGGCCTGGCCCTGCCCGGCAACGGCTCCGTCCTCGCCACGCACACCGCCCGCCGCGCCCTGTACGAGGACGCCGGCCGCACGGTCGTGGAGATCACCAAGCGCTACTACGAGGACGGTGACGAGTCCGTCCTGCCGCGCAGCATCGCCTCCCGCGAGGCCTTCGAGAACGCCATGGCCCTGGACATCGCCATGGGCGGCTCGACCAACACGATCCTGCACCTGCTGGCCGCCGCGCAGGAGGCGGGCCTGGAGTACGACCTGACGGACATCGACGCCGTCTCGCGCCGCGTCCCGTGCCTGGCCAAGGTCGCCCCGAACGTCGCGCCCGGCGGCACGTACTACATGGAGGACATCCACCGCGCCGGTGGCATCCCCGCCATCCTCGGCGAGCTGCACCGCGGCGGGCTCCTCAACAAGGACGTCACCACCGTCCACTCCACGGGCCTGGAGGACTGGCTCGCGAAGTGGGACGCCCGCTCCGGCACGGCGTCCGAGGAGGCGATGGAGCTGTGGCACGCGGCGCCCGGCTGCAAGCGCTCCGCCACCGCCTTCTCCCAGTCCGAGCGCTGGGAGACCCTCGACCTGGACGCCGAGGGCGGCTGCATCCGCTCGGTGCAGCACGCGTACTCCAAGGACGGCGGCCTCGCCGTCCTGCGCGGCAACATCGCGGTCGACGGCTGCGTCGTGAAGACGGCCGGTGTCGACGAGTCGATCTGGACCTTCGAGGGCCCCGCGGTCGTCTGCGAGTCGCAGGACGAGGCCGTCGAGAAGATCCTGACGAAGCAGGTCCGGCCGGGCGACGTCGTCGTGATCCGCTACGAGGGCCCGCGCGGCGGCCCCGGCATGCAGGAGATGCTCTACCCGACCTCGTTCCTCAAGGGCCGCGGCCTCGGCAAGGTCTGCGCCCTGGTGACGGACGGCCGCTTCTCCGGCGGCACCTCGGGCCTGTCCATCGGCCACGCCTCCCCGGAGGCGGCCTCCGGCGGTGACATCGCGGTCGTCGAGGACGGCGACCGGATCCGCATCGACATCCCGAACCGGTCGATCGAGCTGCTGGTCTCCGACGAGGAACTGGCCGCCCGGCACGCGGCCCTCGGCGGCGTGTACGCCCCGAAGAACCGCGAGCGCACCGTCTCGGCCGCCCTGCGCGCCTACGCCGCGATGGCCACCAGCGCCGACAAGGGCGCCGTCCGCGACGTGTCGAAGCTGGGCTGACCACCGCGGACCCCGCCGGTGCGGTTCACCAACCGGCGGGGTTCCGCGCGTCCACGGCGAAGACGGTGCCGTCGGGGGCGGAGGCGTAGACCCGGCCGCCGGTGACGACGGGGGCGGGGAGGGTGGCGCTGAAGGTGCCCTGGGCCGCCATGCGCGGCCTGGTCTGCCCCGCGAGCCGCCCGGCCGCCGCGTCCACGGCCAGCAGCCGGCCGTCGCCGGTCATCAGGAAGACCCGCCCGTCCGAGACGACGGGCCCCGATCCGCTGGCCGCCCCGGTCTCCAGCCGCCAGAGCTCCCGCTCCGCGGCGACCGCCACGAGCGCCCCGCCGCTGCCGAAGGCGTAGACGGTCCCCTCCGGCCCCACGGTCGCCTCCGCGTCGAACAGCGGTGCCGGCAGCTGGGTCCGGCGCACGGTCCGGGCCGCCACGTCCACCCTGACGATGCCGGCGGTCCTGGCCCCCGCGTCGCTGTCCAGCAGCTGTACCGCACCCCGCGCCACGCCGACCGGCCGCAGCTTCCCCGGGGCCCGCGTCTGCCAGCGCACCGCCCCCGTCGCCGGATCGACCTCCGCGAGCTGCGTCGACCCTCCGTCGAGGGCCGCGGTCGCCACGTACAGCACGGGCGCCCCCGCCGCCCCCGGGCCGCCCCACCACACGGACCCGGTGTCACCGATCCTGCGCGTCCAGCGCGCGGCGCCGCTCGCGGCGTCGAGGGCGGTGACCTCGCCGTTCGCGGCCACGGTGAGCGCGTACGGTCCCGCCGTCACCACGCGCGTGCCACCGGACAGCTTCCGCTGCCAGCGTTCCGCGCCCGTGCCGGGGTCCAGTGCCTGGAGCCGCTCGCTGCCGGGTGCCGTCACGAGGACCAGCCCGCCCGCGTGGAGCGGAGCACTGGCGGACGACAGGCCCTGGCCCGGGGGGTTCGCGCGCACCGTCCACGCCGTCGAGCCGTCCGCCGGGTCGAGGCGGGTGGCGGCCACGCCGCGGCCGGAGCAGTACAGTCCGCCGGCGTCCGCCGAGCAGGACACCGCCGGGGTGCCCGGTGCGGTCGACCAGGGGGAGAAGGCCTTGCCCGGCTTCCCGGAGGCATGGGCGACGGGCTGCTCCGGCGCCCCGGTGCCGGGCGCCCACCACAGGTAGCCGCCGACCGCCCCCGCGGCGAGCAGCACCCCGAGCGCGGCCGCCGGCAGCGCCCGCCCGCGGCGGCGGCGGGGCGGCGTCCGGTCCGTCGGGATCCGCTGCCGCCGGTGGGTGGCCTCCTCCTCCTCCGCACGCGGCCGGCGCGGCCGCGGGATGAAGGCCTGGGTGTCCTCGGACGTCGGGTACGCGACGGCGCGCATCTCGGCGATCAGCGCCTCGGCGGTCGGCCGCTCCGCCGGATCCTTCGCCAGGCACCGCGCCACGATCGGCACGAGCCGGGCGGGCAGCCCGGTCAGGTCGGGCTCGCTGTGCACGACCTGGTACGCCACCAGGTAGTGGCTGTCGGAGTCGAAGGGCCCGCGCCCGGTCGCCGCGTGCACCAGCACCGCGCCCAGCGCGAACACGTCGGCGGCCGTGCCCACTTCCCTCGGCCGCTGGAACTGCTCCGGCGCCATGAACGGCGGGGTCCCGATCAGCTTGCCGGTCTCGGTGCGCAGGTCGCTGTCGGCCGGGCGCGAGATGCCGAAGTCGATGACCCGGACGCCGTCCGGGGCCATCAGCACGTTGCTCGGCTTCAGGTCCCGGTGCACCACACCGGCCCGGTGGATGTCCCGCAGGGCCTCCGCCAGCCCGGCGGCGAGCCGGGTCAGCTCGACGGGGTCGAGCACGCGTTCCCGTACCCGCTCGGACAGGGTCGGCGCGTCGATGAAGAGGGTGGCCATCCAGGGCCGTTCGGCGTCGGGGTCGGCGTCCACGACGGGCGCGGTGAAGGCGCCGCTGACCCTCCGCGCGGCCGCGACCTCCTGACGGAACCGGGCCCGGAACTCCGCGTCCACCGCGTGCTGGGCGTGGACGACCTTGACGGCGAGTTTCAGCCCGGAGCTGGAGGTGGCCAGATGGACGACGCCCATGCCGCCGGAGCCGAGCACGGATTCGAGCCGGTACTGCCCGGCGTACTCCGGAAACCCGGCGTAGTCCGCGTGCAGTGACTGCACCGCTCACCACCCCCGCCGGAGCCTAGTCGATGCCCCGTGCGAACATCCAAGGGCTTGCTACCCTGCGCGCGTTGCGCAGAGGCAACACCCATGGGGGGAGTTCTCACATGTCCACCGACAACGTTTCCGGCCAGGCGCAGGGCCTCGCGGCCGCCGACTCGGGTTTCCAGTCCTACCCGACCGCGCCCGGCTACCGGGTCAACATCCGCAGCGGCCCCGGCACCAACTACCCGATCATCGACGCGGTACCCGTCGGCGGGTACGTCACGATCCGCTGCCAGTGCCCCGGCACCACCGTCTCGGGCCCGTACGGCACCACGGACCTGTGGGACTGCGTCGGCAACGGCCGCTTCGTCTCCGACGCCTACGTCCAGACCGGCGCCGACGGCTACGTCGCCGGCCGCTGCGGCTGACCGCGTCACCGCTTCGCCGGCCGGGACGCCCCCGGGCGGATCCGCCCGCCCGGGGGTCCTTCGGCGGCGGCCGGGGGAGATAATCGCTGCTGTGAGCGATGCGGAGCAGCGAGACCAGAGCACCCCCGGCACGCCGGCCCCCGGGCCGCGGCCCGAGCCGATCCGGTTCTTCGGCACCTCCTGGGTGGACCACGACAACGGCTACGCCCTGCGCCGCGCCGGTGTGGCCGCCGGCTCGCTCGCCGCCGCCGTCACCGGTGCCTTCCTCCTGCGCTTCGCCTACGAGGGCCTGGAGATCGGCGACGTCGGCCCGTTCCTCAGCATCTCCGTCGTGGTGCTCTTCGCGATCGCCAGCGCCATCTCCTTCGCCAAGACATGGGAGTCCTTCGGCCGCCGTCCCCGGCCGTCGTCCGACGAGGCCGCCCTCAAGGGCCTCAAGACGATCGGTTTCATCGGCTCGCTCGCCGCCTACTTCCTGCGCAGCCTGACCGAGGCCCCCGGGGAGAAGCTCCGCCGTGCCGAGTACGAGCGTGCCGTGTCCGAGTACGGCCGCCGCCGCAGCGCCCGTACGGGCAACCCGGCCGCCCGCCGCCCCAAGCGCAAGAAGTAGCGCGCCACCCCGCCGGCTCTCCCGAACCCGTGGTCCATTGACGGCCGGCACAGCCAGGAGCATTATTCATCACATGATGAATAACCAGCCGGAGGAGCCCCCTCCCGCCATCCACGCCCACGGCCTCACCGTCCGCCGCGGCACCGGACGCCACCCCCGCACCGTCCTCGACGGCATCGCCTTCACCGTTCCCCGCGGCCGCGTCACCGGCCTCCTCGGCCCCTCCGGCTGCGGCAAGTCCACCCTCATGCGCGCCGTCGTCGGCACCCAGGCCCACGTCACCGGCACCCTCGACGTCCTCGGCCACCCCGCCGGCCACCCCGGCCTCCGCTCCCGCGTCGGCTACGTCACCCAGGCGCCCTCCGTCTACGACGACCTCACCGTCCGCCAGAACCTCGACTACTTCGCCGCCGTCCTCGACCCCGGCCGCACCGCCGCCGGCCGACGCCGCGCCGCCGTCGAACGGGCCATCACCGACGTCGACCTCACCAGCCGCGCCACCGCCCTCGCCGGCGACCTCTCCGGCGGCCAGCGCAGCCGCGTCTCCCTCGCCGTGGCCCTCCTCGGCACACCCGAACTGCTCGTCCTCGACGAACCCACCGTCGGCCTCGACCCCGTCCTGCGCCGCGACCTGTGGAACCTCTTCCACGACCTCACCGCCCGCCGCGGCACCACGATCCTCGTCTCCTCCCACGTCATGGACGAGGCCGAACGCTGCCACGACCTGCTCCTCATGCGCGAGGGCCGCGTCCTCGCCCAGGACACTCCCGAAGCCCTGCGCACCCGCACCCGCACCGCCACCGTCGAGGAAGGCTTCCTCCGCCTCGTCGACGAAGCCGGCGCACGCGCGAAGGAGAACCACCGATGAACCGCGCCCGCACCCTCGCCACCGCCGCCCGCGTCCTGCGCCAGCTCCGCCACGACCCGCGCTCCATCGCGCTGATGCTGCTGGTACCCGTCCTGATGCTCACCCTGCTGCGCTACGTCTTCGACGACAGCCCCCGCACCTTCGACGGCACCGGCGCGTCCCTCCTCGGGATCTTCCCCCTCATCACGATGTTCCTCGTGACCTCGATCGCCACCCTCCGCGAACGCACCTCCGGCACCCTCGAACGCCTCCTCGCCATGCCGCTCGGCAAGGCCGACCTCATCGCCGGCTACGCCCTCGCCTTCGGCGCCGTCGCCGTCGTCCAGTCCCTCCTCGCCACCGGCCTCGCCCTCTGGCTCCTCGGCCTCGACGTCACCGGCTCCCCCTGGCTGCTCCTGCTCGTCGCCCTCCTGGACGCCCTCCTCGGCACCGCCCTCGGCCTCTTCGTCTCCGCCTTCGCCGCGTCCGAGTTCCAGGCCGTCCAGTTCATGCCGGCCGTGATCTTCCCGCAACTGCTCCTGTGCGGCCTCTTCACCCCGCGCGACACCATGCACCCCGTACTCGAAGGCGTCTCCGACGTCCTGCCCATGTCCTACGCCGTCGACGGCATGACCCAGGTCCTCACCCACACCGACATGACCGCCGACTTCGTCCGCGACGCCGTCGTGGTCGCCGCCTGCGCCCTGCTCGTCCTCGCCCTCGGCGCCGCCACCCTCCGCCGCAGGACCCCGTAGTCCGCCCCCGGCGACCACGGACCGGACACCCGCCCCGGCCGCACCCGCCCGGTGCGAGGATGAGCCCGTACGTCCCACGTTCGTTCGGCGAGGTGAATCGGGCATGACCCAGACAGTCGCAGTCCTCGGTACCGGCAAGATCGGCGAGGCCCTGCTCAGCGGGATGATCCGGGGCGGCTGGCCGGCCGCCAAACTGCTCGTCACCGCCCGCCGGCCCGAGCGCGCCGAGGAGCTCCGCACCCGCTACGGCGTCGAGGCCGTCACCAACGCCGAAGCCGCCAAGCGCGCCGACACCCTCATCCTCACCGTCAAGCCGCAGGACATGGGCAAGCTCCTCGAAGAGCTCGCCCCGCACGTCCCCGCCGACCGCCTGGTCATCAGCGGGGCCGCCGGCGTTCCCACCGCCTTCTTCGAGGAACGGCTCGCCCCCGGCACCCCCGTCGTCCGCGTCATGACGAACACCCCCGCCCTCGTCGACGAGGCCATGTCCGTCATCTCCGCCGGCAGCCACGCCACCGCCGCCCACCTCCAGCACGCCGAGGAGATCTTCGGCGGCGTCGGCAAGACCCTGCGCGTCCCCGAGTCCCAGCAGGACGCCGCGACCGCCCTCTCCGGCTCCGGACCCGCGTACTTCTACTTCCTCGTCGAGGCCATGACCGACGCGGGCATCCTCCTCGGCCTGCCCCGCGCCCAGGCCCACGACCTCATCGTCCAGGCGGCCATCGGCGCCGCCGTCATGCTCCGTGACAGCGGCGAGCACCCGGTCAAGCTCCGCGAGGCCGTCACCTCCCCCGCCGGCACGACGATCAACGCCATCGTCGAGCTGGAGAAGCACGGAGTACGCGCGGCCCTGATCGCCGCCCTCGAAGCGGCCCGCGACCGCAGCCGCGAACTCGCCACCGGCAACAGCTGACCCGCGCAGGAACGGCGGCCCCCCCGGTGCGGAGGGGCCGCCGTCCCCCTCGCGCTTCAGGGCGCCAGCAGCCCGATGGCCTCGTACGCCCGGTCCACCACCGGCCGGGCGAGGGCCCGCGCCCGCGCCGCCCCCTCGCGCAGGACCCGCTCCACCTCGCCCGGATCGGCCGCCAGCTCGGCGTGCCGCTCCCGCAGCGGCCGCAGCAGCTCCACCACGGCCTCGGCGACGTCCCGCTTCAGCGGCCCGTACTGCTCGTACTTCCCGGCCAGCTCCCGCGGATCCCCGCCCGTACAGGCGGCCAGGACGTCCAGCAGGTTCGCCACCCCGGGCCGCGCCGCCCGGTCGTAGACCACCCCGCCGTCGCCGCTGTCGGTCACGGCCCGCATCACCTTCCTGGTGATCACCGCCGGCTCGTCCAGCAGGTAGACGATCCCGGCGCCGTTCTCACTGGACTTCCCCATCTTCGAGGTGGGGTCCTGGAGGTCCATGACCCGCGCGCCCACGGCGGGCAGCGCCACCCGGGGCACGGTGAAGGTGTGCCCGTACCGCTGGTTGAACCGCACCGCCAGATCCCGCGTCAGCTCCACGTGCTGCCGCTGGTCCTCGCCCACCGGCACCTCCTCCGCCCCGTAGGCGAGGATGTCGGCGGCCATCAGCACGGGATACGTCAGCAGCGACAGCCGTACGCCCTGACCGGACGCCTCCGCCTTCGCCGCCTTCTCCCGGTACTGGATCATCCGCCGGAGCTCCCCGTCGGTGGCGGTGCACTCCAGCAGGTAGGACAGCCGGGTGTGCTCGCCGACGTGGCTCTGCACGAAGAGGGTGCACCGCCGCGGATCCAGTCCGGCGGCGAGGAACAGCGTCGCGGCCTGCCGGGTGAGGCGCCGCACCCGGGCGGGATCGTGCTCCACGGTGAGCGCGTGCAGGTCCACGACGCAGAACAGGGCGTCCGCGGGAGCGTGCTCGGCCGCGACCCACTGGCGCAGGGCCCCGAGGTAGTTGCCCAGTGTCAGGTGCCCGGACGGGGTGATCCCGCTGAAGATCCTCGTCATGTCTGCTGCTCTCCCTGTGAGTGGTGGTGTGGTCCCGCGGCCACCGCGCCGGGCGACCGAGCCACTCCCGGGAGGGGAGAAACAGAAACGGCCGCCGTGGCGGCGGCCGTGAGCGCATGCGTGCTCGCGTGGAAGGTCGGCCGCCGTCAGGCGGCCCACCAGCGGAGGCTGAGCGTGAGCGCATGCGTAGTCATGGGGGCAGCGTAGCCCCCGGAGGGCGGGACGCGCGGGAAGTTCGCCGACCGGCCGCCGCTGGTCAGCGGGCAGTTGACACGGGTGTGCCCGGTCCGTAAGGTTCTTCGAGTTGTCCGACGTGAGCGCCGACCCCGGTCGGTCCCCGGACAGCCATCCCGCACTACACATTCGAACGAACGACGCATCCCGTCGTCCCGTTTTCATGCGTATTTGCGAATGAGGAATCCGCGTTCCAGGACGCAGCCGCCGATTGGCTTCGGGGGCAAGGAATCCGCTACTGTCTCACTCGCCGGAAGGGCCCAACAGCCCGGAAGGCAAAACCCGCTGACTGGGAGTCAGGCCCGAAAGGATCTGATAGAGTCGGAACCGCCGGAAAGGGAAAGCGTGAAAGCGCAGGACCTCGAAAGCGCCGAGGAAATCGGACACGAAAGAGTCTGATAGAGTCGGAAACGCAAGAACGAAGAACGAAAGCCCGGAGGAAAGCCCGAGAGGGTGAGTACGAAGGAAGCGTCCGTTCCTTGAGAACTC